>JAGOTH010000014.1 GCA_018061865.1 Minisyncoccota bacterium
TCCATTTTTTGTATTGCTCCTCTTGTGCAAGATTTTCCCGAAAATTATCAAACAAAACAGCAATACCGCCGACTTTGTCGGCGAGCTGTTTCGCGAGATATGATTTTCCCGATGTTGGAATACCAGTTATAAAAATTCTTTTTCCTTTGTTTTTTTGCATAATATTATTTCGGTTCAAATTCCATTGTCCATTTATCTTTTCCTTCCCAGCCGTCAAACATATGTCCGTGTCCCATTTCTCGGCTCATTTTTTCAATACCCGAAAGCAATTCTTGTTGAGTTTTCAAGTCTGCTGTCTCTAAAACAAATTTAATTTTCTCTACAAATTCTTCAGGTTGCCATGGAAGATTTTGCAAAGGATACATTTTTAATTCTTTCTCTACATAACCAAGAAATGGTCTATGTCTGCCATTCATACCAAATACAAGAGTGAGCAAATCAAGCATTGAGTTTACTGCTTCCAAATGTGCACCAAAAGCATTATTATTTCTGATACATTTTACGGAACGATATACACCATTCACATATCCATCAATCCACCAGTCAATAAATTTTGATTGCTTATCTTTTGGAATATAACCTTTTTCTTCAATAATTTTTGCCAATTCTCCATTTGTTTTATCTACAATAATTTTTACATGGGCATAATTGTATCTGTCCCAAGATTCAGGAGTTTCCCAATTGGCAAAATTTTTGAAGTCAGATAGTGACTTAACAGTTAAATCAATATTGTCTAATTTTTTATCTTTATATTTTTTTATTAAATCAGTACCCTCATCATTTGTAATCATTATCATGTCGTAATCAGAGTATTCATTTTCAAATCCTTTGCCTCTGGAACCCAACAAAACAAGAGCAACGACTTCGTCGTTTTCTTGAGCTTCTTTTAGTATCTGTTCGTAATCGTCCATAAAATGATTTTATCATTTTATGAGTATTTTTTCCAGTTGCCCGCCCCGCCAAAATCCCGCCAAAAAATCCCAAAGCACGCGA
This sequence comes from Minisyncoccota bacterium, assembly GCA_018061865.1. Taxonomy (GTDB): domain Bacteria; phylum Patescibacteriota; class Minisyncoccia; order Phycocordibacterales; family UBA9973; genus JAGOTH01. The sequence goes on from JAGOTH010000014.1 coordinate 994, forward strand.
AGCAAATTTTGCGAAATACTTTCCCCCAAACCCCCAGCATTTCGCAAAATTTCGCTCGCGTTCCGCATTTGCATTTCTGCACACCACATCCTTTTTAAAAGATTGTGTGGTGTGCAGAGCGTTTCCCCGTACTTCTGCTTCAGCAGAAGCTCTGTGCTTCGCACAGAGGCGCTTCAGCGCGCGGGGAACGCTATGATACTTTGTTTTGAAAATAGGTTCTGATATGGTTTAATAAACACACAATTTTTTCCAGGCTTGCCCCCACACCAATAAAATTGGTGTGGGGGCGAAACTCCTGGCGGGGTCACTATAATAAAAAATATCTAGGGTTTATCAATGGTATGTTTTTCGTTGTATAATACTAATTACAATCAATGGATTGTTAAAAATTACAGAATAAGTAAAACAATAAACTAAAACATGGAAAAGGATACATCTATAAAAACTGCCTGTTTAGTAATGGGGCTTTGTGGTTTTGTCGGTTTATTAATTTTTGGTCTTGAGGGTTTAATAAGAGGTATTATGTTTGGATTTCTTGCAACCACAGTTGTTTTTATTTCCCAAGAGGCAACAAAAGATAAATAATATAATTAATTATTGTGGAAACAGAACAAAATAAATATTTAATTAAGTACTTAAAAGAATTATATGAGGATTCTAAGATTAATAGAAAAAGTGCTAGTAATTTAGGAATTGATTATAGCGGGGGAAATTTTACATTTTCAATAGACATTTCTGGTGAACAGTATTTTCTTACTAGAAATAAACTAGCTGACAAGCCTGACGGCGTAGGAGATGAATTAGCTGGAGAAATAGTTACTTGGGCAAAAAAACAACAGTAAGTCAGATTGTTTAGTATTTAGAATCCAATCCTCTCCAGTACTTCTTCAAAAAAACTTTCTTCTATTTCTTTTTTTGGTAGATATCCAGACAGAACTTGTTCGATCTTTTGGAGGTCAACACTCTCAGGTATTGGTATTGAGATAAGGGGAATCATGGCTTTGTTTGAATCCAGTAACAGACTTCGTTTGTCTTCCTTGATCCAGAACGCCCTTAGTGTTGAGTAAGAATAAACAAATTCATCAATGTGTAGACCTTTTTCGTCTATTAGAAATGTAGCCTCGTCTGGCTTTCTTATTGAAAAGAAAAATAAACAAACGGTTGCAATCAAAATAAATATTGCAAACATTATATTTTCATTAACTATTGAGATTATTATTCCCGAGATGGCAATTAACCCAACAAGCCAAAACCAGTCGTTTGTTCTGTCTTTTCTTTCATATTCGTGCCCAATCCAAGATATGTTTCCCATCTGGTATTATTTTAACACTTCGGAAGCTTTTTGCACTAAAAGTTTATGAAATCTTCTTTGGCGTCTCCTATTTCTTTATCGAAAGTTTCTTTTATAGTTAGAATTTTTTGATCTCGTTCTTTTCTTTTTGTTTCAGCAAATTCTCGGAAATGCTCTCCTGCAAGGTTGCTTTGGATGCCATCTTTCTCGCTTCTCATTATTTTTTCAACTTCTCCAATATTGAAGTCTTTGTTTTCCTGACACGATTTCTTTGCTTCAATAATTTTATCTTCTACATTTTTCTCAAATGATTCAAATGATGTTTCTTTCTTTGTCCCATATTCAGAAAGGTAAGATATTATAGCTCCTCGATACTCTTCATTTACGCTAGAAATAGAGGAGTTTCTTTTTTCAATGGCCGTAAAGATTTTGTTTTCAAAAACTTGAAGATCTAATGCCTTTTCTTCAGGAATATTTTTTTCCAATTTGGTAAATTTTTGTTCTATCGATGATTTTATCTCCTCTCTTTTTTCGTTAACGATAGAGTCTTCTTTTGCCCAAGCTTCTTGTAATGCAGAAGTTTTTTCAGCCAAAGAAGCATTTTTTGTAGAAGACAGACCGTTTACTCTAGAAGAAAAGTTTTCAGATATTTTTTCGATTCTCTCACAATCTCTCGATGCTTCTGAAGATATAACATTGGCCTTCTGTCTCTTCATTATATTTTTTCCAAACTCAAATCTGGCCGCTTCGGCAGAAGGGGAGAGGAAAAACATAAATATGAAAGACGTAATTATTATTTTTTTCATATTATTCTTCATAAAAATTTAGACTAGCTAGTTCGTCAAAGTCTGAGTTCTCTATTTCATTAAAAAGCGCGTCCTCTTCTTCACTAGAAGAAAAAGAAAATTCCTCATTTCCTAGGTCTTTTATTATCTCTGTTGTTATTCCCGTCTCGCTGTTGTTGGTTATTTCCGGCAGGCCCACGAATATGGCGATAGCCAAAACCAGGGTTGCCGGAGCCATCTTAAAAAGAACAAATCTCTTTTCAAGAAACCAAACAGGGGAGGAGTAAGGGCTTTTTATTGCTTTTGGTTTAGTCGCACCACTTCTGATTATTTTTTGTATAAGCAAATCAAAACTATCTCTATCTGGAGAGAGGAAGATGTTTATTTTCTTAAACGCATATTCAATTTTGTCTTCTTCTTTTTTTATCATAAATATTTTTCTATGCTTGATTTATTTTCTCGAATCTTTTTTATTCCTCGAGAACACAACTGTCTTATTGCTACTTCACTTTTTCCCATAATGTCCGCAATCTCTTCTATCTCTAACTCTCCAAAGTATCTCAGTTCTATCGCTTCTCGTTCGGCGTCTTTCAGTTTCCCGAGTTCTTCTTTTATCGCCCTTAGGAGTCCTGTGTTTTCTGTTTTCATTGATTCTCCAGTTCTGTCAGCTTCCTTTGCTATCAGTTCTTCGTCTCGGATAACTAGACGGTCTTTGCTTCTCCAGTGGTCAATTATTGAATTTTGGATTGATCGGAAAAAGTATGACTTGGAGATTTCCTTTACTTGCCCGGCCTTTATTTTTTCGAAAACCCTCATAAAAACATCTTGAGTTAGGTCGGTCGCAAGCTCTCTAGAACGAAGCTTTGAAAGGGCGTATCGGAAGAGGGGCGAGTATAGCCTCTCGTATATTTGGGTATAGGTTCCGATTTCTCCGTTCATCAGACGGTCCAAATCTCTCCTTAGATCGCTATTTTCCTCTTCTCTAGTCATATAACGAGCTTAGAACGAAAAGGTGACAAAGGAAAGGGGTCTGTTTCTAATAAAAGGTATTATGTAATAATATATTACACAGCTATTGACAAATATTTTTACATAGTATATAATTATAATAATATGGAAAGAAAGCAAAAGTTGTTAGAAAGACTGAGAAAATCAATAGATTTATCTCAAAAGGAGGTTGCTAGTCGTATAGGCGTCTCTCGCCCTACATATGTCCTTATAGAGTCGGGAATGAAAGAATTAACCCTTAGCCAAGCAAAAATCCTTTCGGATATGTACAGCGTTCCTGTGGAGGCTATTCATGTTGGTTTTTTAGAAAAAAACTCCTCTTTAGAAAAAAACATCGTAATAACCCAACTTCCAACAAAACATGGAACTTTTTCTTTTGGTGTTTGGAATCAGAAAAAAGGAGAAGAAATAATCTTTCTTCAAACCCCAAATTTAGATATCACAAAGCCGGTTCTTGTTCGTGTTCACAGTGAGTGTATTACTGGGGATGTTTTTCATAGTTACAGATGTGACTGTGGTGAACAAAAAGATAGATCCCTTTCTATGATATCGGAAAGTGGCAATGGTGTATTTATTTATTTAAGACAAGAAGGACGAGGTATTGGTCTTTATGAAAAAATTAAAGCATACAAGTTACAAGATAAAGGTTATGACACACACGAGGCCAACATACTTTTGGGTCACAAGCCAGACTATCGGGAATATTCTTGGGTAAAAAAGGTTTTAGATAATCTTAATGTTAAAGAGATAAGACTTATTACAAACAACCCGTCAAAAGTTGCAGAGATTTCTCGCCTTGGGATAAAGGTTGTTGATAGAGTTCCTTTAATAATTGAAAGCAATCATTATAATCGTCGTTATTTTGAGACAAAGAGACAAAAATTTAAACATTTTTTTGGAAAAGACGAGAGTAATTATTTTTATCAATTTTCATATGTTGAATCACCAGAGCAAGTTGCTGAAATAGGCGATTTTATGGCTGATTCAAAAAAAGATCCTTTTCTAAAAATTTGTATGGGAGTATATGCAGATTCCCATATTCTAAAAGATCCACAGGAAGTAAAAAAGATAGAAGCCATTTTTAAGGCCGCTGAGCATTATGAGGGATTTGTTCCAATTCTACACTTTACTTTTAAATTTTCTACAGATCCAACTAAAGATATTTCGGATATCCGTGAAAAAATGTCATTTGTTAAATATATTCAATTGAATGATTTAACGACAGATCATCTAAAGATACTGAAGTATGCAAACAAGTTTTTCCTTGTGGATATTCCTCTCTCTGATAGAGACTTTGATTTGGTGGAGAATGAGGACTTTGTTCAGGAAATATTGAGACATAAGGCTTTTGTTCTTCTTGATAATAGTCACGGAACAGGGAAACAAGACTCAAAAACTAATGTGGTTAAAAAGATCAACAAATTGCTTTCTAAGGGGATAAACGACATTGCAATTTATGGTGGTTTTGGCCCAGACTCTCTTGATTTATACTTCGAAATGAAAGAGCATTATAAGATCAATTTCTCCATTGATTCTGAAACAAAATTAAAGACAGGAGCATCTCTCGATTTAAATAAAGTCAAAGATTATTTGAACCAGCTTATGAATCATAAATATAAATATGATAAATAATAAAAATATTACAATATCAGCAAATGATGTTAAGGATTTTAAGGTTACCTATTGTGACGAGAACGCAATCATTAAAGACCTGCTTAAAAAGGAATTCCTGTCCTATTTTGAGGAGCCAATTATGGATGTTGGGGGCGGAACTGCTGACATTCTTTCTGAGGTGATTCCTGACAAGAAAGTTGTGCATTTAGATGTGCTTGATTTCTCAGACGTAAAAATCCCACTTGCCCATAAAAGAATAACGGGTGATTTTTTTGATACGCAACTAATGAAAAGCTTGATGCCTATTAATACATTGTTTATGTCGCATGTTCAACAGTTTATCGATGGGGATTTGGATAGACTACGATCGGCCATTGCAGAGATTGGGGCCAAGAGAATTATCCTTATCGAAGATGTAAACAATGATTTTCTCGGTGATGTAATGAGATTTAGCCTCGCCAACTTCTCGAATGCAAATCCAGAGATTAAGATTGATGGTTTTCCTTATGGCTATAAAAAAGTGAAGTCTATCTCTTTTACTGCAACACTAATAAGTCCAACATTTCTTGAGCTGACAAAACAATGTCTATATTTAATGGACCTAACTCATTCCGAAGAAAATCTTTCTCGAATGTTTGAATTTTTGCAAAAAAATTTATCTAAGCCAAAGTTCACGATTAATCAAGAAATTAATGTTTACGATTTAGATTTATAAAAGGTGACAAAGGAAAGGGGTCTGTTTCTAATAAAACAAAAAACTACCTAAATTAGGTAGTTTTTTGTAGTGGCGGAGGGAGCGAGATTCGAACTCGCGGACCGCTTTCACAGTCTCCTGTTTTCAAGACAGGTGCCTTCAACCACTCAGCCATCCCTCCGTGGAATAGCCTACTTTATTTTTCGATTTTTAACAAGTTTTTGTTACTATATACTTATGAAATTTACAGGTTTTGAGAGCAATGAAAGCATCGCCGAAATGGCAAAAAATGAAATAAACAAAATGGGAGACCCAAACTTTGAAGAGAAGTTTGAGCGAGTTAGGCCAGCCTTAGAGGAAAGAGGTTTTTATCCAAAAGATGAAGATCCAAACTTTAGGATAGATAATTCTGCTAAAGAGAGAGAAAATCAACAAAAAATAGATGAAGTAAGAAATGATTTGGCTAATTTAAATAAACCAACTTTTCCAAAAAATAATCTAGAAGGAGAGCCGGCAGAAAGAGTCAAAACAACAGCCGAAATAGAGGCGGATATGTTTAAACCAGAAAATATAAGAAAACGAGCACAAAACAGACTTCAGTTTTCTCTGAAACCAATGCCCACAAAAGAAGAGAGTGATCAAAAACTTCTAGAAAAAATGAGAGAGGAGAATAAAAATCGTTCAAATAAATTAATTCAGTTCTGGAATTCAATAAATAACAAAAAGGAAAAATAAAAAATCTGAGGAGGCTCGGTTTTTTATTTTCTGGTAAAAAACCCAATTTCAAAGTAGACTCAGATTATGAAATATCTAGGGATTGATTTCGGAACTAAGAATATAGGACTCGCTATATCTGACGAGGAGGGCAGAATAGCTTTTCCCTTTGAAGTCATTCCGAGAAATGGGGCAGAGGAGAAGATTTTGAAAATTTGCCAGCAGGAGTCAATTAATGAAATTGTCTCGGGCGATACTCTCCAAGGAAACAAGGAAGAGAATCCGGTTACCTCCGAGCTCTCAGTTTTTATTGAGAAGTTAGAAGTACTAACTGGAAAAAAAATAATTTTACAGAATGAATCTTTTACAACAGGAATTTTTATTTTAGAAAAATTGGGAAAGCAAATGAACACAACGAGAGGGGGGAGGCCGGAAAAACTCGGCATCTCTCACGAAGATGATCGGGTTGCGTCAGTAATTTTGCAAAGATACTTAGATAAGATTAATGGTGTAAGTCCGGTAGTAGAATTTTGACTGAATTATGTTCTACGTATACATTCTAGAGAGTAAGAAAAATAGAGAATTATATATTGGTTTTACCTCTGATTTGAAAAAAAGATTTAAAGAACATAATCAAGGTTTAAATTTTTCTACAAAAACAGCTAGACCCTGGAAATTGGTATACTATGAAGCTTGTGTGGATAAAGATGACGCAACAAGAAGAGAGGGTTATCTAAAAACGACACAGGGCGGCAGATTGTTAAAAAGGCGCTTAAAAGAGTATTTTTATAAAAGTCGAAAAATTTAAACAAGTCAAAATTTCACTACGGGATAAAATAATAATATGGAAAAAGTCTCATACGAAGAATTTAAAAAAATGGAAATAAGAGTCGGCACTGTAAAGAGTGTCGAAGAGATTGAAGGAGCTGACAAGCTTTTGAAATTTATGATTGATTTCGGTGACAAGAACGAAGAAGGGGAAAGTGTCTATCGCCAGATTGTGTCGGGACTCAAAGAATATTATCCGAATTTTTTAGAACTTGTTGGAAAACAGCTTCTTTATATTGTTAATCTAGAGCCACGAGCAATCAAGGGAGTAGAGAGCAATGGAATGTTGCTTGCTGTTGATGGTAAAGACGGAAGTCCAGTTTTCCTTGTTCCAGAAACAGAAGTAGACCCTGGTTCTAAAGTTAGATAATTATGTTTGAACTACTCTTGCATCCAGATGTTTTGATTGAAGTCGTAGGACTCTTTGGGGTTTTTGCAATCATATTTGCTGAGACTGGATTTTTGTTTGGGATATTTTTCCCTGGAGACTCACTACTTTTTACAGCCGGACTTTTTGCGGCTCTTGGAAAAATAGATTTATTAACCCTTATAATTGGGTCAATGTTTTTTGCAATACTCGGAGATTCTGTTGGCTATTATACTGGGAGAAAATTCGGTACAACTCTTTTTAAAAGAGAAGATTCTATTTTTTTTAAAAAATCATACTTAGATAAAGCAAAAAGTTACTTCAATCGTTACGGAGCGATGGCAATTATCATCGCTCGATTCGTTCCGGGAGTGAGAACGATAACTCCAATGGTCGCGGGTTCCGTTGAAATGAACTACAAAAGTTTTTTGTTTTGCAATATTATCGGTGCGATAATTTGGGTTCTGTCTATGGTACTTCTCGGATATTTTTTGGGATCAAAAATAGAAAATATTGATTCTTACATTCTACCAATCGCCCTCGCGATTATCGTCCTGTCGTTGATACCCACAGCCATCGGCATACTAAAAGCCAAAAATCGAATATAATTAGATTAATGACAAAAAGGAAAGGAACATTTTTCCCAACCCCCGCATTTTTGCGAATGGCGTCTGTTGGACTTGATATATCTGACAAGTCTATTAAATATGCCGAGCTTGCTGAATCTAAAGGGAGTTTAAAAATTCTAAGACACGGAGAAGTTCTGGTTCCTCCGGGGGTTATTGTTTCGGGAAAAATTGAAGACAAGAAGAAGATGATTGAAATTCTAAAAACCCTAAAGAAGAAAGAGTCTCTAAAGTTTATTCGGGCATCTTTACCTGAAGAGCAAATATATTCTTTTGAAATCCAAGTTCCAGTCGGCAAGGAAAGCGCTGTAAGAGAGGCGATTGAGCTTTCTCTCGAAGAGCATATTCCAATTAAAGCTCAAGACGCGACATTCGACTTTGAAGTTATAAAAGATGATGGCAAAAATGTTCTAGCCAGTGTTTCCGCTGCTCCAGTGTCTTTCGTGAATTCCTATGTGGATATATTTGAGTCGGCAGGTCTTATCCCGCTATCTTTTGAACTTGAGGCGGGGGCTATTGCTCGTACAATTATTCCAAAAGGAGATAAGAGGTATTTTATGATTGTTGATTTCGGACAGACAAGAACAGGAATCTCTATTATTGGAGATAGTTCTGTTAAGTTTACGACCTCTATCGATTTGGGTGGTTTCGCCTTAACTAGGATGGTTGAGAAGTCTGTCGGAGTGACCTTTGAAGAAGCGGAAAAATTAAAACTTGAGGTAGGACTTAACTCTTCAAGTGACAAGAAAGATGTTTATAATGCCATATTGAGCGGGGTGGGAGTACTTCGAGATGAAATAAACAAGCACTATGTTTATTGGCATACACACAAGGATGACGCCGGAGGAATTCGTCCCAAAATAGAAAAAATAATATTTTGTGGAGGAAATGCAAATCTCAAAGGTCTCATAGAATATCTCGAAAGTACATTACGAACAGATGTAGAAATTGGAAACCCTTGGGTTAATATTTTTGATTTAAAAGATGAAGTTCCCAGTATTCAACGTGACGAAGCCCTTTCTTATACTCCGGCATTGGGACTTGCTTTAGCTGACTTTTTTTATGATTAATTTACTTTCATCAGATTACAAAAGATCTATTCGTAGAGAGCTCAGAATTCGAGCTGTTTCTTCTTGGTTGATACTTTGTTCTGTGATTTTAATCTTTCTTTCAATAGTTTCTTTTCCGGCATATTTTCTACAAAAAATTAAGAAGGATTTGGTTGAAAAAGAAAATAGTATGATAACTCAAGATACAAAAAGCCTCTCAGCTGAGGCGCTATTGGCAGATGTTTCAGAGATAAATACAAAAGTAGCAGACATGATTACCAGTCTTTCTCCTTCGGGGGTCTATCCAGACATGGCCAAGGTGGCGCTAGATGCAGACACGGTAAATATAAAAATATCGGAGATATACCTTGGAAAGAATGATAATAAATTATTTATTAAAATTTCAGGAGTTTCTGATTCCAGGGAGGCACTACTTGAATATTCAACTTCCCTAAAAGAGGGTGGCTTATGTGAAGATTTTTCTGCACCGGTTTCTAGTTTGTATAAAAGTGAAGAGATTGATTTTATAATTGAATGTAATATTAAGGAAATATAATGAAAAAACATCTAACAATTTTAATTTTTCCCGCAATTACATTCTTATTTTTTGTTGGATGTTTCTCTTATATCCTTTTTATGATCAATATAAATTCTGAAAAAATATCAGAATTAGAAAAAGAAAAAGTAGCCAATGCTTTGGCAAAAGAAAAAATTGAGGAGCTAGAAATATCTATTAAAGAAACAAACTCAGTTCTGTTGTCTGCTGAAGAGGTCTGGCTTACAGAGGAAGAGACCCCCGCTTTCCTTAACTTTATTGAAAATATCAGTGAGACGTCTGGGGCAGAAATTTCCATTGTTAACATAAGCGACAAGTCTTCGTCCAAAGAGGGGCTAGTCATTCTGCTCTCCACTAGAGGAACTTTTGAAGAAGTTTTTTCAACGTTGAAGCTTCTTGAAAATATTCCATATGCAACAGACTTTTCTAGGATTGCTTTACACAGAGACGGAGAGACTGGGTTATGGTTTGCCGACCTGGATCTTGTTATTTTAAGTTTCAAAAAATAAATTATGGAAAAAAACTTTTTTAAAAAAATAAACTTTAGTTATTTTGGGAAAAATAAGAATGTCTTTAAGAAAAAAATATTTTCCCCTAATCATGTATGGAGAACTATAAAGATTGCCTTTTCTTTATCTTTTGTTCTAGTTATTGGTTTCGGAATTTTCATGTTCATGGCGGTAGACAGGAATTTATTCTCCAGAGAAGGGTCTGATTCTGAAGTTTTGACTGCAGAATTGAACCAAAATTCAATTGAAAATCTAATGGGAATATTAGAACAGAAAAAAGCTAATTTTGAATTTTTCTCAGTGAATGACAGTGGGGTAGTTGACCCATATCAAAATTAATGTAAATATCTGTTATACATTCCTCTTTGCTTTTGCCCTCGTAGTTCAATGGATAGAACAGGGCTCTTCTAAGGCCTCAATGTGGGTTCGATTCCTGCCGAGGGCACAATCAAAGGGGAGGGTAGATTTTAAAACAATGCGCGGTTAGCTCAGTTGGTAGAGCAACCCGTTTACACCGGGAAGGTCGGGGGTTCAAGTCCCTCACCGCGCACAAAAGAAAAAGCTCAAACTTTATGTTTGAGTTTTTTCTTTTGAGTAAAGATTATTGTTGGTTATCACCTCGTTGATCTTTTCTTGCCTCCATCTCTTCTAGTCCTACCTCTGTTGTGTCCATCAATGCTCCACCGGATCCTTCTTCAAAAACTTTTGTTCCAGCGCTGGCAATCTTTAGGGCCTCGTTTCTTTTTTGAAGAAAATCAGCTTGCTCTTCTGGGGTCATTTCATTAAACTTTTCTTTTAGTTCATTTGGCAAAAATTCCATAATATATTTAGTTAGTTTTATAATACTTGACACTATTGAATACTGTGATATTATAACAAAAAATGCTTTATAATGTCAAACATAAGCAGAGTACCTCTTTTAAAAAGAGACCTCGTGTTCCTTGTAAAACAAAGGGTAGATGAGGAAATGCTTGGAATATTTGCAAGCATTATCGTTATTTCAGAAAAAGAAAAAGAAGCTCCCTTGGTTGTACTTAGGACTAAAGGAGGTTTAGTTAATATGGCCAGTCAGATAATAAATCTGATCGATAATTTAAAACCCGGTCTGGATTTTTTGGTTGAGGAGGAGGCGTCCTCGGCGGGAATATTAATTTTGCCTGCCGGTAGGAAAGTTTTTGCCAAAGAAAGAGCCATGTTTCAGTGGCATTTGCAAAAACCGGACCCACAAGACAGAGGTATTTCCCAAGAGAAATACAACAAAGGAGATTGGTCTAAGGCAGAATATTTTTCTGACAGGTCTTTTAATAAGACGAAACCCCAGGTCTTTTTTGATCTGATGGTTAATGAAAAGCTACTTTATGCCGAAGAAATGAAAGAAATTGGCATTGTTCACGAAATTGTCCCCTGATTCTGGCTACAGAACAGGGGTTTTTATATGCCCTTTTGTTGCTTGACAAAATCTGTAGGTATGATATACTACTTAAGTAACCAAACTTGTTCTTAAATGGCAAATAAAAAAACATTCAAACTGGTTGGTAGTTTTACCACCCAGGAAGCCAACCCTCCCAAAGAGGAGTACAAGGTTTCCAAAGAAACATTAAATTTATTGAAAAATCACGGTAAGCACAACGAAAGTTGTTGCCACCACGGTGCAAGAAGTTCGCACCAGGTGCACCGATTAAAATAATTTTTTAACTTTTAAATTTTTTGATTATGCGAAAGAATCTAGTCCGTCTCTAAAAAAGAGCCAAAACATGTGGAAGCCACTGAACCCTAAAAAGTTCGGTGGTATTTTTTTTATGATGTATATTATGAAAGTGAAAAACATCCCAATAATTTTTGAAAACAATAACTTTCTGGTTATTAACAAACCGGCTGGTATTTCTGTGCACGGAGATGGAAAAACTGATGAGTATACAATAGCTGACTGGGTCTTGGAAAATTATCCGGAAATCAAAGACGTCGGTGAACCGTTTAACATTGAAGCTGGTGGCTTGAAGTTAAAAGCTATTCCTCGTCCCGGCATTGTTCATCGTCTTGATAAAGATACTTCAGGTATTTTAATAATTGCCAAAAACCAAGAAACTTTTTTGAAACTGAAAGATCTTTTTATGAATCGTGAGATGAAAAAAACTTATGAAGCATTTACATATGGTTGGCCAAAAGAAGACAAAGGGGCGGTGAACGAATCTATTGCCCGCAGTCGGGGAGATATTCGTCGCTATGCAACAGGCAAAGGAAAAAGAGGAGAAGAACGAGACGCCTTCACTGAATACGAAACCATTTTGAAGATTGGAAAAAGTAATAAAGAAAAAGGTTCTGTGGAGAGGGGAGACTATGCCTTTATGCGCCTTTTCCCGAAAACCGGTCGGACTCATCAACTCCGAATTCACTTGAAGCATTTGAATAATCCAATCGTTGCTGACCCAATTTATGCACCAAAGAGAGAAAAGGCTCTTGGTTTCGAAAGACTGGCCCTCCATGCCAGAGAAATAAACTTCATACTGGATGGGGAGAAGTACCATTTTTTGGCCCCATATCCGGAGGACTTCGAAAAAGCCATAGGACTTGCGAATGCCGATAAAACATGTTAACTTAAAGGACGTTATGCCAATCAAATTTAGCCCAGTAGAAATAGAAGAAAGAAAGAAACTCGACTTTGATTCAGGGGACACTTTGCGTGTTTGGTCAAAAATCGAGGATAAAGGAAAGACAAGACTTCAAGCTTTTGAAGGAATTGTTCTTGCTCGAAAACATGGAGCCGAAATCGGTGCTACTTTCACTGTTCGAAAGGTTTCAGGAGGAATTGGAGTTGAAAGAATTTTCAAACTATATTCTCCACTAATTGATAAAGTTGAAATTGTTAAGAAATCAAGAACACGAAGATCAAAACTATACTATATCCGAGACAAAGCAATCAGAGATGTTAAGAGAAAGATGAAGACCGTCCTTGTTTCAGGAGACGCTGGAGCGATGAAAGAAGAGGCGATAGAAACACCAGAAGAAACAGATTCAAAAGAATAATAAAAACTAAATTCCCCGAAAGGGGATTTTTAGTTGAAAAAGAGTGGGAAGTAAGTATAATCTCGATACATGCGCGGGTGTTGAAATTGGTAGACAAGCATCCTTGAGGTGGATGTGCCGCAAGGTGTGGAGGTTCAAGTCCTCTCCCGCGCACAAAAATAAAAAGAGTTCAGATTTTCTGGGCTCTTTTTATTGTGCGAGGACTTGAACAGGAAAGGGGTCCCTCCAGAGGCGGGCAGGCGGGAAAACGAGAGTTTTCCCGTGGTGGAGGCAGAAGCTTTGCTCTGTTGGAACCGCAAGGGTCCAAAACGCAGGAACGGAGTGATGAGTAGTGAAATTCCTCTCCCGCGCACAAAACAAAATACCCGTTTGGGTGTTTTTATTTTGTGGGACTTGGACAGGAAAGGTATAATATTAGGGTCAGTATTTTTAATAAGTAATTTTTTAATATGAGTATTTTAAACAAACCAGAATACAGTTCAATTAAGATTATTCTGTTGGTTGTAGCTGTCGGAGTTCTTGGATATTTTGTTTTCTTTTCAGGTGGAGCGAGAGGGCTTGATCAATCAGGAAAGGCTGTTTCAGAGACATTGGTTGACGAAGTTTTACCAGGTGGAATGCCGGGTGGAGAATTTGGAGGAGTTAGTATTTCTACAGAATTTGTTTCTTCTGAGGCAGTTATTGTAGAGCCTGCTGATGCTCCAGGAGAAAAGGATGTCGCAACTTTCGTTGTAACTTTTTTGGTTAGTGCTGAAGGAGGGGATGCTTTCCTTGATAAGTCTTGTAAAGAAAATAGCGCCAATGTAGACGGCCAAGGAGTTGAATACTTTTTAAGAACAAAATCAAAGAATACACCCATTGCTTGCGTCTTTGCAGTTACAGATGGAATCTTGGGTGACGGTGACTTCTCTTATATTGTTCCAGAAGGAGAAAGTCGTGAGTTTGCTTTAAGTGTTTCTGTTCAGGCCGATGCTGACCACACTACTCAGATGTTGCTTGGTTCTCTAAACTGGGGAATTGAAGGAGGCGAGGCAAATGTTGATCAATTTTATTCAACTGGCTTTGGTCCAGCATCTGAATACAAAACAGATATGTTGTTTTTGAATGTAATGTAGATTTTTGGTTAAAAAACCGCCCCGAGTAAAATCGAAGGGCGGTTTTTGTTTTTGGAAGGGGATTTTGGGGTCTTTTTGCAATAAAATCTGCCAAAATCCGTCTTAATTATAAGATTTACCCACACATTAATGGATTAGTGTGTGGGCTTGCCAAAATAACCTAAATGTGTTATTATGTAAGCAGTAAACAATTTTGTTCATTTAAACCAATTAAATTATGAAAAAAATGATTTTTGCGTTATTGGCATTCGCAATGCCATTTATTGTGTCAGCTCAGGTTACAGTAACAACCCTTGGGCCTCAATTTGAGTCTGAGTCTTCCCTCGTGCTTCACGCACATGTGTATGACGCCGGATTGCTTGAGGACGGAGACACACTTGAGTTGAGATTTATTTATGCAGGGCCAGGTATGTTTGGCGAGATTGGTGAAATTTATATTACCAATGAATCAAATACTCACTTCGAAGCCCCTTTAACAGGCTTGTTGCCGGGGATGGAGGTTTCTTATGAAGGCCGACTGTATAATCCCGGAGAGGATATCCCTATCGCTTTCGGTGGTGAATATTTCACAGAAACTAATGATCTGGATTTTCAAGAACCAGAAGTTGAAACTGAATATGCCACAAGTATGTCATCAAAAGGAGTTTCTCTTTTTGGAGAAGTGGAAGAATATGGAGGATACTCAACTGTTAATGCATTTTCACAAATAAGTGAGGATCCTTACACTGTAGAATTAACTTCTTCACCGGTGGTTGTAACTCAACCCTATGGAGATTTTGGTATTGATTTTTGGGGATTAAAACCCGAAAAGTTATATCACTATTGGCAGTGTGCTTCGAATCCTACAGCAATGTCATGTGGTGACAGAGAATTCTTTAACACCACCTCTCCTGGTCCGGTGGATATAAGTATCTATGAATATGAACAAATAGGTACTTGTAGCATGGAAATTTTCTTTAGTGTAAATGCAGGGAATCGTCCTGATCAATTGAAAGGAGAATTCCGTGTGGGAAATCCCGGAGCCCCAGAGGGTGCATTCTATACTGCATATTTCAATTATGATATGGACCTTGATAATGACATGTCCCTTGTAATTGATTACGCTCCGATAGTTATGGCAGGAATTGACCTTAATCCTACAACAACAGTTTTTTCTTTACGAATGGATTCTTACGGAATTCTTGGAAAGGTTTCCGGTAAGTTGCCATTCGAAGGCGAAGCTTGTAACGAAGAATTTGAGTTTGTCGGCGAAGGAGATGACGCACGAATGGCGGGGCAACCCATTATAAAAATGTATCCGAATCCTACTACCGAGAAAATTTTTATTCAGAATGAAATCGGAGGTTCGGTTCGTGTTTACACACTGCTTGGAAAAGTAGTTGAAACATATACATTGGAGCCCGGAATAAATGAGATTTATGTAAAGCACCTCAGTGAAGGCACATACCTAGTTTCATTTACCGGTGAAGATGGAACCCGTACGAACGAAAAGATCGTTATAAATTAAATTTCATAATGTTAGTTTAAAGCCCCGTGCGAAAGCCGGGGTTTTTCTTTTGCCCCTATATATTAATGGGCCGACCACTACGGAGCTGGCATGTTAGAATATTCCTATGAACAAACTGGTTAACAGAAGGGTTTCGCGGGTCGTCGTTATTTTTGCATTTATTGGAATGCTTGTCTTCGGAATCTTCTTTGCTCGACAGACTGCCAAAATGGCTTTTTCTATTGAAGAAAAGTACTATCAATATTATGAGTAATCTTTCTGATAAAAAATGTATTCCTTGTCACGACAAGAGCATCCGTCCGCTTTCTAGTGATAAGGTTTCTGAGCTTCTCACAGAAGTGAGAGGGTGGAGCATTGTTCCAGGAGGACAAAAAATAGAGAAGCAATGGATTGTAAAAGATTTTGTTACAGCAGTTAAATTCCTAAATGAAATAACGGATGTCGCCGAAGAAGAGGGGCATCATCCAGATATCTTGATTGAGAATTTTAATCATGTGAAAGTTATGTTTTACACTCACAACGTTGGGGGGTTAACAGAAAATGATTTCATAATGGCGGCAAAAGTTGATAAACTATTTCTATGGAATCGTTAGGACTCACTGGACTGCTTCACATATCACTTATTTTTATCGGTTTTGCCGGATTTTTTTTAGCTTTTAATATTTGGAGCAAGAAACAAGAAAAGAAGCCACTTGTTTGTCCGATGAAGTCAGACTGCAACACTGTTGTTCATTCGAGATTTAGCGTTTTCGCAGGAATTCCTCTTGAAGTGATTGGAATGCTTTATTATACTTTTGTAATTTTTACTCATGTTTTGTTTTTGTTTTTTGGAGTTCATTCTGACTGGCTTGTCTTTATTACTCTTTTTGCCTCCGCTACAGCATTCCTTTTTTCACTCTACCTAACCTCAATTCAGGCTTTCGTCCTAAAGCAGTGGTGTGTCTGGTGTCTGACTTCTGCTTTCTTTTGTTTTATTATTTTTGCCACAACCGCACTAACAATAGACTTTAATTTAAAGGAATTTCTTTTTGATCATAAAAAGTTGTTTACAGTTTTCCATTTGATGTTTGCGGCGGTGGGTGTTGGAGCGGCGACAGTTACAGATATTTTCTTTTTCAAGTTTTTACGAGACTTGAAAATATCTGAATTTGAAGATGATGTCATGAAAACCATCTCCCACATAATCTGGGTTGCTCTTGGAGGACTTATAATTACCGGACTTGCTTTATATCTTCCAGAAACAGAATATCTTAATTCATCAGGGAAGTTTTTGGTGAAAGCTGTCGCTGTCGGAGTTCTGGTCTTAAATGGTTTCTTACTTAATATTGTTGTCGCTTCGAAATTAGTAAATATTTCTTTCGGAGCAAATCACGAACACAAAGTGGGGGAGCTTCATGTTCTCAGAAAATTGTCTTATTCATTTGGAGCGATTTCAATAACATCTTGGTATTTCATTTTTGTGCTCGGTGCGCTTCGTCGAGTAGCTGTTCCGTTCGTCCCACTTCTTGTCGGTTATATTCTTCTACTTTTGGTTGCGATTATAATAAGCCAGTTTGTTGAGCGCCATTATTCTAAAAAAGTAATTCAGCCTCATTAATTCTGGTGTTTTTCCAAAAGTTTTGCTACAATCGCAACGCTAATAAATAGTATGGTGCCTATGGTGTAACGGTTAACACTGAGGTTTGTGGAACCTTCGATTCGGGTTCGATTCCCGATAGGCACCCAAAAATAAGGAGTCGAAGACGACTATATTTTTGGAGTGTGCCCGCATGGGTGCACCCAAGTAAGTACTCACACAAAATGGAGTGTGCTGGGAGCGAAGAGTTCAGTCGCTCTTTAGGGGTCATTTTGGTATACTTTTTTAATGATAGAAAGAGCTAGTGGCGATACTGCAATCACGCCCGAACAATTAAAAAACCTTGAGGCAAATAAGGTACAAGAAAATGGCCTTGAAGAGAAACTTGGAATGTCTCCAGAACAAAGAATTAATAGCTTAAGTCTGGAGTCTTCTTCTGTTCAACAAGAAATTATTTCAACCAAAGATCGGGTTCAGACAACTAAAATAAAATTAAATGAAGCGAGAGGGAAACTCGGAATGTCTCCAACTGACGAAGATCCACCAAGTGTTGCCCCTGCAAGAAGTAAAATCCAAAAATTAATCGAAAAACAAATTTCAATTGAAGAACAGAGGGCTCTACTTGGAAAGGAGGGTTCAACTGCCACAGAGTCTCAAAAAGAACCAAGTGAGAATGCTCCGGTAGAATCTACTGAAAGTGAAGACGAAGAAGAATCACAAGAGGTTTCAGAGGGCTTACTTTCAAAGATAGCTGAATCTATTCAAATAAAAAACGAACTGGCTTTAAAAGTTGGAGAGCTCAGGTCTTCTCCAGAGGTTGAATTGCTTAACCAGAAAAGTTTAATTCTGGAAGAAAAATACAAAAAGTTAGAGGGATTAAAAAAGCCAGATAATTCAAAAAACAGTCTAAATATAGGAGGGTCTATTTCTATAAATGGTACAAGCAATATAAACATAGAAGGAAATATAAATCTGGGATCCGAGGCTACTACGGAAAAAGAAGAAATTAATTTAGAACAAGAAGCTGAAAATTTATTAGCACGGACAAAGCTTGAAATACTAAGACTAGAAAAAGAAGAGTTGGAATATCAACCAGAGAGTTTGGAAATTAAATCAGAAGAGATAGACCTTGAGACGACCAAAGTTGGAGCTGAGATTGAAATTTGGGCGGGTGGAATGGACGAAAAGACATTCAGTGAAAGGTTGCAGTTGATAAATAATAAAGAAACAGAGGATCAAGATTTTGCAAACAAAGATTTGTTTATTAAATTTAAAGAAGCCGAAACTGCGATAGATTTGTATAAAGAGCAAAATGTTGAGTTTTATCAAAAAATAGACGCTAAGCAGAAAGAAATTGAGGCAACTGAAAAGAGTGCAGGAGGTTTGGAGTGTCCGAATGAGAAAAAAATATTAGGGATGATTGAGGGAGAAAATAAAGATGTAGAGTCTAAAAAAGAAGTCACACCAGGAGATGTTGCGTCGCCGGAGGAGGCTTTGGGTAAAACCGCAACAGAAATAGAAGTGAAAGGTGAAGAATCGAAGTGGGGAAATTCTAATTTAAACAACTAGTAAACAAAAATGCTCGAGGAACTAGATAGTCTAGAAAAAATTCATAAAGAGGGAAGAATGGACAAGCGACTTAGGTATACTCTTCTGTGGTTGTTTTTACTTGGAGCGATGTTTTTTGGACTTGGGCTTTATGATTTTTTTGTTCGTAACTTTAGTTTACTTACAATCTTAATTATTTTTATAGTGGGATTTTTGGCCGGATACCATATTTTTTGGCGAAGCATGCCAATAGAGTGGGATACCAAAAAGGCGATTGCAAAAACCGGAAGACTCGATCTTACGGCTCTTGGTATTTTTGTCGTTTACATCGTTCTAAGAATTGTTTTAAATGACGTATTGAATGTTTATTATCACGACGCCATTAAAGCTTCGGGGCTTACTTCTTTTGCTATTGCCGGAGTAATTTTCGGAAGACTTTTTGCCATGAGTGTTTTTCTTCATAAAAGAGAGAATAAAATAAACTAAAATTTACAGGTTTTCCCTGTGTTATACTGACTGAAATATGCCCGAGAAGAAGACCTGGTTTGAAGAATTAAAGATTTCCTACAATGTGGGCTTTTTTCTTGCTATCCGTGATATAAAACGAGCGAATAAATGGACAACAGCTTTGATTGTCTCCGTGATGGTTCTAACTTTTTTGAACCTAGTTGTGGTTAGTGGAATTCTGGTGGGATTAATTGAAGGATCAATTGAGGCGAGCAAAGAACGTTATACGGGGGATGTGATAATTTCTGCTTTTCCAGAGAGACAGTTTATAGAAAACAGTCAGGACATAATAAAAATTGCAGAAAGTATTCCACACTTTGATGCCCTTACTTGGCGCTACACTGCTGGAGGAAAAATAGAATCTAATTATAAAGACACACTTGAACAAGGAGAGGTTATAAACAGCGCCTCAGGTCTTGTCGCAGGAATTGATCCAGATAGGGAAGACTCGGTTACCGGAATATCAGAAAAAGT
Organism: Minisyncoccota bacterium; assembly: GCA_018061865.1. Lineage (GTDB taxonomy): Bacteria > Patescibacteriota > Minisyncoccia > Phycocordibacterales > UBA9973 > JAGOTH01. The sequence continues at coordinate 20,786 of JAGOTH010000014.1, forward strand.
TATTGAAGGAGAATATCTTGATCGTTCCGATACAGACAGTATCCTTGTGGGAAAAGATCTTTTGTATAAATACACTCCGATTGAGTCTCCTGGATTTCAAACATTAAAAGATGCGGAAATCGGAACTCGTGTTCGTCTGACTGTGAATGGAGTCTCTCGTGAAGTAACAATTAAAGGAATAATAAAATCAAAAGCAGGGGAAGTTGATGCCAGAATTTATATGATTGATTCTGAACTTCGCAAAATGATAGGGCGTACTGATCAGAACGTTGATGAGATTGCTATCTTTTTGGATGCAGAAGGGGATGCAATTGCCGCAAAAGATGCCCTTGTTGCCAGTGGAGTTGGCAAATATGCCAAAGTTCAAACTTCTGAAGAAGCTCAGCCGAAGTTTTTGAAAGACATCAAAGCAACCTTTGCTATCCTTGGAAATATGTTTAGCTTTATCGGACTTGTTGTGGCTTCAATCACAATTTTTATTGTTATTTTCGTTAATGCCATAACCCGTCGGAGATACATTGGAATCCTGAAGGGAATTGGAGTGTCTAGAAGAGCGATTGAATTCTCCTATATCTTACAGGCAATTTTCTATGCATCGATGGGAATAATTCTTGGAATGATTCTTGTCTTCGGTGTTATCCAACCAGGGATCGCCGCGAACCCGATAGACTTTCCATTTTCTGACGGAATACTTGCCACCACGGTTGTCGGGACAGTTGTTAGAATTATTATCTTAATGTTTGCCACAATTATCGCTGGATTTATTCCTGCGCGAATTGTTATTAAACAAAGAACACTAGATGCAATCTTGGGAAGATAAATAAAAATATGAACGACATTATAAAAATAGAAAATTTAAAAAGAGTTTTTAAAAGCGGAGATGCGGAGATCATCGCTGTTAATGATTTAACCTTTAGTGTTCCTGAAGGACAGTTTATGGCCATAACTGGTAAAAGCGGATCTGGAAAATCAACTCTTCTTTATCAGCTCGGACTTTTGGATCATCCAACTTCTGGAAACATAACCATCGCTGGAATATCCGTGGAGAAATTAAGAAGTGACGATCGAACAAATTTCAGACTTAATTTTTTGGGTTATGTTTTTCAAGATTACGCAGTTCTTCCATCTTTGACCGCCGAAGAAAATGTAATGGTCCCACTTTTAATGCAAGGAATGAGTGTTGTTGATGCACGAGAAAAAACTGACCGTGCTCTTGAGAAGGTCGGGCTTCTTCATCGAAAAGGAAACACACCCTCTCAGCTCTCTGGAGGAGAACAACAGAGAGTTTCAATCGCACGAGCAATCGTTCATAATCCAAAGATACTCTTTGCCGATGAACCAACTGCGAACCTGGACACCGAAACATCAAAATCAATTTTAGATGCGTTTCTCGAGCTTAATCGTCAGGGACAAACTATAATTATGGTGACTCACGAAGAGGAATATGCTCGTCTGGCCCATAGAATAATAAACCTGGCTGACGGTAAGATTATCAAAGATACGACCAAATAATATTTAGTCTGTGTAAAACTAAAAATGTTATAATCTTCCTATGGAAGTTCTACCATCGACAAGAGGGGCCTTTGTACAAAGACCTGGAAACGGGCGTAGAGCCACTCAACTGCAAAATATACCAGATCCAAGTAGGCCAGATGTTTGGATTCCAATTTATGAAAAACTAAAAGAAGTTCTTTCTCATCCAATAAAAAGAGGAAACAAAGAAGTGGATCCATATTTTGGCTACTTTGGTTATAGATGGCACCCTGTGATTCATAGTCCGGGGTATTTTCATGTAGGAATTGATATTCCAAATAAAATGGGAACAAAAGTTTATCCTGTCGCTAAAGGGATTTTTGAGTACTCTGGATTTACGAGTATTAACGGAAAATATATTCTAATGACTCATCCAGAAATAAAAACAGAAGATGGATTTGTTTTGTCGAGTCTATATCTTCATCTCAAAGACGCAAAAATAAAATTTACCACATATCAAAAAATGCTCCGTGAAATTAGTAAGCACACATATCCAAAAATTGAAGTTCAATCAAAGAAAATAATTGGAGAGGTTGGAAATTCTGGGGATTTAAGAGGAATGATTTCACATCTTCACCTTCAGTTAGAGTTTCGCAATCAAGAGGGAACAATTATCGTCATTAACTCAGCCCGAGCTCTGGGTCTTACTCACGGCGAAAACCTTTCTCGAGTTGTTGCCAACGAAGATGATTTTATAAAATTTTGTCGTGAACACAGAGCAATGTTACTCTCTTGGAGAGAGTATTGGGGAGAGAGGTATCTGCCAGAGAAGCCGAATTAACTTTAAAGAGCAAAAATCTCTTTTAGAAGTTTTGACCAAATAGGAGTTACATAGTTAACAATCAGAAAACACGGGAAATATATGATTGTTAGAGGGATGAATATAAATATCAGTTTAAGTAATTTTTCTACCATAGCTAAATCCTAAGTTTTATAACCAAAGTTGTCAATGAATAAAAAAATAGTAAAAATTTCAGATAAGATGCAAAAAGGCTACAAGTATGAGCTTGTTGAGCCTGTCGGTAAAAATTTTCACCCAGATTTCAGGCCAGATTTAACTCCAAAACAGATACTTTCTCTTGGTGCTTTTGGCGGAATTTATATGAGAGACTGTGTAAAGGAGTTTCCAAAGGATTGGTTTACAAAAGCAAAGTTTGCCCCAAAGGGGACAACAAAACATTTGGCAGAAATAAATTTATTTAAAATTAATGCTTCACAACCACTTTCTATTTGGAGAGCGAAGGGATGGATTAATGAGGAGCACGACCCACGAGGATGGTTTCAGTGGTATTGCCTGTATTATATGGGACGCCGAATTCCAAAAGAAGATTCTCGCCAAATAAAAAGATGGAATGCTATCCGTCGCCATATAGGACAAATAAAAGCTAACTGTAGAGCGGGGGATACTTCTTGTCGCCCAAGGCAGAGACAAGCCCTTCTTCATTGGGCATATGACACAAGAAAGATTTAGACTATCTTAGATTTTCGATGTCGGCGAGAACTTCCTCAGCGTGGATCTCTGGTTTTACTTTTTCGTAAGCTTTTTCAATAATTCCTTCTGGGCTTATTAAATATGAAATTCTTTTTGTTGAAATTCCTCCGTCTGCTTCGTATCTTTTTATAATTTTTTGTTCTGGATCAGAGAGTAGAGTAAAAGGAAGTTTGTATTTTGAGATAAATTTTTTATGAGATTCGCTGGAATCTTTTGATACACCTAAAACCACAACGTCGCCCTCTTCGTATTCCATTGCGCGGTCTCTCAATGCACAGGCCTCCTTCGTGCATCCCGGTGTATCGTCTTTGGGATAAAAATAAAGTAGAACCCATTTTCCTTCATACTTTGAAAGGCTGTGCGGGTCTCCGTTTTCGTCTAGTAGTGTAAAATCTGGGGCAATTTCTCCTTGTTTTAACATATGAATATTTTAACATTTTTGCCCGTTCGGGTTAATATAAAAGAATGGGAAAAAACAAATTACAATTAATTGGTTCTTTTGCTTTAGTCCTTATTATTATTGGAGCCATTTTTTATTTTGGTTCTAACAACAATAATGACAAAAGTGAAGACATCGTAAATATTATGCAAA
>JAGOTH010000015.1:0-10658 GCA_018061865.1 Minisyncoccota bacterium
TTTTTTAAAAAGCTTAATGAATTTTCACGAGATCATTTGGTTTTCGATCAACTACCGTTCGATCGGTTTATCGAAAGATTGATTGCGTCCGGTTTTCCAACCGAAGAAATATTCGATAAATTTTTTGGACGAATTATTCGTTCGGGATATATTGATTCACTTTATATGTTGGACGGTTGGCGAAAGTCAGGTGGTGCTATGTATGAAAATGGAGCCGGAGTTCGGTGTGGTCTCCACATTGAAGAGGAGAGGACTGTTTTAACAAGCAGTAGATGAAATTATTGGCCACTTTTAGGTAGTGGCCTTTTTTGTTGCAAAAATCTGAATATGTGGTATAAATATGGAAGATCAAAATTAAATAGATTATGAATAACAGCACGAAAATGGAGTTTGAAGTAGCTCACCAGCTATTCATTGGGATGGTATCTGCCCCTGGAACAAAGGATGCCGACATAGTCAACCAGTTTAATAAACTGGTTGAAAAAACAACCAAAACGAAAATGAACATCCCGGAAGACACACTCAAGTTGTTTTCAGAGAAAAAGCCAGAATTGGCCAGAAAAATTTCCACTCAACCTGCCTAAATCAGGTAAACCCTCACATCAGCCCTTTGGTGTGAGGGTTTTGTTTTTTAGCCAAAAGTGATAGACTCCTCTTATGAATCAGGTTATAAATAACTCAATTATTATTTGCCCACTTTATTAGGGAGGACCCGATTTTTTTATCGTTGCCCTCCCGAGGGGCATTTTTAGTTTAAGGATACAGCTGATAATATTAAAGTACCAACATGGATAAATCTACAATAAAAACCACTGACAATTTTCGCACTAAATCAGACTACGCATCTCTTGAAGAGAGCGCTTTAAATCTTTGGAAAGAGAAAAATATTTTTCAAAAAAGTTTAAATAAAGAATCTCCAGAGGGAGATGCAATTTTTTATGACGGCCCTCCTTTTGCTACAGGACTTCCGCACTATGGGCACTTGCTTGGCTCTACTGCAAAAGACGCTATCGCTCGATACAAAACAATGCGCGGATTTCACGTTGACCGACGATGGGGTTGGGATTGTCACGGACTACCGATTGAAAATATTGTTGAAAAAGATCTTGGGGTTTCTGGAAGACACCAGATTGAAAAATTGGGAGTTAAAAATTTTGTGGAGCATGCGAGAAGTAAAGTTTTGGGCTACACAGAGGAATGGAAGGGAACTATTGAGAGACTCGGAAGATGGGTTGATTTTGATAATGGATACAAAACAATGGACAACACTTTTATTGAAAGTGTTTGGTGGGCACTGTCTGAACTTGCAAAGAAAGATCTTCTTTATGAGGGTGTTCGTGTTCTCCCATATTGTCCTCGTTGTGAGACCCCAATCGCAAACTCAGAAATTGCGATGGATAACAGTTATAAAGACATAACTGATATTTCTGTTTATGTGAAATTCGAACTTGCTGACGAGCCGGGTGTGTATTTGCTTGCTTGGACCACAACTCCTTGGTCATTACCAGGAGATACAGCTATCGCAATAAATGAAAAACTAACTTATCAAAAAGTTAAAGTTGCAGATGATATTTTAATAATCGCACGTGACAGAGTTGCCACCGTTTTGAAAGACAAGGAACATGAAGTTGTTAGTGAATTTATTGGTAAAGAATTAATCGGAAAAGCTTATAAGCCACCGTTTGATTATTATAAAGACGCAGAGATGCCAAACAAAGAAAATATCTGGCGAGTTTGGCACGCTGATTTTGTAACAGCTGACACGGGAACTGGAATTGCCCACGAAGCTCCAGCTTTCGGGGAAGACGATATGAACTTGGCCAACAAGCACAGTATCCCTTTTATTCGTCACGTTAATCCAGATGGAACTTTTGCGCCGGAGGTGAAGGACTTTGCTGGAGTAAAAGTAAAACCAAAAGAAGATCATCAATCAGCTGATATTTTGGTTATAAAATATTTGGCCGGCACAGGAGCCCTTTTTGCAAAAGAAAAAATAATTCACTCATATCCACACTGTTATCGTTGCGACACACCACTTCTTTACTACGCATTGCCTTCTTGGTTTGTGGCAGTTCAAAAAATAAAAGATAAAGTAAAAGAAGAATCGGGAGACATAAACTGGATACCAGCTCACCTGAAAGAGGGAAGATTCCCTGCGGTTTTGGATACTGCGCCAGATTGGACAATCTCTCGAAATAGATACTGGGCGAGCCCGCTTCCTTTTTGGAAATCAAAAGACGGAAAAGTAATGTTCATATCTTCAATTACAGACCTTCGTGAAAAAACAAAAAAATCAGGCAACGAATATTATCTTATGCGTCACGGTGAGACTGAAGGAAATATTCGTGGACTTGTTTGTACGAACCCAGACTCTCCGTTTAATCTTACAAAAGAAGGAAAAACTCAAGTTGAAGATTCTGTTAGAAATTTAGATTTTGTTCCAGATTTTATTTTGACTTCTAGTTTCCTTCGAGCAAAAGAAACAGCCGAGATTGTAAAAGAACATCTTGTTCTTCGTGACGCTCAAGTTATTGTGGACGAGAGACTGGGGGAATTCGGAGCTCATTCTTGGGAAGGCCGAACTTGGGACGAATTCTTGAAAGAACACCCAAAGACAGTAGAAAACTTTTATAAAGAATATGACAATGGAGATGAAAGTCCTGCGGATGTAAAAAAGAGAATGGCATCGGTGTTATATGACCTAGAAAAAACATATTCTGGAAAAAAGTTTTTGATAGTTTCTCATGGAGGTCCGCTTTGGGCTATGACGGCTGGGTCTTACGGTTTGAACGGAGAGGAATCTCTACAGATGATTAGCGAAAACGTTGGATTTACTTATTTTAAGAATGGAGAAGTTAAAAAATTAGACTTCGTTCCTCTTCCTCATAATGATAATTTTGAACTGGATCTTCACCGTCCATATATTGATGAAATAGTTTTGGAAGACAGTGAGGGTGTTGAATATAAAAGGATTCCAGAAGTTATCGACTGTTGGTTTGAGTCTGGATCAATGCCATTTGCAGAAGAACATTATCCTTTTGAAAATGAATCTTGGAAGAAAGAAAAGTTCCCAGCTGATTTCGTTGTTGAATATGTAGCACAGACTAGAACATGGTTTTATTACATGCATACTATTTCTACAATTCTTTTTGGGCGTGCACCGTTTAAGAATGTTGTAACAACTGGAACACTTCTGGCTTCCGATGGACAAAAGATGTCTAAATCAAAAGGAAATTTCCCAGACCCGTGGATTTTGTTTGATAAATATGGAGTTGACCCACTTCGTCTTTATCTTATGACGAGTCCGCTTATGAAAGGGGAAGATGCGAACTTTGACGAAAAAGCAGTAGATAGAATTTATAAAAGTGTTTGTCAGAGAACCTTGAATGTTCTGCAGTTCTATAATCTATATAGAGACTCTTCAGTTGAAGGAACAGAGTTTGACCCACATTCATTAGAGAATGTTCTGGACAAGTGGGCTGTTGCTCTGCTCCACAAATTCAAAACTGACGTACAAACTGGAATGGAGAATTATGATCTTGTCGAAGCAACTCGCCCGATAGAAAAGTTTGTTGATGATTTTTCTACTTGGTATCTGCGTCGTTCGAGAGAGAGAATGAAAGATGGAGACAAGTTTGCCAAAGTTACAATGTTCCATGTGCTTCGTGAGTTCTCAAAAATAATCGCTCCTATAATGCCATTTTTATCAGAGATAGTTTGGCAGGAATTGAAAAATGAGGAGGATGAAGAAAGTGTGCACTTAGTTTCTTGGCCTGAAGGGGACAATGTTCCAGAGGAGCTTGAAGAAAATCATGATTTAAAAGAAATGGATAAGGCTCGAGATGTGGTTACAAAAATTTTGGAAGCTAGACAAAAGTCAGCGATAAAAGTTCGTCAGCCTCTTTCGAGGGTTCACTTCAGTGGAGAGACTCTCGGTAAAGAATATGAAGAAATAATATTAGATGAAGTAAATGTTAAAGAGATGTTTTACGATGCATCACTTCCAGAAGGAACAATAAATCTAGACACGGCTGTTACTCCTGAACTAAAGAGAGAAGGGAACTTCAGAGAGCTTGTTCGTGGGGTTCAAGACTTGAGAAAAAAACTCGGGATGGATGCAAGAGATTTGGTAAAAATTACTTTCTCAACTGACGACAAGGGTGAAGCCATAATAAGAGAGAATGAAGAATTATTTATGAAATTAGTTTCTGCAAAAGAAGTTTCTTTCACTGATTCAGAAAATGGAGAAATAATATTGATTGTTGATGAACCGGAAGATTTTAGATTTAAGGTGCAGATAGAAAAATAATAAAATTTAAACTAATATGAAATTAGCCATATTGTTCTGGTTTTATAAAGACATTGAAGTATGTAAGAACCGTTTGCAACTCATAAGAAAATACAATCCTAATATAAAGATTTATGGACTTTATGGTGGACCAAGTCAGAATTCTGATGAGTTTAAATCCGGCTTAATGGAGTATATGGATGATTTTTATCTGTCGCCTTTTTTAGACCCTGATTGGAAATGGTACAACGGAGATCTGGTTATTTTAGATTGGTATGAAAAAAGAGGTAAGGTTTTAGAGTGGGATAGCATAATCCCAGTTCAATGGGATATGTTAGTTTTTGATTCTTTAGAAAAAATCTTTTCTGGTATTAAAGAAGATGAAATGTATATTTCAGGATTACAAAAAATTTCCTTTTTTATTGAAAAAAGGTGGCATTGGACCAAAAAATCATTTTTTGGTTCTCGAGAAAGAAAAAACTATTTAAGTTTTAAAAAATATATTAAAGGAAATTATAATTACGACGAAGATCTGTTGTGTTGTTTGTTTATTCTTCTGGTTATACCTAGAAAGTTTTTTGATAAATATCTTACTGTTGAAAATAGAGAAATAGGGTTTCTTGAGTATAAAATACCAACTTATGCAAAAATTTTTGATTTTAAGTTTTTTGAGAAAGATCTGAGCGTAGAATTTAGTTTTAAAAAAGAAGACCGAGGCAACAAGGCAATGAATGCAATACCTATAGAAATAAATGATTCATATATAGATTCTGAGTTAAAAAAAAGAGACGGATGGCGTATTTTCCATCCATATTTTAATTTGTGGAGAGATAAGTGATAATATTAATTACTCAAGGAAATGATTGAATAATTATGCATCACATCTATCACACCAACTCGATTGTCCTAGACACTTTCCCAACAGGGGAGGCGGATATGACAATTCTTCTTTTTACTAAAGAGTTGGGAATGATTCTAGCTGTTGCAAAGAGTGTTCGTAGTGCAAAATCAAAACTCAGATATTCACTTCAGATCGGCTCTGTTTCAAAAGTAGATTTAGTTAAAGGAAAACAAGTCTGGAGAGTAATCTCCGCAACTCCAATTGACCGAATAAATATTTTGGATGCTGAAACTCGCGCTGTTGTTGCCAAGGCTGTTCGTTTTGTTAAGAGAATGGTGGATAAGGAAAAAGAGGAAAGGGGAATATATTCTGATTTAGAGTCGCTTCTTTTTTCTACAAAAAAAGGACATTCAAAAGAAAAGTTGGCGGAAATAGAATTAGTTTTTTATCTTAGAAGTTTGTTTGGACTTGGATACATTGCCAATAATACAGAATTCAGAGATATTCTCTCTAGAGAATATTCTATAAGTGAGCTCGAAACCTTGCCACTACCGAGAAAGAAAATACTAGACGCAATAAAAAACGCCATATACGAAAGCCATCTGTAACTTCATGTTATAATTATTTTTATGAATGAAGAGGTAGATCGGCTCGAAAGAGCAAAAAAGAAGCTTTATACTAATGTTTTTTCTCAGAAGAAACACGGCTTTGAGGGACTGCACGAAAAGAAGAAGCCAGACACTCAATCTTCTTGGAGTCCTGATGTTGTAGAAGATAAAAATAAAAATTTTATGCCAAAAGTAAAACATCACCATGTAAAGAAATTTTTCCTTTTTTCTGTTGGATTTTTTGTCTTAGCAATTTTAGTTGCGGGGATCTCTATTTTCCGCGGATCAATAAATGTTTCTGACAAAAATATCGAAATGAATATTTTCGGTAATGCCTTTGCTGAAGGAGGGGAAACACTTCCGATTCAAGTGGAAATAAAAAACAAAAATAGCCTACCTCTTGAATTGGCTGATTTGGTTATTAGTTATCCGAAAGGCGCAGGGGTTGGCGGGGAAGAGATAGTGCGGGAGAGAATTTCTCTTGGAGAGGTGCCATCTCGCGATACAATCACTGAAGAAAGTGAAGTTCTGCTTTTCGGTGAAGAGGGAAGCATAAAAACCATCAAAGCAACTCTAGAGTATAGAGTGAAGAATTCTAGTGCAATTTTCGTCAAAGAAGCTACTTTTGACGTGACACTCAGAAGCGCTCCAATTCTCGTGTCAGTTACCGGACCTGAAACAATGGCCTCAAATCAAGAAATAACCCTAGTGGTGGACATAAGCTCTAACTCGGAAGAAGTTATAGAGGATTTGTCTGTAAAGGCGACTTATCCATTTGGCTTTATATTCAAGTCTTCTGATGTGACTCCAACTGTTGGAAATAATGTTTGGTCCTTGGGAGACATTCCACCTGGAGTTACCAAGAAGATAGAAGTAAAAGGAACTCTCTCTGGTGAAGATGGAGATGATAGAGTTTTCCGATTTGAAACTGGAATCGAAGAACCGGGAGATCCAAGCACTCTTGCCATTACCCTTACTTCATATCTTCACTCTGTTAGTTTGGTAAAACCATTCTTTGCTTCAACAATAAAAATAAACGGAGAGACAGGTGAGAGTGTGGCCGTGCCAGCTAGTGATGGTTCTGAGGTTGAAATAACTTGGGTTAATAATCTTCCAACTAGAATAATCGGTGCCGAAATAACTGCAACCATTTCTGGAAGCGCATATGACAAGAATGCGATTGATACAAATAGTGGATTCTTCCGTTCAGCGGACAATACAATTGTTTGGGATTCGACTAATTATGTAAAATTCCAATCTGTTGAACCTGGAGAGACTGGAACTCTGTCATTTAACCTCACACCGCTTCCACAATATTCTTCTGGTGTCGGATTAATCACAAATCCTGAAGTTGTAATCTCTATATCAATGAAAGGAACAAAATCTTCTTCAGATGGAATAAGTGAATCAGTTTCAAACGCTACTGTTTCTCGTGCCAAGGTTGATTCCAACTTATCAATTACAGGAGAGCTTTCATATAATGAAGGACCATTCGACAACACCGGCCCAATTCCTCCAAAAGTAGACAGTGAGACAACTTATACTGTGACTTGGACAATTGCCAACTCTTCTAATATTATTGGTGGGGCAATTGCCGAGGCGACACTTCCGAGTTATGTATCATGGAAAGGGGCAATATCTCCGGGAAGCGAAGAAGTCTCTTTTGACGAATTATCGAGAACAATTAAGTGGAATTTGGGAGATATCCAAAAAGGTGTAGGATATACATCAGGCCACAGAAGTGTGTCTTTCAAGATTGGCCTGATTCCTTCCAGCTCTCAAGTAGGGGAGGCGCCGATAATCTTGAATAAAACAACCCTTTATGGAAAGGACAAATTTACCGGAAGCAGTCTAACAAGCACTAGAAACGCCCTCAATACAAGTCTATACACCGATACTGGCGTTCCAGAAACGAGCGGAAGAGTAGTTAACTAAAAATATGAAAGAAAAAGAAAATCAAGAAATTTCAAACGTGATGGAAAAAATAGTGTCTTTGTGTAAGAGGCGCGGTTTCGTGTTTCAGGGATCTGAGATATACGGGGGATTGGCAGGGGCTTTTGATTACGGACACTTGGGAAATGAACTGCTCGATAATATAAAAACATCTTGGTGGACAAAGTTTGTTTCAAATCAAGAAAATATGTTTGGTATTCGTGCTGCCATTTTAATGCGACAAGAAGTTTGGCAGGCAACAGGACACGTGGACAATTTTGCTGACCCGATGGTTGAGTGTGAAAAATGCAAAAAAAGATTTCGTGCCGACCAAATAGAAGACAAAGAAAAGTGTGCTGACTGTGGCGGTAAATTGGGTGAACCAAAACAGTTTAATATGATGTTCCAGACAAAAGTTGGAGCGTCCGAAGATTCTTCAGCGATCTCATACCTTCGCCCAGAAACAGCTCAAGGAATATTTGTTAACTTTAAAAATGTAGTAGATGCATATCACCCGAAGCTTCCTTTTGGGATTGCTCAAATTGGAAAGGCTTTTCGTAATGAAATAACTCCGAGAGATTTTCTTTTTCGTCAACGTGAGTTCGAGCAGATGGAAATAGAGTATTTTGTTCGACCAGAAGATGGAGAAAAGTATTTTGATTTTTGGAAAGACGCAATGACTGAGTGGATTGAAGAAGTTGGAATTGATCCAGAAAAAACTCATGAGCTACTAGTTTCAGATGAAGACAGAGCCTTTTACTCAAAGAAGACAATAGATTTCGAGTTTGATTATCCTTTTGGAAGAAAAGAACTTTTCGGTTTGGCTTATAGAACAGATTACGATTTAAAAACTCATAAACTTGATTACGTAGATGAAGAAAATGGAGTGAAAATAATTCCTCATTGTATTGAGCCTTCTTTTGGTGCAGACCGAGCTTTTCTTGCTCTTATGTTGTCAGCCTACAGGGAAGACGAAATGAATGGAGAGGTCCGTGAGTATCTGAAATTCAAGCCTTCTATTGCTCCAATTCTTTGTGCTGTGTCGCCACTATTAAAAAATAAACCAGAACTTGTTTCAAAGGCTAGAGAAATATTTGTAAGCTTAAAGAAAGAATTTGGAAATGTAGCTTATGACGACAATGGAAACATTGGAAAGAGATACAGAAGACAAGATGAAATTGGAACACCATTTTGTATCGTTGTAGACTTCGAAACACTAGAGGATGGGGAAGTGACTGTTAGAGATCGAGATACAGGTTCTCAAGAGAGAATGAAAATCGAAAATCTTTCTTCTTACTTAAATTCAAAAATAAACTAAATGCAATACAAAAAATTCAAACTTAAAAACGGAATAAGGGTAATTTCTGTTCCAATGAAGGGAAACCCAACTTGCACGGTCCTTACTCTAGTTGAAACTGGTTCAAAGTATGAGACAAAGGAAATCTCTGGACTCTCTCACTTTTTGGAGCATATGTATTTCAAGGGAACCGAGAAAAGAAAGACTGCAAAAGACATATCTCACGAGCTCGATTCACTCGGAAGTGTTTCGAACGCTTTCACTAGTTTTGAGTGCACTGGATATTATGCAAAAGGAAGTAATGATCATGTTGATAAGTTTGTAGACATAATCAGTGATATTTATAAAAACTCTACTCTACCGGAAGAAGAAATAACAAAGGAAAAGGGTGTAATAATCGAGGAGATTAATATGTATGAAGATACGCCGAAGGCTCTAGCCCCAAGGCTTCTTTACACCACCCTTTATGGAGATCAGCCTGCTGGTTGGGATATAATCGGAACAAAGGAAACAGTACTTTCTTTTTCAAGAAAAGATTTTGTTAAATATCGAGACCAGCACTATGTTCCAGAGGCAACTGTTGTTGTTATTGCGGGGGACGTGAAGAGTGAGAAAGCTCTTTCTCTCGCAAACAAATATTTTGGCGATATTAAAAAGGGTAAAAAACAAGGAAAGAAAAAAGTTGTAGAAAAACAAACTGCCCCAGTTCTCGCATACAGAAAGAGAGCAAGTGACCAGACTCACATTGCTCTTGGATTCAGATCTTTTGATTTGTATGACAAAAGAAATACCGCGGTCCATATCTTGGCGACAATTTTAGGACGAGGAATGAGCTCTAGACTTTTTGTAAAAATGCGAGAGGAAATGGGAGTTTGTTATTATGTCCGAGCGGGGAACGATACTCTTACCGATCACGGAGTTTTTGAAATAAACGCTGGAGTCGACACACTCAGACTTGAAGAGGTTATAAAAGAGATTTTGATTGAGTGCAAAAGAATGACAGTTGAGCTTGTAGATAAAAAAGAATTAGACAAGGCAAAAGAATATGCCGTGGGAACACTTGGAATGTCTGTTGAGTCTAGTGACGATGCGGCTATGCACTTCGGTGGAGCAGAAGTCCTTCGAGAGAAAATATTAACTCCAGAAGAGATTGAGAAGAAGATAAGAAAAGTGTCAGCCAAGGAGATTCAAGATGTTGCTAAGCTAATATTCAGAGAACAAGGGCTAAACCTAGCCGTTGTTGGTCCAGGACACGATGAAGTGAAGTTGAAAAAGGCCCTTCGTCTCAATAACTAAATTATGTTAATATTTGGGTATGCAAGATAAGATAAACATCACCCTCTCCAGATCAACCATATTTAATTTTTTCTTTTTCGGGATAATGATATACCTGTTCATTTTCCTTTGGGATGTTGTATTGATTTTCCTTACCGCCATAGTCATTGCCTCTTTTGTAGAATCAGCCTCTAATAGACTAACAAAATGGAAAATTCCAAGAACAGCTGCCGTTGTTTTGGTTTATGTTTGTGGAGTTGCGGTGCTAGCTGGGCTCTTCTATGCATTTGTTCCGGTTCTATCTGGAGAAGTATCTTCTCTTATAAAATCAGTTTCTGATTTTTTCCCTGATAGTAATATAATCCAGTCAATTAATTCTGTTGGAGACGCCAAAGACGCAATTAACGACGTAAGTGG
>JAGOTH010000015.1:10758-22965 GCA_018061865.1 Minisyncoccota bacterium
CCAGTCGCGGTATTCTTGATGGAATACCTCGGCGATGTTGAGAAGAAGAAAGAATCTGAGAGAGATAATGTCTAAACCATTCTATATAACCACAACACTTCCGTATGTTAACGCAGAACCACACATTGGTTTTGCTATGGAAATAGTAAGAGCAGATGCTATTGCTAGGTACCACGGTCTCTTGGGAGAGGGTGTGTTTTTTAATACTGGAACTGATGAACACGGTCAGAAGCTTTTTGATAAAGCAAAAGCGGAAGGAAAAGATGTAAAAAAATATGTCGATGAATATGCTGAAAAGTTTCGAGAACTCGCTCCACTTCTTGGAATAAGTGAAAATGTTCATTTTATTCGTACAACAGACTCTCATCACGAAAGTGCTGCGCAAGAGCTTTGGAAGAGGTGTTATGAAAATGGATATATTGAAAAAAGAAATTACCAAGCAAAGTATTGCGTTGGTTGTGAATTAGAAAAAACAGATTCTGAATTAGTGGAGGGACGATGTCCAGTTCACCCAGACAGAGAGCTCGAATTGATCAATGAGGAGAATTACTTTTTCTTGCTTTCAAAAATTGCACCCAAAATAGAGAAGTTATTTGAAGATAAAAAAGATTTTGTTATTCCAGATTTTCGTTTTAATGAAATGAAAGCCCTTCTTTCTCGTGGGCTTCAGGATTTCTCGATATCTCGGCTGAAGAGCAAGATGTCTTGGGGGGTTCCAGTGCCGGGAGATGAGGATCATGTTATGTATGTTTGGTTTGATGCTCTAACAAACTATATTTCAACGCTTGGATGGCCTGAAGATAAAAATGGTGAATACAAAAAGTTTTGGGAAGAGGGAACAAAAGTTCAATACTGCGGAAAGGACAATATTCGTCAGCAGTCTGTTATGTGGCAGGGGATGTTGCTAGCGGCAGGTCTTCCAACTACAGATCATATTGTTATAAATGGTTTTATAAATTCTGGTGGGCAAAAGATGTCTAAGTCTCTTGGTAATGTTTTATCACCTTTTGAAATTATCGAGGAATACAAATCCGTTGCAGGTGACCTCGCAAGTGATGTTCTAAGATACTATCTACTTCGACACGTTAATTCATTCGAAGATTCAGATGTTACAAAAGAAACAATAAAAGAGTATTACAATGCTGGACTTGCAAATGGGCTAGGGAATTTAACTTCAAGAATACTTACGCTTTCTGAGAAGTATCTGGAAAATATCCCAGAAATACCTGAGAACTCTATACCACAAGAATTTTTTAATTATTTAGAAAATTTTGATGTTCAAAAGGCTTGTGATTTTGTTTGGAGTAAAATTCAATCTCTTGATGAAAAAATTCAAAAAGAAGAACCTTTCAAGGTAGTGAAAGTAGATTTAGAAAAAGGGAAGGAGATAATAAGTGAGCTTGTTTTGGAACTTTACACTATTACTCGAATGTTAAATCCAATTATGCCTGAAACAAATAAATATCTAAAAGCGCAGATTAAACTAAACAAAAAACCTGAAAAACCTCTTTTCCTGCGACTTGATTAGGCTTGTTTGACGCTACTTGATTAAAATAGTAGAGTTAGAAAAATTTGTTTTATGGAACAAAACGCTCTTTTAAAGTTTCTAAATGAGGAGATACCTAGTTCAGAGAATGAATTTCTCCAAAGAATAGATCGAAAGAGCGGGAAAGGTGCTGGGGTAAAAATAACCCATAAGCCCAACCAGGCCCTTCGAGACATTCACGAAAAGATTCTAGACCTCCTGCACTCATATCAAGTTCAGGATAAGAAAAATTTCCCACATGCTTTTGCTTGGGTGAGTGGAACAAGTGAGCCGGTTAATCAGGCGCTCATTTTTCACAAAAGAAAAGATACAGGATTTTTCGCGCAATATTGGTTTGTAACTGACATAAAAGACGCCTATGAAAGCGTTGATATTTCTAGGCTCGCTGTCATTCTTTCAATGCTTATGAAGGCCGAAGTTATTCCTTCTGAACTGAAACCAATCTTGGAAAAGTTTTGCCAAGGTGTTGGAGGTGGACTTGCAAGGGGTTACTCAACATCTCCACTTCTTTTTAATGTGTACGCTGGAGAGTTGATCGACCGTATGTTATTTCTTACGGCTTTGGGATACGGTTGTAAGTTCTGTCGTCTTGGGGATGACATAATTATCACATCCAAGGATCCAATAGGCAGAAGAAAAAGAAAACGCTTCCTGAATATTATTCGTGAGGCGGGGTTCACAATCTCCGTTAAGAAAACCAGATACATTAATTTAAAAGCCCAAAAAACTTTTAAAATTTTTAATGTAATGGTTCGAAACACGCTTCTTGGCGCAACAATCCTTCCTTCAAAAACGACGGAAAGAAAAATGCGGGGGATGCTCTTTGTTGAAAGAAACAATCCAGAAATGGATTTGATTGATCAGTATAATCTGAGAAACAAGATTCATGGATGGAATGGTTTTTGTAAAATCCCTGAGGGTGTCACCAGAAATCGTTATTTAAAAATAACGGAGGGGTATGCAAAATTGAAACAAAAAATTAAAAAAGAGAAAGGCGGGGGTTAAGGCAGGG
The DNA here is from genome assembly GCA_018061865.1 of Minisyncoccota bacterium. GTDB lineage: Bacteria > Patescibacteriota > Minisyncoccia > Phycocordibacterales > UBA9973 > JAGOTH01. The sequence goes on from JAGOTH010000015.1 coordinate 13,317, forward strand.
AAAGTAGAGCTCCTTGCCTTTTTATTTTTTGCAGGTAAGATGTGTAAGTCACAAAGCTGTTCTTTTTTGGCTCCGGGTACAAGAGCTACCAAGTGGCAACCAAACCTTGATTGTTCATGCAATTGAGAGAGATATCGCTCAGTAATGAGCGTGTATCAACATGTACTCACCGGGATTTTTCACGTTTTAATTGAGTAAATCCTTTTCAAGCAACAACTTTGGTCGGCATTGCACCGCCGTTATCGAAAGATGACGGCAAATCATTGCCCCGGAGCCAGCCATGCCGGCCTTCCAATTCGGAAGGCCTTTTTTATTTGTCTTTTTTGTTTTAAATCTATAAACTAAAACCTATAAACTATTATGAAATATATTGACATACATTCACATCTAAATCTTTCACCACTTCTTGAAATACAGTCGGAAGTAATGGAACGAATGAAAGAAAAAGATGTTGCAACTATTACAGTTGGGACGGGACTCCAAACTTCACGGGAAGCTGTTCGTCTTGCGGATGAAAATGACTTTCTATATGCAACGGTTGGAATTCATCCGAATCATCCGCTTTCATCACTAGATTTCAGCGAGACAAGTGAAAAAGATTGGAATGAAGAATTGGAAGAGCTCGCAAAAAATCCAAAAGTTGTAGCGATAGGGGAAACAGGCTTGGATTATTTTAGATTACCAGACAGCCCCCACTCCGCCGAGGCTACGCGGGGCAAACAGAAAGAAATTTTCAAAAAACATATTGAGCTTGCGATAAAAGTAGGGAAGCCACTCATGATCCATTCTCGCCCAAGTAAAGGAAGTCAGGATGCATATGAAGATGTTCTAGAAATCCTGGAAGCCTACAGCTCACGGCTTGCACCTAACAGCTTGCATGCAAATTTTCATTTCTTTGTCGGCAATGTAGATACAGCCAAAAAGGCTCTCGAGGCTGGACATACAATGAGTTTCGACGGCCCTGTAACCTTCTCAGGGGACTATGACGAAGTGATCAGATTCTTGCCCCTAGAGTCTATAATGGCCGAGACAGATGCCCCTTATGCGCCTCCAGTGCCCCATAGAGGGAAGGTTTGTGAGCCGTGGATGGTAGAGGAGGTCTATCGGGCAATTGCTCGGATAAAGGGGCTGGAAGAGGAACAAGTTAGGCTTGCCCTAGTCGAGAATGCCAAACGGTTTTTTGACATAAAAGCTTAATTCTGTTAGATTATTCGAGTCCCGTTCGGTCTGGTCCTGAAACCAGACCGCCTTGGTCCGAAGCGGGATTTTAGTCAAATTTTTAAAAAATAAATGGAAAAAGAAGAAAAGATACAAGTTTACGAACTTGGATATCATGTTGTGCCTACAATTGGTGAGGCAGAACTCGGAAGTGTTGTATCAACACTAAAAGACAAGATTTCAGAAAAAGGAGGAGTCTTCGTTCAAGAAGAATTTCCAACAGAATGTCGTCTTGAATACACAGTTATCAAGGACATCGCAAACAAAAAAGAGAGATTCGATAGATCTTTCTTTGGATGGTTGAAATTCGAAATGAACCCAGAAATGGTTTCTGAGATTGATGAATTTGTCACAGCAGATATGCAAATAATAAGATATCTTTTGGTTAAGACAGTGAAAGAAAACACTGTTGCTGGAAAGAAATTTTCTCCAAGAGGGAAGAGACCAGAAGGTGTAGCGAAAGACAAAGAAGTTCCACAATTATCTCAAGAAGAGATAGACAAGCAAATTGAAGCGCTTGTTGGAGATGAGACAGAAGAAGTTAAAGCATAATTAAGCGTTCCGCGGTTAATTAGTAGTTAACAATTAAATAAATATATGTATTTAAACAAAGTTTTTGTTTTCGGAAATGTAACTCGTGATCCAGAATTGAAATCACTTCCTTCTGGTTCAAAAGTTTGTTCTATGTCACTTGCCACAAACCGTGTTTGGAAAGACAAGGATGGCAGAAAACAAGAACAACCAGATTTTCACAATGTCGTTTTGTTCAATAGAACAGCAGAGCTAGCAGCTCAATATTTGAAAAAAGGTAGTTCAGTTTTTATTGAAGGACGCCTTCAAACAAGAAGTTGGGATGGAACAGACGGAAAGAAGAATTATCGAACAGAAATAGTTGCTGAGAGGATGCAATTCGGTCCAAAAGCAGGGCCTGCAACAAATGTCTATCGCGCACCAGATAAAGATTCTGGAAAACCTGAAAGCTCTCAAGACGACGGAGGAGGAATCGAAACAATCGACTATCCGGATGATGAGGCAAACTTGGAAGATATTCCTTTTTAACAGGTGATAGCGAATAGGGAATAGTATGGAACAGAAAATTTCTTTTAAGGATTTAATAGTTTGGCAACGAGCTATGCAAGTTGCTGAAGAGGTGTACACCTTAAGTAAGCTTCTTCCAAAAGAGGAAAATTATTCTTTAACTTCCCAAATTCGTAGATCAGCGGTTTCTATCCCAAGTAATATAGCGGAGGGAAATAAAAGAGGAACCAAAAAAGACTATTGTCAGTTTTTGAAAATAGCCAATGGCTCCTCTGCGGAATTAGAAACTCAGCTGATTCTTCTGGAAAAAATATATCCAGAAATATCCGTTAAAAAAGCGTTTGAGCTTCTAACAGAGACGCAAAAAATGTTAACAATTATTATTAGAAAATTGGAAAGTTAAATTTTTAACTATTCCCTATAACCTAACACCTATAACCTATTTATGAAGCAGGATTTTTTCTCTTCAAACAACATAAAGTATATAGACTATAAAGATGTTGATATTTTGAAAAAGTTCTTGAACCCAAGTGGCAAAATAATGCCAAGAGGGAAGACTGGACTTACTGCAAAAAATCAACGAAATCTAGCTCTAGCTGTAAAGCGAGCGAGATTCATGGCACTATTGCCATATATAGCTCGATAATTATTATCGGCAATTAATAAGGAAAAGTAAGATAATTTAAGCGAAGTCCCGTAGTATCCGATCGGATTACTGTGGGACGAGCAAGATTCATGGCACTATTGCCTTATATCGCAAGATAATAATGTTGTTTACAAAACACCCACCAATTCGGTGGGTGTTTTGATTTATAATTTATTTCTGAACTCTTTCGTAATATTCTCCAGTCTCAGTATTTACTCGGATTACTTCTCCTTCTTGAATGAATAGGGGAACGTTTACCATTGCCCCAGTTTCAAGTTTTACAATCTTGTTTCCTCCTTGAGCTGTATTTCCTTTAACGCTTGGTGGAGCTTCGACAACTTTTAGATCAACCTTTACCGGGATGTCTACGCTGACAATCACTTCTTCTCCGTCTTCGTTTTCAAATGTTACGAATTCAGCCTCAGTGTTTTCTTTCATAAATTTCTTTTTGTCTCCAACCACTTCGTCTTTTAGAGAAAATCTTTTTGAAGAATCTTTTATCTCAGAAAACCAGCATTCTCCTTTTGCTGAATATAAGAATTTAACAGATCTTTTTTCTAAGTCAGCTTGGTCAACTTTGTCAGTTGCTTGGAAGCTCATTTCTACCATTCTTCCAGATAGAAGGTTTTTTAATTTTGTAGCATTAACAGGCTTTCTTTGTTGTTTTCGAAAAACGTGAGAAGAGATAACAACCCAAGGCTCATCCTCGTGGATTATTACTTTTCCTTCACGAATTTCGTTGTATTCTAGCATTGACATAAATATAGGTCTGATTATGGAATAAAAAATAGGGGAAACCCCCATGCTCCGCCGAGGCTTCTCAAGGCCGGGCAATTGCTTTTAGTATAGCCATTTTGGGACTTTTTTCAAGCTTTTTACAAAAGGATAAATAGGGTGTATATTTATCCAAAATTTGTTCTATGAAAAAAACTATAGTAGATAACTTCATTATTGGTATTATTTTAGTATGTGGAGCATGTTTCCTGGCTTTTCAGGGATACCTGTTTTTTAGTACAGCACAGATGTTTATTATAGATGCAAGCTCAATGATTTATTTTGCGCTAACTTTTTTATTTAATTTTACGACAACTGGTCTTTTACTTTTTCATACCAAAAATGAAAAAACTTTTGTCGAAGTAGTTGAGAGGATTATTTTGCCAAGATATATATTTAAACCTTTTTATTTTCTGGCGATCATGTCAAACATGATGACGTTAGTAGAGCTGAATCAAGCAATTACTGGAATAACCTCTTATAATATGGGGAATTCGTTTTGGCTGGGGATGTTTTTTATATCTTTTGGTATTAGTAATGTTGCAATGATTTTTTTCAAATTTTTATTAATGTCAGTGAAAAAAGAAGAAAAAATAAAAACGCCATTGGATAGCGTCTTTATCGAAACCGATCAGTAGATGGTCGGTTTTTTATTTTTTTAGATCTTTATTCTGCGGCGCTTGAAACTTGAATTTCTCCAAATCTTTTTCTTATTTCTTTTAGAAGGGTATCAGAAATCTTTTTGTTTTCTTTTAAGAAAGTTCTAGTTGCGTCATATCCTCGCCCCATTTTAATCTCTTCTCCATCTTTTGGTGTATAAGAATAAGAAGATCCTCCACTTTTTGATACGATTCCAAGTTTTTCTCCAAGAGCGATTATTTCTCCCTCTCTAGAGATTCCTTCACCATAAATTATATCGAATTCTGTTTGTTTGAAAGGAGCGGCTACTTTGTTTTTCACTACTTTAACTCTTGTTCTGCTTCCAACAATTTCTTCACCTTTCTTTATTTGAGCGATTCTTCTGATATCAAGACGAACAGATGTGTAGAATTTCAAAGCCTTTCCTCCTGGAGTTGTTTCTGGATTACCAAACATTACTCCAATCTGCATTCTTATTTGGTTAATAAAGATAACTACGGTTTTGCTTCGTGCCACTATTGCTGTTAGTTTTCTTAGAGCTTGAGACATTAGACGAGCTTGTTTTCCAACGTGGTGAGCTCCCATATCTCCTTCTATTTCATCTTTTGGTGTAAGGGCGGCAACAGAGTCAATAACAATAACGTCAATTTTTCCACTTCTAACTAATGATTCACAAATCTCAAGTCCTTGTTCTCCTGTGTCTGGTTGAGAGATAAGAAGATCGTTTATTTTTACTCCAAGTTTTCCAGCATAATCTGGATCCATTGCGTGTTCGGCGTCGATATAAGCACAGATTCCTCCAGTTTTCTGGGCTTCTGCAACGATATGTAGGGCAAGAGTTGTCTTTCCAGAAGATTCTGGTCCAAAGATTTCTATAATTCTTCCTCGTGGAACTCCTCCAACACCGAGCGCCATATCAAGGCCCAAGCTTCCAGTTGGGATTACATTAACTCCAACTTTTGGGGAAGCTCCAAGCATCATGATAGATCCTTCTCCAAATTTTGTTTGAATTGCTTTAAGTGTATCTGAAAGCGATGCGTCTGTTCCTTTTGGTTCCTTTTCTTTTTTCTTTGTTGCCATACTAATTATTTTTATTTAAAACTTGTATATTAAAATTTTCTACTTTTGTCCGACCAAAAGAGTCTGTTCCTTTGACCTCGATACTATTATAGCCTGTTCCAAGGGCGAGAGGGTAGTTGAAGTTTCCCTCCTGATCTGTCGGCACAGTTGTTCCGTTTACCTTTATTTCGGTGGATCTTTTCATGTAGCCTTCGATGCTGACGAACGGGTCTGTTACTTCTGAGTATTTTTCTATATTGTTTATAACAAGTCTTGCTCCGCTTATTGCATCGTGTGCTCGGCTATAAACAAAAGCCACAACTAGAAGAATAAATCCAGATATTACTACTTTTTTTAGTTTCTTTTTGTCTTCAATCATAAGCCCTTTTCTTCCTGTAGGGGAGAGTTATCTGGTAATGCTTCCAATACTTCTCTTGGTTTTGCTCCCTCACCTGGGCCCACAACGCCTCTTTCTTCCAACATATCTATTAGTCTAGCGGCTCTAGCATAACCAACCTTCAGTTTTCTTTGGAGGAAAGAAGTTGAGGCTTTCTTTGCCTCTATTACTATCTCTCGTGCGTCTTCATACAAATCATCATCGTCATCATCTCCGCCAATCATAGAATCAAAAATTGTTTTTTCAGCAGACACATTTCCGGCTAGTTCTATTTCTCCTCCTGGGACAGAAGGCTCGTTATTTTCATAGATGAATTTTACAACGCTCTTCACTTCGTTTTCTGTAATGAAGGCGCTCTGAATTCTTTCTGGTGTAGACATTTCTCCTCCAAGGTAAAGCATGTCTCCGGCTCCGAGGAGTTTTTCAGCTCCTCCTTGGTCAAGAATTGTTCGTGAGTCTATTTGTGAAGACACTTGAAGAGCAATACGTGCTGGAACATTGGCTTTAATGAGTCCAGTGATGACGTTCACGCTCGGTCTCTGAGTTGAGAGGATCAAGTGAATACCGACAGCTCGAGACATCTGTGCTAGACGAACGATTCCAGCTTCAAGTTCTCGTGGGTAGGCCTGCATAATGTCAGCCAACTCATCAATAACAATCACAATATAAGGAAGCTTTTCTGGAGCAGTTTCAGCATCTCCTTTATATTTTTCTTCAACATTTTTTTGATATGACTCAATATCTCGAACAGAGTTCTCTTCGAGCAGGTTGTATCTTCGTTCCATCTCCTTTGCGGACCACTTCAGGGCAAGAATCGCTTTCTTTGGATCAGTGATAACAGGAGTTAGAAGGTGGGGGATTTTGTTGTAGAGAGTTAGCTCAACGCGCTTTGGATCAACGAATATAAATCGTAGGTCTTCTGGTCCGTTTCTATATAGAAGGGAAGTGATAAGGGCGTGGATAGTAACAGACTTTCCGCTTCCTGTGGCTCCGGCAATAAGAGCGTGTGGCATCTTTGCAATATTGGCATATCTTCCAATTCCAGAGATTCCTTTTCCTAGAGCTACAGTTAGAGGCTTTGGAGCAGAAGTAAACTGAGTATCTCGCATAAGGTTTGCTAGTCCCACTGTTGATTTAACTCTGTTTGGCACCTCAATTCCCACAAGGCTCTTTCCAGGAATTGGAGCTTCTATTCGGATAGGGTGAGCGGCGAGAGCTAGTCCAAGGTCGCTCTGTAGAGCAACAATACGAGAAAGTTTAACTCCTTCAGCAGGTCGCAGGGCATAACGAGTAACGGTTGGTCCGGTTGTTATTTCGTCCATTTCTACTTGAATTCCGAAGTTTGCCAGAGTTCTTCTGATTATATTTGCATTAGCTTTTATGTCTCCAACGTTAGCTTTTCCTTTGTCTTCTTCTAATAGAGATATTGGAGGTGGAACATAGGCTCCGCTTATTTTGAATTTCTGTCTTTCAGGAATAAATTCATCTTCTTCTTTTTTAGTTTCTTTTGGTTTTACTTCTTTTTCTGGTTCAGTCTCAGGTAGGAGAGATGGACCCACAACTTCTTCTGGTGGAAGGATTCTTGGTCCAGCTAGAGTTTCATCTTCTTCAGACTTCTTCTTTTTCCAAAGATTGCCGAAAATATTTTTCATTCCGATTATCTCATCAGTATCAATTCCTTTTTCGAAAGTTATAACCGCGCTGGCAACCAGAAGAGCAAAAAGTAGAACAGATGAAGCATATACATCAAATAGGGAAGAGAAAGGATAACCAAGGACAAGTCCAAGCCATCCTCCACCATGACCGTTCAGAATTATTTCCAGTAGTCCGTGAGAAGACAGCATCATTCCCGCAAGTCCAAACCACTTCAATTTAGATACATTAGACACCTCTTTGTTTCCAAGTAGGTGAAAAGAAAACCAACCCAAGAATATTATTACCAAGTAGTATCCGTAGCCGAACAAAATTCTTCCTACTTCAAATATTTTTTCTCCGGCAGGACCGGCGAAACCGACAGATGACATTAAGAAAATCAGGGATATTGCAAGTAAGATTATTCCAATCACGGTGTTCTTGTGATCGTTGTTTTTCCCCAGATCCTCTTTAGTTTTTTTTGGTGTTTTTTGTTGGGCTGATTTTTTTTCAGCAGGTTTTTCTTTTGCCATATTTCATCAATTGTATCACAAAAATATTCTTTAAAAATAAGGGGAAAGTGACTTGTTGCATTAAAGACAGACAAGGTTTATAATCGACACACAAACAGGTCAAATCTTTTTATTAAAAGACACAAAAATCTAATGGACAACATAAAAGACAGCTCAAAAATCGACACAAAAAACCAACTAAGTAGTCTTTCAGTTGTTTCAATTTACGGCCTTGAAAACTCAGATGATTCTATAAAAGATAAAGTAGAGAGACTCTCTGCTGTTGTCTATTTGGCGACAAACCACATAAAGGACATTGACCCAATAAAGCTTTCAGTTAGAGAAGTCTGTTTGAACTGTTTAAAGACAGTAAACGACACACCTTCTTTTATCGGACAGACAAACCTAAGTCCTCAATTTTCAGAAATACTAATTTCAGATTTAAACAAAATAGTTTCCTTTTTGAGAGTTCTCAGTATCTCTGGTTTTATCTCAAAAAATAACTTCGAAGTTATCAGTGGTGCGGTGAGTGTAATATTGGAAAAATCTTTCACAAAAGAGGAGATTTTCATCGGCAAAAAAGAGGATCAAATTGGTGAAAAAAACGCCCCAGAAAGTACAAAAACATTTCCTCAGAAAATCGAAAAAACAAGTTTTCAAAACATTAACTCAAAAGACAAAGGAGGCAGGGGAGAGAGAGTTTTGTCTTTGATAAGAAAACAGGGAAAAGTTGCAACAAAAGATATTGTCGATTACTTCCCAGGGGTGTCTGATAAAACAATTCAAAGAGAACTAAACAAGCTTGTAGATGAAGGAAAAATTGAAAGACAAGGTAAAAAGCGCTGGTCCTTCTACTCAATCGCCTAAGTTTTAACTAAAAGACAATGTCTTTTACAGGATGTCCTTTAGAAAAGCCTTATTTTATAAATGTCCTTTAGAAACTACACCACACAAATCGTGAAATAAAAGGGATAGTCTTCCGTCATAATTATTGACCACCACAGGCTGGTTGATTCGTTTGAGACTTTAGATCAAAGCACTGTTTTATAAGGCTTTTCCACAAGAAACACCTTATTGCAGTATTTGACTCAAAAGGCTATAATCGAATGCGTACGAGTGCGTTTTGTAATCGTACAAGATTTAGTCTAAGTCATTATAGGGATAGGCCTTTTTTGACCCAGATTAAGTTAGATAGAAAGTAGTTGGAATGCCCGTTGAAAATAGAATAATTTAATTTTGGCATCCACGCCAAATTTATTGGTTTTTATTTTCCGTAATTTCCTAATTATTTTCTGAAATGCCCTGTCGACAAAGGCAGCGCTCGATACTCATTAAAAAGAGTAAAGAGCAAAACCGTTTGGACACCTTAATTAAGCGTCCAAGCAAAATCTTCTGTAAAAAGAAGACGCGTGGAAGAAATCGTTAGTTTTGTCGAATTAACATCTTCTATTAGTAAAACCACGCACATTCGTGATTTGTGTGATAAAGACACAAAGATCGGAATTATAAACGATATTTTATTATGATGAAATTTAAAGCATTGGCTGTTACGCTAGTTGCTATCGTTGCAGTATTCGCTTTCGCTTCTGTTTCAAAAGCAGAAGTACTAACTTTTGGAACTACAACTCTAAAAGTTGGATCAAGCGGAATGTACGTTACAAACTTGCAAACAGTTCTAAACACATATTCAGCAGCTGGTCTTACAGCTGATGGAGCATTCGGTTCTAAGACAAA
>JAGOTH010000001.1 GCA_018061865.1 Minisyncoccota bacterium
AATATTTTAAAAACAGGAGCGCTTCTAATGAAAAGAAGACATGTTGTGAACCACTACCACTAGCCCTCGAAGAAGCGTCCTGTTAAAAGAACTTTTTTAAAAAAGGAAGAAGGATCATTTGCGACCAAACACTAAAATCCGGCAGTGAACGATTGGTCTTTGCAAAAGACCTTCTGACTTCGTAAAAAACAAAACCTATTCCGATATAGATAATATACATTTTATTATTTTTGTCAACGAGAAGCTTGTTATTTCGAGTAATGCGTGAGATAATAGCTCCTAGCAGAAATGCTAATTTAAAAGCATAATAAAAAATCACTATGGAAGAAACAATGAAATGTGCTTGTGGAGGAGATATCCAAGACGGCGTTTGCGTAGCTTGTGGAACACCAGTTGCTGATTCAACAACAGAAGAAATGGGTTCAAACATTGAAGCCTCTAACGATACTGTTGCTACTGAAGACGCATCTGGAGAAGAAGCAACTGCTTAGTTTCTCTAAAATAATCTGACTGCGCCTATCGCTTTTGGATAACGAAAAAGCCCTCAACGAAAGTTGAGGGCTTTTTCTATTTCTTAATGATGATCAACGAAAGTCAGTGCTTTACCAGATTTTCCTCCACGACCAGTTCGTCCGATTCGGTGAACATAGTCTTCATAAGTAGAAGGAAGATCGAAGTTAATAACATGAGAAATATCTGAAACGTCTATTCCTCTGGCTGCCACATCAGTCGCAACTAGAACTTGGATTTTGTTATCCTTGAAAAGTCCTAGAGCTTGCTGACGCTTTGCCTGACGCTTGTCTCCGTGAATAGATTCGGCTGTTATTCCACGCATCAAGAGCTCTTTTCCAAGTCTCTCAACTCCGTGTTTTGTTTTTCCGAAAACAAGAACTTTTTTGAATTCAACATCTTTCAATAGATCATGTAGAACATCAATCTTTGTTTTGTCTCTTCCAACACGAACAATGTCCTGATCAATACTCTCAGCTGTGTCTCTAGTTTTCACTGAAACCATAACTGGATTAGTAAGGAAGTCATTAATCAATCTTTCAATCTCTTTTGAAAGAGTTGCTGAGAAAAATAGTGTTTGTCTTTCCTTTGGCATTTTTGCAAGCATGAATTTCATGTCAGCAATAAATCCCATATCAAGCATTCGGTCTGCTTCATCGAGCACAACGTTTCTGAATTTTGATAAATCAAGAGCTCCTCGCTCCATCAAGTCTTTTAGTCTTCCTGGTGTTCCAATTACGAAATTGTTTTTGTATTTCAAATCTCTGATTTGTTTACCAATGAAGGCTCCTCCAACGCAACAAGCAGAAAATACTTTCATTCCATGAGAAAAACCTTTCAGTTCATCTTCAATCTGAATAGCAAGTTCACGAGTTGGCGCCATAATAAGAACCATTTCGTTTGGATCCTTCAATACTTTCTCAAGTAGTGGGATCAAAAAGGCTGCAGTTTTACCTGTTCCTGTGTTTGCAAGACCGACAAGATCTCTACCTTCCAAAATTGATGGAATGGCTTGGTCTTGAATTGGACTTGGCTTTATGTAATTTTTTCTAGCAATGTTCTTCTTTATAGATTCAGAAATTACGAAATCGTTGAATAGATTTTTTGGCTCGTATTCCTTAACTGGCTCATTTGGTTTTGCTTTGTTTATAAATTTTGAAAAGTGTAGAGTTGCATCTTGGAATCTTCTTCCACTACCACCTCCACGGTTTCCTCCACTTCTTCCACCACGAAAACCACCGGATCTACCTCCGCTAGGTGCTCCTGTTTTGGGTCTAAACCCACCCCTAGATCCTCCGCTTCGCGGGGCTCCACTAAAACTTCTTTTTTGCATATAATTTTTCTCCCGAAAAAGTCGGGTCTTAGTCACTGTTAGAAAAGAAAAAAAGCAGAATTTGCTTTGTGTATTCTTTTTTGATTAATAGTTTTGTGTAAGGTGACTTGGTCTCGAAGTTTTCTAATAAGCCCAGATAAACTGAAGGCTTATATTTCAGAGAGTCATAACTCACAAAACAAAAACTATAGAGATTTCTTACCCTCCTATAATATACCAAAAGGGCCCTTTTGTCAAGGAAAGAAGACTGAGGGGTTTACCCTATTGACAAAAGAACGAAGTAGGAATATTATCTGATGAAACCAAAACGAAAGCCTATGTTCACCACCCTAATCTTTTGCCTTATGGCAAACCAAGCGGTGGAAACACAGATCCCCGCTTTGGAAACAACAACTGTACAAATATCCTTTTCATCGAAAGATGAGCCGGAACCACAAAAAAATAAATTTATTTTAATTAAAGATTCAAAAGACGAAGAAGAACAAAAAGCCAAATATTTACTAAATGGTCAACTAAATCAACATGAACAGGATCCTCCCTTCATTGAAGTGGAAGATCCGATTCCCGAACTTAGAACAAAACCCATAATTTGACTTTAAAAATCTTAAATTATAAAGCTCAAACCCTAAAAAGTTTGAGCTTTTTCTTTTACTTGAAAAAAGTTGTCATATTGAGTAAAGTTGATTAGTTATTTATGAACAAAGCTGGGAGATCGTCTAATGGTAGTCGCCTCTCCGGCGACCTGCCGAAGAGGCAGGGACAAAACCAATATTTAGATATAAAATTATAAACATAATGTATTACACTTATGTTTTAAAAAGCAAAAAGAATAATAGATTCTACGTTGGAAGTACAAACGATTTAAAAAGAAGACTAGAAGAACACAATTCTGGGATAGGCGGTAAATACACCAGAGATAACAGACCCTTTGATCTAATTTTTTATGAAGCTTACAATGATTATGCTTTAGCTAAAAAATCAGAAGTTTTTTATAAAAGCGGGTATGGTAGAGAAGTTTTAAAAAATAAATTAGGAATTGATTTGTGAATATTGCTGGGAGATCGTCTAATGGTAGGACATCGCCCTCTGAAGGCGACTATCTAGGTTCGAGTCCTAGTCTCCCAGCAATATTCGTAAGTTTAAGAATATACTCTGAAATTAAAAATGCTACTATGTGCTTATATGACTTTAAGAAAATTTTTTGTCGGTAGAGCAATAGGGTTAATAATACTTCTATGTATCATAGGAATTATTTCCGGTTTTTACGCATTGAATAATTACATATACAAAGAAAAACAAGCAGATCCGATCGAAACAACAAACAATGCTCTTCCCCCAATTTTTGAATGGAAATATGAGGAAGCCAAATCATTAAACTTAGATGGATTTCCCGAAACAAATATTTTTCTTAAAGTGACATATCCTAACGGAACAATCGAAAATAGATTAATCGACACAACTCCCGGTAGTTGCAATGATTTACCAGATTCTGAAGAAGACAATGTAATTAATTCAACTGTGATTCAGTGTTACAGCGCAGGACTTGGATACACTTTCAAAATAACAAAAGGAATAGGTTCATATCTTGTTATGCGAAAAACCTTTGAAGAAGGTCTGCTTGATTATGAACCTCCCCTCTATGAATATAAGGTAGTGGCAGAATTTCCTTTTTATAAGTAGAACGCCAACTATGCATTTTGTTTATATTTTAGAGTGTGCGGACAAGACTTTATATGTTGGTTCAACCAAGAATCTAGAAAAAAGGCTTCATCAGCATAACAACCTGAAGTCCGGTGCTCACTACACAAAAATTCGCAGACCGGTGAAATTAATGTATTATGAAGAACTAAGCACCTTTGGCGAGGTCCGTGCGAGAGAAGCCGAGATAAAACGCTGGAAAAAGGAGGACAAATTGGCCTTGCTTAAAAAAACTGAAATAAAATCTGATAAAAAAATAAATGGCAAAAAACGAAACAATTCTTCGATTTGAAAAAGTATCATTCGAATATAACCCAAACAAACCAATACTTGATGATGTAACTTTCTCCCTACGAAGCGAGAGTAAGATCACAATAATGGGACAAAACGGAGCTGGAAAAAGCACGATTTTTGGACTTATCACAAAAACGCTTGATCCTGATGAAGGAAACATAAACATAGTAAAGGGAGTGTCTATTGCTATCGCCCGCCAAGTAATCCCCCGCGAAGACATGGACCTGACTGTGCGAGAATTTTTCCAAAAGTGTTTTCCAAAAAAAGTTTATGACATTGACCCACGAATCGACGAGGTTCTCGAAATTGTAAATCTAAAAGGACACAAATTAGTTCACGACCGAATTATAAAAACTTTCTCTGGCGGACAACAGGCTCGCCTACTTCTCGCTTCCGCCCTAATCCAAGACCCTGACCTTCTTCTACTTGATGAACCAACAAATAACCTCGATCATGCAGGAATAAGACACCTCACCGACTTCTTGGTAGGCTACAAAAAAACTGTGATGGTTATCTCTCACGATGCAGAATTTCTAAATGCTTTTTCAACTGGAGTTTTATATCTCGATGTTCATACAAGAAAAGTTGAACAATATGTCGGAAACTACAAAGATGTTTTGAATGATATTTCTGCTCGAGTAGAAAAAGAAAATATGAAAAATGCTCAGCTCGCTAAGGAAATTCAGGCGAACAAAGACAAGGCGAACGAATTTGCTTTCAAGGGAGGACGTCTCCGAATGGTGGCAAAGAGAATGCGTGAGAAGGCAGAGGAACTTGAAGAAAATATGGTGGATGTTAGAAAAGAAGACAAGACAATCAGAAACTTCACTATTCCCGCTCAAGAAGATACTTTGGGAGAAATAATCTCTATAACAAGCTTCACAATAATGAGCCCAAAAACTCACGAGATTGTAGAGCGAACCGCAAATATAAAACTAAAAAGAAATCAGCACTTGCTACTTTCTGGACCAAACGGTATCGGAAAAAGCACACTACTTGAAACTCTGGCTGGTGGAAAATCTAAGGGCGCGATTATCGCACCGAGAATTAGAGTTGGGTATTACCGACAAGATTTCTCAACGCTCAATTTCGACGATACTGTTTATCAATCTCTATCAAAAGCGATCATGGAGGGAGGAATGAAAGTGGACGAAGAATTCATCAGAGCGACGGCCTCGGGGTTTCTTATAAAGAGCGATGTGATGCACACTAAGATCGGAAGTCTGTCTGAAGGACAAAAAGGACTCGTCGCCTTCGCTCGGCTCGTATTGCTTCGCCCAGGACTTCTTATTCTCGATGAACCAACAAACCACATAAACTTCCGCCACCTTCCAGTTATCGCAAAAGCTCTAAGTGAATACAAGGGTGCCATGATTCTCGTGTCACACGTTCCAGAATTTGTTTCCCAAATTAGGGTTGATGAAGAGTTGAATCTAGGTTAATTCACCAAAAATAAAAAAACCTGTTATTCATTACAGGCTCTCAAAAGAGAAAAATATGTTCGGAGAAATATATACTCCGAAGAAAATTTTAAAATATCACAATCCAAAATCGGCAGATTGAGGGATAGAACTTCCCCGGTTTTTCGATCAAAAGAAAATCCCATTTCTTTTTGAAAAATGATCCGGCAGTTTCCTCGACACTTTCTATATTCAGCTACTTCAACCTCAAATAATTCTTCCGCAAGATATTCGATACTTGGGAAAAATTTCGGATCTCCATCTTCGTCAATAAAAGCAAATCTTTCTTCTTCGAAGCCAAATCCAGATAAATTTTCTGCTAGAATTTTTGCCTTAAAAACAATAAATGTTTTAGTTTTGGTTAGGGTTTTCATAAAAAACATTTTCATGAATGTTATCAGACAGGAATTTAAAGTCAAACAAATAAAAAAACATCAGGGGTTACCTGATGTTGAATGATTTCTTGTCGAAAGCTTACTTCTTGGAGAAATGCCAGCCTATGGCAACAAATGCTGTTTCCTGTTTTTCATTCCCAGGATCTGTGGTTGCCCACACCTTGGAATAAAGACCAGTTTCCCATAAAGTAAATTTTACTTGGGGACCTATGTCCATAAACGATGCATCTGCCTGCTGAAAAAATTGAGCGGAAATATTAATTTCAAACAATCCAAGGCCGAAGCCTGTCTGAGAATAATTGTAAATGAAATTTTCATCTTCCCCCGTAGAAAAAGCGTACTGATTCATTACAAAATAATTCCAGTAGATGTTTGAATTAATGTCTATCTTTCCTCCACAATTAAATTCTGCGCTCAAACCGTCAAAACCTTCTTCGTTGCCGGCAATTAAAACGCCGACTTTTGGGGTGATGAAAAATTTTTCACCACCAAAGGTTTTTCCGAAAATCAACCCAGCAGTTGCCGGGGCGTCGAAATTTAATCTAGCTTCAGTATAGAAACCTTCAGTTCCTTGGTCGTACCAGAACCAGAAAAGAGGTTTTGGTTCGCCAGCGGTAGAATCAATCGGAATGATGTGGTAGTAACTACCGTCAAAATCGAATGATTGTTCAGGCTTCTGAGCGTTAACTAATTGGGTGAAAAATGCCACGAAGGCAACAAATAATGTCGTAATTTTCATAATCTATTTGGTTTTTTAAATGTTCATTTATACCTATATAATAGCACAATTGTATATAAAAGTCAAGTCATTTTAGCTTGATAAATAAGGGTAAAATCAGGAAACAAAAACCCACACACCAAAACATTGATGTGTGGGCATGCCCCGGTGTAAAACCGGGGGTATAAGTTAAAAGTGAACAAACAGATAGGAGTTCATAGAATTTGTCTCGTACGTATAGCTTAAGGAATACAATCCCTCAAACTTTTCAAGCTCAAAACTTTTCAGTAAACCCCACTCACCACGGATCAGTATTTCTTCAACTGATTCAGTATCGAGACCAAATCCCATGTCCGAAAAGAACATAAAGTCTTTGTTTCTGCCAAGTGTGAGCAAAAATAAATTTGCTACCAACTTGTCATTCTGAAAAGCAGTTGTCGTTGTAACCCTCCCCTTTTCGAAAGTTATAGCACCACCAGAAATATTAGTTTCTGGTTGGTAATACCCTCCTAAAATAAACGAGTTAAATTTCAACTTTGTCTGCGCTTCAAAAACAGAGTCTCGTAGATATGAACCGATCGCAATCTCTGTGGACGAGTTTGGAATAAACCTAACGGCACCACCCAACCCACCTCCTGGAATCTGCCTTAAACTCCACGGTTCAAAGTGAGAACCAGAAGAAACAGGGTGTGGACGATGATGTCCCATCAGAGTTGCAATCTTGCCAGCTTCTATAATCCAACTTGAATCAGGTCGATAAACTCCAAAAAAAGAGTGGATAAAAGTATTCGGTGTTTGGTAAACACCAAAACTTTTTATCTCAAACTTTGGGTTTACAGCCCAAACAGCTTCCGCTCCAACTCTCACATTTGTGAAAGAAGGGGTTTCAGCTGAATCAAGTTGATACGAAGCGCCAGAAATCATTCCGGCATAATCCTTTGTCACTTCCACTTGAGCTATTACTACAAGTGGTAAAAATAAAATTAAAAACAATAAATTTTTCATTATATTTTGTTTAAAGTTAGTAAATCTTTTTTTGTTTTCACAAAGAGTAGAAAATACTAACTGAATTCGGAATGTGCCCAACATCGGGAATGAATCCGTTTTCCAAAATATATGGTTTATTTATGAATTTTATTTTTTGCAACAAAAGTTTTGGCCACGGAATAATATCCGGCAAAACACCATCATCTATCTGGTTAAAGTCCCACACACTCACGGTTGAATCAGTTTTCTCCTTCACGAACTGATAAATCTCAGTTCTTTTGTCGGACTTACTCTCAGCACAAACCGAAGTCGTGCGAAACATAGATCCAAAAAATATCGTGAAAATTAGAACCAATCCAAACGAATGTTTGAAAATCCTTCCTTCTTCCTGAAGTTCTTTGCGCCATTCAAACAGTTTCCTACTTGAACGAGTAAAATCCTTTATCTTCCCCAGCTCATCTTTCGACAAAACTGAGAAAAACTCATCTTTTGTTCTACGGTAATCGGCCTCCGCAATAACACTTCTTGCCTTTGTAACAAATAAGTCACGAATAAGCATAAATATCACTATTGGGTAAAAAGCCACTGCCAGCGCAAAAGAAAATGGATTTCTCCTCATAAACTTTGACACCTTTCCGTCTACAAAAAACCAGAAGGTGTATAACAAAAATATTAGCGGGAAGAATTTGAGATATTTCCGAAGGGTCCAATTTGAAATTTCTGACCAATCAAAACTTGAAATATTAGAATCGTAAGCTTCATCCCAACCAGAAACTTCATTAGAAATCCATCCTTGAACTCCGGTTATTGATGCATAAATATTTTCAGCATCTTCTCTTTCTTGATCCGTTGGAGCATGATTCTCTCCTGCCCGCACAGCTTCACTGTATAATTCCAACAGAGGATTATTCAGCGCTTGTCCTGATCCATTTGGTGCAAAACCATTCTGGATTTCCATTAGATTTATCTGTGCCAGGTCACCAATATACTCGTCATAATTATAAAGGTCACCAGCTTTTATCTGACCTCTTCTCAAATCCAAAATTGAGTCCTGTAAATATTGAATTTGCCTGTTTAAAGATATGTTTGGAAAATTATTTTCATTATCCTTATACATAGGACTACTGGTATAAACAGGATCTTCATTTCTTGATTCGATAACAAAACGATAGGCACCCACTCCTTTAAGGAACAGACACAAGAATCCGATGTATATGAACCACCGAATTCTATGAAGAATTTTCTTTGTTTTCATAATATTCGGTTTAAAAGGTTCAAAAAATTTAAATAAATTATATAAGAAAAAGCTGATTTAGTCAATATAACCAGAATCCCCTTTTCTGCTAGAATCAGGGCAAAATAAATTGTTATGAATTCAAAACTGAACATTATTTTCCCAGGGATAGAACACATTTTTATGCCAGTTATCCATATGGATGAGAAGGCTATCGCCTTCATGAATGCAAAAATTGCTTTCGATTGTGGAGCAGACGCGGTGTGGCTTATAGGTCACGAACTTCCACCTGAGGAGTTTATGAAAAATGCTTTAGAGATAAAAAGGTTGATGCCGGACAAATGGATTGGGGTTAATATACTGAAAGCCAAAAACGCAGAAACAATTCAATTGTTTGACAATAGAATGGACGGCCTGTGGAAGGATTTCGGTGGAATCCGCGAAGAAGATGACGGGACGATTAATGTTACCGATGCTGGAACAATAGACTTTTATATTGGAGAAATGAACACCTTTAATCTACAAACTCTATATTTTGGCGGTGTGGCATTTAAATATATAAAAGACGTAAAAACAAACTTCAAAGAAGCAGCAAAGAGAGCTGTCGACTTCATGGATGTAATAACGACCACCGGTGAAGAAACCGGTAAACCCCCTTCGATTGAAAAAATAAAAGCAATGAAGGAAGGTGCAGGAGATCATCCACTGGCTATCGCCTCTGGAATGACGGCAGAGAATGTGAAAGAATTTATGCCGCATGTAAGGTGTTTCTTGGTGGCAACCGGGATTTCAAAAGATTTTTATAATCTTGATCCTAGCGAAACAAGAGCATTTGCAAGAGCTATTGGAAAATAAATGAGCCCCGTCTAGAGACGGGGTTTTTAATTTTAAAAAATTATTTTATAAATGAAAATAAAAAACCCACAAACCAAAAAATTGGTGTGTGGGTTTGCCCGCCGTAATGCGAGATTAATCCAAAACTTCTTTCAGTTGCTTGTTGTATATTTTATCAATAACAACAAACAGAACTACGAGTATCACAATAAAAAATGCAGGCTTCCATGTGTCATACATACCGCCTAAAATGGCGGCAGCGGCAACAACTAAAAATCCAAAAAATAAACCAGCCTTAAGCAAATTTTCTTTCTTTCTGATGATTCTTTGTGCTTCATTAATCTCCCCCTCACGAAGGAATCTCTTTACAAGCATCTCTGGGCTCATCGAATCCAAAAGGATTTTTACTTTGCTCTTCCCTTTTTCAAGGAAAATCATCTGAACATTCTCTCCAACAAAAATTGGGGTTTGGCCATCAGTCGACACCACTTTCCCAACGATTCTTTTGTTGGGACACAACTGATCAAGCTCCCTGGCTTCAACGGTCGCCAAAAATCCGTCTCCACAAATATGATAATTCTTATCCGTGGAAGAAATGTTAACTGGAATTTCAGCCATCCTTTCAAACTCTTCATGAAGAGCGCTGGCAATAGCAAAAGAATATTTGGTGTTCATAAGTAACAGTTTTGCCTAAAATACCACCTGTTTAGATTTCAGTCAAGGAAAAAGCCCCGAGGATACGGGGCTTTTTGTTTCCAATAGAACGGTCTTATTTGTTTAGATATTTTCTAACAGCCAGAGTACTTGATAGAATTCCAAGGATTATTCCAAAGAAAAAGTTAACAAGGAAGATCCAGAACAGGTTTGCGGTGTAGTAATCAAACAAGTCAGTTCCTAAGAAATAAGACATCTTTGCTCCAAGCCAGAGAGTTATTGGAACGAATATAAGAATGGTAACGATAGAAGAAATCACTCCATACATTATTCCCTGAACAACAAACGGACCTCGAATGTATAGGTTGTCAGCTCCCACAAGACGCATAATTCCAATTTCTTCTCTTGAGATATAGATCGCAAGTCTGATTGTGTTGTATGTAATTGCAACTGAAATAAGAACGAGTATCAAAGTTAAAATAACACCAAGCTTCTCTGCGCCATCAATGATTGAGTTCAATCTTTCTATAACTTGCTTGTTTTGGTAGTAATTTATTTTTTCAATAATACTTGTTCCATTTGTTGTTAGAACTTTATCGCTCTCCAGATAAGTTGAGATTGATTCGTATTGAGAAGTTTCTTTTGCTTTTATGTTTATAGAAGCCCCTAGTGGGTTATCGTCTAATTCTTCAAGTGCCTGAAGAGTGAGGTAGTCGTCTTCATGTCTTAGTTTGAAAGAATCAAGAGCCTCTTCTGCAGAAATGTATCCAACGAGTTCCACTTCCGGAAGTTTTTCGATTTCAGTTTTTAAAGAAGTAATCTCTTCTTCTGGAGTTCCAGAAATGAAGTAGACAGTTATATCAACTTTATCTTTTATTTGTTCTAGAGAATTAAAAAGCGCCGCTCTCGAAATAACGATTGAAGTCAAAACTGAAAGAGTAATGGTAACGGTCAAAAGAGAAGCTAGAGAGATAACTCCATTACGAACGAAACCAACTACCCCTGCCCTGATTATTCTTCTGAAGTGAAATTTTTCCATCCCGATTAGAAGCTGACGGTAATAATGTAACCGCTCATGCTTTTTGTTATTTTGTAATTTTTTTGTTTTATTGTTTTTGTCATCTTTTTTTGATAATTACCTGCTTCTAACGGGACAAGTTTATTCTAATATTCTACTACATCATTCGCTTCCCGTCCTTGTCATCTCGAACCACTCTGCCCTTCTCAAGTGTTATAACTCTTCGCCCAATAGATTCGATAACTCCTCTATTGTGAGTTGTAAGAATTACAGTTGTTCCAAGGTCATTAATTTTTTTCAAAATTTGAACAACTTCATAGGTGTTAACAGGATCAAGGTTCCCTGTTGGCTCATCAGCAATCAGAATTTCCGGCTGATTAATAATGGCACGAGCAATAGCTAGACGCTGTTTTTCTCCACCAGAAAGCTGATGTGGAAAATGGTAAATCTTGTCAGAGAGATCAACAAGATCTAAAACATGAGGAACATCAGATTCTATTTCTTCATCACTTTTTCCCGCGGCCTCCATCGCAAAGGCTATATTTTCATAAGCTGTGAGGTTCGAAAGAAGACGAAAATCTTGGAAAACAACTCCAATCTTTCTTCTAAACTTAATCAAATCATTGTGTGATAGAGAGTGAATATCTGTTCCATTGAAAAGAACCTTCCCGTAGGTAGGTTTTTCTTCCGCCATAATTAATTTAATTAGAGTAGTCTTCCCGGCTCCAGAATGTCCAACAACAGAAACAAACTCTCTGTCTTCGACAGTCAAATTAACATCCTCAAGGGAAATTGATTTTGCGGGATAAATTTTTGAGACATCTTCAAAGGAAAGCATAGAATAGATTTGGGTGTTAGGTTACAGGGAATAGTGGGAATGCAGACAGATATTCATACGGATTTACTAAAGAATTATAGCATATCCGAAAACCCCTCAAAGTTATCCTTTGTGATTCTTCATTTCTTCAATAAAAGGCTCCAATTCTCCCCCACTCATCACAGCATCAACATCAGAAGTCTCGTGTCCTGTGCGGTGATCTTTTACCATTTTGTATGGATGCAAGACATAAGAGCGGATTTGATTACCCCATTCTATATCAGTTGTTTTAGCTATTTGCATACTTTCAACGAGAGAGAGTCTGTCCTCTTCTGCTTTCTTCCAAAGTTTTCCCGCAATGAGGGAAAGGGCTCGCTCCTTGTTTGCCTCTTGAGTTCTTTCTTCTGTAACATGCACAGATATTCCAGTCGGCTTGTGTGTTATACGAACAGCCGTTTCGCGTTTGTTTACATTTTGTCCACCAGGTCCTCCACCTCTGGCAAAATCTATTTCTAGATCATCCGATTTAAGTTCTGGCATCTCGGCTGGTTTTATTACAGGAAGAACTTCAACTAAAGAAAAAGATGTATTTCTTTTTCCTTTTGAATTAAATGGGGAAATTCTAACGAGACGATGAACTCCGTTTTCATGTTTCAATTCTCCATAAACCCCCTTTCCTTCAACATCCAAAGTTATATTTCTGTAACCTCCGTGATCGTTTTCACTTTTGTTTCGAATGGAAGAAGACCATCCCTTTCGATCAAAAAATCTGTAGTACATTTCTAGAAGCATTTTCGAAAAATCCTCCGCGTCGTCTCCTCCTGCTCCAGATAATATAGAAAGAACTGCTCCTCCTCGATCAAATTCTCCAAGCCCCTCCTTCTTGTCTTTCAGATTTTGAAGCTCACGAACAATTGTTTGAGCCTTGTTCTTGTCGAGCCAAAAATCAGACCGTTGCATTTCGGCTTCTATTTCTTCAATTCTGTTTTTTATCTGTTCCTCCGTCATTAAAGATGATTATACCAGAGTAGTCTAAGGGCTTTTCAAAAAAAACCCAAAAAGCCTTACAAAACAAGGTCAATAATACAAGTAAAACAGACCTTTGGGAATGGGCTCATAAACCACCAAAAATGGTAAAATGGATAGGCATTAAAAGATTAAAATCATATATGAAATTAGACAAACAAAACAAAACATACCTGGGAATTGCCGGGGCAATTCTGGTAATAATTGCAATAATCTTTGTTGGTAAAAAAGATGTAGAAGCCCCAACACCACAAGAGCCAGAAATAACAGAAGAAGAGACCACAGACACTCTAACAAGTGGTTATACTTTTGATGTTCCAGCTCTAGTTATCAACGAAGGAGATGTGAAAAGCTGTGCTTTCTCAATTGAAACTCCAAAAGTATTGAGCAAAGTAACTTTCCCTCTTACAATCACAGGAGAGATTGTGCCAAGCCTATCTTGTCCTTGGGTTAAATTCGAAGGAATGGGAGGAACAATCAAACTCAAAGATATAGACGGGAATGTTATCGCTGGACCAGTTGGATTCTCTGCTGGAGAGGAATGGATGAACACAAACCCATTCCCTGTTTCTGTAACAATTGATTCAGTTAGTAACGATTTTTCTGGAGATATAATTTATGTTTATCTTGAAGACGCAAATGCTGCCGACTCAAGCGAAAGCCCAACAAAATATTATACTTTCCCAGTAAAGTACTAGTCTCACATTAAAAAATCCCCCATAATCGTGGGGGATTTTTTAATTTTTAAAACAGAGCCAACGATGGGAATTGAACCCATGACCTCACCCTTCGCTTACACCTCTTCTTTTTGTATACAAGAGGGCTAGACTGTATCTTATCCGATTCAAATCGGATCTCTTGTCAGTCGTTCGGGCCTCTTTAAAAGATGCCACGGTCTTGTCCTAAAATTAATCAGATTTTAACCGTTATTCGAGATTCAAATCGATATTACTATCGAATTGGGCGGGGAACGGCGCTCCACCATGGGTGTGCTCTACCAACTGAGCTACATTGGCTGACATTAACAAGCGTAATTTATCATATTTACCTTAGATCATCAATCTTAGAAATAATAAAATCTCTAAGTTTTTTATTATTAAAATACACGGTCAAAACTCCATATTTTACTTTATTTTTATATGTACCTTTTTTCCCAGATATTGATATTATAGTTTTATAAAATTGCTTATCTGAGATTGATAGTTTTTTCATCCAAAATTTTTTTGCCTCATCTTCTGATATGTCGTTAAAAAGCTGTAATCCAAATCTTAATTTTGACTTTTTTATTTTAAAAAACTTAATAAGAAAGATGACGAAGACCTTTATTAAATCTGGATCGGTATTACCTAATCTAACAGAATGAGGAGATCTTTTTGTCCCCTCTCCCCAAAATAAACCCAACCCTAAGCCAAATAAAAAATAATCTTCTGGTGTTTGGGGTAAGGCTACTTCGAAAGGGTCTCCCTTCGGGTTCCATTTAAGATAGATAGATTCTCCTATTGTTCTTTTCTTTATGTTGAATTTTTTGAAAAGATAATTTATCCCTGTTTGAGAATAACCTAACTTTTCTGCAATTTGAGAAACAGAAAATTTTTTATCTAAATAAAGACTTTCCAAAAGTTCTTTTTTAACTAAAACTCTTTTCATATACTATAGATATTATAGTATATTAGTTTTCTACTTTCTACTCTTTTTCAATTTCCTTTAGGTATTCTATCGGTGTTAACCCACTGTCTTTTATTTCTTGCGCTGTCTCTACTCCAACATAACGATAGTGCCACGGTTCGAATTTGTATCCGGTTACTTCCTCTTTTCCACTCGGGAAGCTCATAACAAAACCATACTTGTGAGCATTGGCCTGTAACCACAAACCCTCCTTTGTGTCTTTAAATTTTTCAGACAAAACTCCACCCAGAGAAGAGCTGGAGAAGTCTACAGTTGTTCCGAGTTGATGCTCAGAGTGTCCGGCTTCTGCTACTCCACGAAGAGCGCTTGGTCCTTCTATTTTTAAATACAAATCAACTAGATATTTTTGAATTTCAAATTTTCTAAATCCGGAAGTAACGATTATGTTCACATCAGAGTTTTTTGCATCCGTTAGCATCAAAACTAGAGGATCATAAGTCTCAGCAGAGACACAGATTATTCCGTTGGTTGAAATTGTGGAAGGCAGAAATTTCAAATCTTTTGGAACAAATCCTAAAGGCAAGCCTTCTTCCCTACTGAGGGGGAAAATTGTGAATGGATCCTCTTCTGAAGAAGAAGTTGGGCATAATTCTTTTTTCAAGTTTTCTGTTAGAAGAGTTTTTGTTTGAGAAGAAACCTTTCCAGTTTCAGGTAATGAATTATTCTTTTCAAAAAGTTTTAGAGCTGATTCTGTTTTTGGACCAAAGATTCCATCTGACTTTATGTTTTGCTCTGGCATAACAGACGCGAGATATGTCTGAACTGTCTTGACCTCAAATCCTGAACTGCCTCTTTTTACTTCATACAAGAATCCCCCACGAGCTCTCCAAGTGTTCAGGGCTGACATATCAGGAAAATAGGCAAGCATTGTTGCCGGCAGAATAAAGCCTGTTATTAAAAATAATATTAGAAATTTCTTCACAAATACACTTTACACTAAAAAGGGGTAATCAAAAACCACCACAAGGCGGTTTTTGATATGGCGCAGTCGACGGGAATCTCACATCGTCACAAGTTCCTCTTTGAAAACCTCTCGGTTTTCAATACTTTCCTCCACGGGGAAACGGAAGTTTCCCCGACCCCCTTCCCGTTCGAGCCCCTTTTCTGTACTAGAAACAAAAAGATGCCAAAAAATAATTTTGACATCTTTTTGTTTTGCGCAGTCGACGGGACTCGAACCCGCAACCTCCCGCGTGACAGGCGGGTGCTCTAACCAGTTGAGCTACGACTGCATATATTACTTTTTCAACTCAATTTTATTCCATTTCGCAACCCGCCTGACGGGTGCTCGCTATAGTCTAACTTGAGTTGAGCTCCGCCAAAGGCGGACAAGTACGACTGCATTTTTTTCTTTTTCAACTTAGGCAAAATACCTAAGTTAACGATTTGCATTCTACCAAAAAATGGCAAAAATGAAAACCGCTGTGACGGAGGTGGGGGTTGAACCCACGACCCCAGGCTTATGAGTCCTGTGCTCTACCAACTGAGCTACTCCGTCGTTCTTTCGACTTCAGTGGCATGATTTGCGACATGTCACGTGTCGAAGTGTTGCGGGGTCTGGAATCGCACCAGAGCCTCAAGGTTATGAGCCTTGCGAGATACTTCTTCTCCACCCCGCTATATAGAACCAAAAATGGTTGCTCGGAGAGTATAACAAAAAAGCTTGGATTTGCAAATATTCTAGAAAGGTATAGTGTAGATAAAAATGAACTTTATGAAAGGAATAGCACTATTTGTTATGGTTTTTTTCATTAGTTTTAATGAAATAAAAGCCCAAGTCTTTTTAGAAATTAATGGGAAAAAATTATTAATTTTAGACCCACAAGACAGTTCTATGAACGAGTTAGTTGAAATTCCCTGCCTAATCGACGGCATGTCGATAGATATAGGAAAAACTAACTTCACTGTAATGTACGAAGATTTTTTAAACAAAATATTCGGAGTAGAAATGAGAATTGGCCAGGAGTGCTTTTATTATAAAAGTAACGAAGGTTGGAAAAAATGGGTTAACGACCAGGCGGGATATCAAAAAATTCCCCATAGAAAAATAGCTTATTGCTCGGACTAAAGTCCGAGTTTTTTATTTTTAAATATAATCAAACTCTCGGAAAGATCTCTCGAAATGAGTAAGGGCTTCTTTTGTTTCCGCATATGAAAGTTCGAACTTTGATCCTTCGTGGGCGATTTTGTTTCGAACCAAGTGACCCTTCCAAGCATCCTGAACTGTTCGAAAATGTGCCGGAGATGCGTTCTTCAGCTTTTCTCCAAGAGTGTCTCCAATGAACCCCTTCTCTTCAAGCATTTCTTCAAGCATCACGTCAGCTTCAATAATCGCAAGTCGTCTATCACTTTCTTTTATTGATTCTGATTCAGAAACAATTTTCTGCCACTGAGTAGACTTTGACGGAGCCATGGCCTTGTCGCGAGGAATATAGACCTTTAGTCTGTCAGCAAACTTTTTGTCTTCTTCCTTTCCGCGAATATGAGAATAGATGATTACATAAATCAAAATAATTATGATTATTGTCGCAAGCACGATAAACCACCCAATCCCCGAACCACTACCAAAGAGTGCGTTTAGTATTCCGTGCCAAATAAAATTAAGCAGTTGATACAATTTATAAAAAACATATTCGAGGTTTAGAAAAGTTGGGTCAGCAAAATTAATTCTTGATAAAAAAGGAATCAAGATAAGGAGAGCTATTATGAGACCTAGGCTGGCTGCTGGCATCTATTCTTTTATTTTCTCAAATTTCTGACTAAAAGCAATAAGAGAAGAGTCTTCTCTGTCACTAGCCATAAATTGAATGTCTAATGGAAGCCCACTTGAAGAAGTTTTGTTTGGAATTGAAATCGCAGGGAAACCAACAATGTTTGCTGGCACAGTGAAAATATCTGATAGATACATCTGAAGTGGATCGGACTTCTCTCCCACACGAAAGGCTGGAGACGGTGTCGTTGGGGTAGCAATAACATCCACGGTTTTAAATACTTCAAGAAGTTCTTTTCTAATTGCACTTTTCATATTTATCGCCTTCTTGTAATAGGCATCATAATATCCGTGAGAGAGAACATAAGTTCCAAGCATTACTCTTCTTCTGGTTTCTGGTCCAAATCCTTCTCGACGACTCTTAGTGTAAGTTTCAAACAAATTTGGTGCATCGACGCGAGATCCGTAACGAATACCGTCAAAACGAGATAAGTTTGTAGAAACTTCAGCTGGCATAATTATGTAGTAAACCGCCAGAGAGTATTCTGTAAGAGGAAGTTCTATTGGAACAATTTCGTTTCCTTCTTTTTCTAATTTTGAAATAGTTTCTTTGAAGTTAGAGAGAGTCTCTCCATCAATTCCCTCTCGTTCAATCATAGTCCAAGGAACTCCAATCTTCTTGAATTCTCTTGTTTCATTTTTTCTAAAATTTTCCGGAATAGAAGTCGCGTCGTTCTTGTCAAAAAATGAAATAGCATCAAAAACTATTTTTAAGTCATCAGAACTCTTTGTCATAGGTCCAACCTGATCGAGTGAGTTTCCCATGGAAATAATTCCAGACCGAGACACACTTCCATATGAGCCCTTGTATCCAACAACTCCACAGAATCCCGCTGGTTGTCGCACAGAGCCTCCTGTGTCTGTTCCTAGAGCAAATAAGCACATTCCTGAAGCAAGTGCTGAGGCACTTCCCCCAGAGCTTCCTCCGGCAACTCGAGAAGAATCATATGGATTTTTTGTAACACCAAGACTTGAGTTCTCTGTTGAGCTTCCCATCGCGAACTCGTCCATGTTGGTTCTTCCAATAACAACAGCCCCCATCTCTCTCAACTTTTTTATTATTGGAGCAGAGTAAGTTGCGGTGTGTTTTGAAAGCGCCTTTGAAGATGCGCTGGCGATATGACCTTCAAATAGAATATTATCTTTTATTGCAAATGGGATTCCTGTTAGAGATGTAGCTTTCCCTTCCGCGATCATTTTGTCGGCGTTCTCAGCTTGTTCTTTTGCATCAGAAAAAACTTCTATAAAAGCAAAGAGTTCACTATTTCTATCTTCAATATTTTTCAAACAAGCATTGAGTAAATCAACAGAAGAAAACTCTTTTGAAGAGAGAGCTTTATGAGCGGATGAAATTGTAAGATTTTTTATATCAATCATATTTTAGAAATTACAAAACAGAAGGAACCTTCAGCGCGTCCCCATCATTATCTGGAAATTGTTTTATTATATTTTCTCTACCGGCAAAAGGAGTGGCTTCGTCTACCCTTCCGACATTCCGAACATCAGAAACAAAGTCTGATTCTGGAACATCAATAGAGCGGATTTGATCAATGTATCCGAGGATAGAATCAAAGTCCTTCTTCAAGTCTTCCATTTCCTGTTCAGTCATGTCTATTCGAGCCAGAGAGGCTAGCTTTTTTATGTCGCTCAATTCCATCCCTAGATTATAACGTATTTTTGAGGAAAATTAATAATTTGACAATTGATATTTTTATTGATAAATTAAAGAAAAATTGTATTATGGAAAAAATAGAAGTAAGTGTTTTCAAGCAAAAGTTAGGTAAACACAATTTCATATATGTCGCGTTTGAGACTGAAGGGGGAAATCCTCAAGAAAAGTTTCGAGTGTTTAAAGAGAAGCTAGAGGATTTTTCTACAAGCTTGGTAAATGAATTGGCAAAAACAGGCACTGACTACACAATGCTACAATTATCATTTATTCCTGCGGGTATACAAGGAATTGATTTATCCAAAGTAATGACAAGGGTTGCAGCACGAACAGGACTCGAGGAAGAAGAAAAAAGGGAACTTTTCGAGCGCCTAATTCAGATTACATCTGAAAAAAAAGAAAAAATATCTGCAGAATAAGTCTGCAGTTTTTTATTTTCCCCCACACCTATTTATTTTTAAATATGTGTGGGGGCATGCCCATTTTTACGAACTCCGCTTCACTTATCACCTTCACTCCAAGTTTATTCGCTTCATTTAGTTTGGACCCAGCGCTCTCCCCTGCAAGTACAAAACTTGTCGTTTTTGATACAGAGCTCGCAACCTTGCCACCATTGTCGAGTATTATTTTTTTGGCTTCCTCGCGAGAAAGTGTCGGAAGTGTTCCAGTTAGAACAAAAGTTAAACCTGTAAACTTTCCAGTAGCTTTTTTATATTCTTTTGGCTTCACGTCATTATCAATAAGTTTTTGAACAAACTTCTGATGATATTCGTCAGAGAGATATTCTAAGATACTTTCTGTTACAGCCGGACCGATATTTTCTATCTCGTCCAAATCACTTTCTTTTGCATTTAAAAATTTCTTTAGTGTTCCAAAATGTCCTGCTAGATCTCGAGCGGTTTCTTCTCCCACATGGATTATCCCGAGAGACACGATGAACCGGTCGAGTGTCGGATTCCTTCTCTCTTTTATGTTACCTACGATATTGCTTGCACTTTTGTCTCCGAATCTCTCAAGTCCTGACAAGTCAGCTTCGGTGAGAGTGAAAAGGTCCGCTCCGTCAGTTATCAGTCCTTCGTCCTGAAGTCTCTCGATTATCTTTGGACCAACAGTGTAGATATCAAATGCGTTTACGAAATGAACAAGACCCCGAGTGCTTTTTGCCTCGCAACGTTTGTTTGTACAATAGTACGCGACACTTTTTCCACCCTGTCCTTCCTTTTTCTCAACTTCCCCTCCACAAACAGGACAACTCGATGGCATTTTGAAATTCTTCTCTTTTCCTGTGCGAAGGCCTTTCAAAACTTCAACAACCTCAGGAATAACATCCCCCGCTTTTTGTATAACAACAGTGTCACCTATTTTCAAGTCTAGTCTCTCTATCTGATCCATATTGTGAAGAGTTGCTTTAGAAACTGTAGAACCTGAGACAAGTGTCGGTTCGAAGTGTGCAAGTGGAGTAAGTACTCCTGTGCGACCAACTTGAACAGTAATATCGAGAACTTTTGTTGTAGCCTTCTCAGCCGGATACTTGAATGCGCACATATAACGTGGAGCCTTGCCCACAACTCCGAGTCTCTTTTGAAGAGATGTTTCGTTGATCGAGATCACAACTCCGTCGGTTCCAAAAGGAAGACTTTCACGTATCTTTGAAATACCTTCTACGAATTTTTCAACATCTTTTATATCTTTGCATTTTTTTTCATGCTCACTGACGGGAAAACCGAGCGACAACAGAAGCCTGTGTTCGTCTGAGTGAAGTTTTATTTTTTTGTTGTAGTCGTCTGAAAGTTGTGCGATGTCGTACGCAAAGAAACTCAAGTTTCTTTCTTTTGCAATACTTGGATCAAGTTGACGCATACTTCCTGCCGCAGCGTTACGAGTATTGGCAAACTTCGGTTTTCCATCGCGTTCGTTCTGCTTGTTCAATCCCACTAGGGTATCTTTGGACATAACTATTTCTCCACGAACTTCTATTATTTTCGGAGAATTCTCTGGTAAGACTACAGGGATATCAGAAATCATTTTTATATTCTCGGTTATATTCTCTCCGATGAATCCGTCTCCTCGTGTTGCGCCATAAACAAGTTTTCCATTTTCGTAAAACAAAGAGACGGCAAGACCGTCGAACTTTAGTTCTGCAAAATACGAAAGTGTCTCACCTTTTATTATTTTCTTCGCTCGCTCTTCCCAATCTTCTAGTTCCGAAATAGAAAAAACATCCTGCAAAGATAGCATCCGTTCCTTGTGAGTTATTTTTTCAAATTTATCGAGAGGAGCTCCGGCAACACGGTTTATCGGGTCGTCAGTTAGTCGAAGGTCTGGAAATTTGCCCTCTATAGAACGCAACTCTCGAGTTAGAGAATCGTAAATATCGTCAGTTATCTCTGGATCGTTTAGAACGTGGTAACGATAACGCAAATCAGTAATAGTTTCTCGAAGTTTGTTCAACCTTGTTTTTGCCTCAGATTTATTCACTTAGAGAGTATAAAAGAAAAAGCCCCTTTAATAAAGGCTTCTTTTAGAGAGCTCCAGCAGCAGCGGCCTCTGTCGCGGTTGCGTCACCAGCATCAACGCCTGGCAACCCTCCTCCGGCACCCGCATCCCCTCACGGAGCTAGAATTACAGGATTTCTATATCTAACTTGAATCAGTCTCTCTGTTATACGCAGACTGTCTGGTTCGTCTTCCACAACAGAACAGGCAACATTGTATCCTCTTGAATCAACTTGAGTAAAACTAACATCTAACTCATCTCCAACGTCAATCAAAAGATTTTTATACACACGGACATTCGAACATCCAGATGGTGAAGAAAAAGAAAATCCGGCATAATCCCCAATCGCATCAGAGGAATACTCAACATCAATATCTGTGGACTGACAGGAAATGGTTGGAGACAAAACTGAAAACAAACTTGGAATGACTTTCACATCATTTAGAAGGGCACACTCCGCTCCACTATCAGCAGAAGAAAAAGATGCTTGTGCATCGGTTGCAGTTCTAGAGAGAACTATTTCTCTGTATGCAATACTAGAAATTCCAACCGTAATTGCTAAAATAACAGAAGTTAAAACTACTGCGAGTAAAATTATAAATCCTTTATCTTGTTTTTTGCTTTTTGTTTTCATTTTATTCTGAGAACCAAGCTGATAGATAATTACCGACAACAATTTTCCTTTCTTTTCCTCCCTGCTGCCAAGCAACCGTTACTGTAACTGTAGCTTCTGAATCATTAATTGGAGAAATTACAATTCTTCTTCTGAAACTAGTCTTCACTCCAATCGGTTCGTGGGTATAATAAGAAGCCGGAGTTAAAAACAAAGGATTATTACAGATCTCTCCAACCGCTGGAACACATTCTTCTATAATAACAGTCGCTGGAATTGGTGTCGCATCAATAGTACAACCATATGGAGGCAAACAAGCAGAAGTGGAGTCCATAAATCCGTCCCAACCGGCGCCCCCTGAGGCTTCTCCATCTCGAATATTACGAACAACCTCAATTCCTTCTTGAGCTAAATAGTTTGATATTATTTTATTTTTTGAATACAAAGCATCAGAGACTCCGTTTCCCGCAACCCAAATCATCGCAACAACAGCTGTCGTTAAAATAGCAAGAGAAACAAGCGTTTCAATCAGTGTAAATCCCTTATTTAATTTTGTTTTGTTTTTCATCATATACTTGATTCGATAGCTCGCTGAGAGACTGTAGTTTGAATTGAAAAATTTGTATTATTGTTTTTGGTTGTAACTACACCAGACGCCCTAATTAATACACTCGGCTGTATGCCGTCAGATGGATCCTCGGCTCCAGTCACAGAAAATCCTGACTTCGACAAATCAATATCTATATCAATCGGTGTCATATTCAAAAAAGAATCTCCTCCATCAGTAGATTTTTCAATTCGACCCATTCCGTCTGTTTCAATAAAACGATAAATAAATTGATCTTCGAGATTTGATCCAGTTTCGTCGAAAGGTGTTCCGTCTACATTTTCGAAAGCAATAGAAAGAGAATTCTCAGTTAGAGAATCACAGTCTTGTGGAAGCTCCATTGTTCCAGTAAATGCTTTACAGTGGTACAAAGAACCGAGTCTTATGTTTCGAGCCATTTCTTCCATAACGAAACTGAGCCCATCCATTGAAGAACGCAGATCTTGGGTTTTTCGATAATTATTTCCAGTGTTTAGCATTGCTTGAATTCCAATCGTTACTATTACCACAAAAAGGCCAATTGAAACCATTAGTTCCAATAAGGTAAATCCTTTATTCTGTTTTTTTGTAGTAATTTTCATAAAATTAAAAAATGTCTTCAATCGTTCCACTTCTAATTTCAACCTGACCAGTACTCCAAACAATTATTGTTTTGGTTAAATCAAATGGAGATTTTATTTCAATCTGAATATCATCGTATTCTGTAACGGCCAAGTCATCCCCCGTCTCAGGACTTACCCTGATAATCGCGTTCGGGTAAGGACGAGCAAATAAAACATCTGCTCTGGTTAAAGAACAAACAGTTCCTCTATCAAAACAAATCCGAGCAATCCCATATCCTTCTTTAAATAAACTTTCCGAAATACATTCTCCACCAGGGCACCCTGCGGTTGGAATATCAAAGAAAAAATTACGGGAAGAAACTCTATCTATAAAGTAGATAAATCTTCCGTCTGGATATGATCCTCCATATTCAAACCTAACCCCATAAGTTGGCCTGTAGTCAATAGAACTAGTCTCTCCACCGAGTCGCCCTGAGATTGCGGATCGCTGTGCTTCAACCACACGGAGAGCAATGTCATTAGATATATTCTGCATTTCCACATTAGAACCGAACTCTCTGTAATTAAAAAGAACAATACCAGATATCGTTCCAAAAATACTTAAAATAACAACCATTTCAAGGAATGTCATTCCTTTATTGCTTCGAAATATTTTAAATAATTTTTGTTTTTTATTCATTATTTACACTAAACAAAAAGTGCAATGTAAGAAGCTACACTTATGTTTGTTACAAAAACGATGAAAGTTCCAAGAGACAAGAATGGAGCGAATGGAACTTCTGTTTTAAGATTAAATCCAAATTTTCTAAACAATAATAAAACAAGAGCCACAACTGTTCCTATCCAGAAAGCAAGCAGTACTGCCATAATTCCGGAAGAGAGTCCCAAGAGATACCCTATTCCAAATATCAACTTCACATCTCCAAATCCCATTAATCTTTCTTTTGAACCCAAAGATAGTAAGGCAAACGGAAGGGCCAAGAAAACTCCAGAGAATAGCTCCAAAACACTTGGAACAACTGGACCCGAAATAGAAATGAATATTGAAAAGAAAGAAATAAGAGCGAAAGCAAGAGAAAGAGCATTCGGTATAACTTTGTGCCGAATGTCATAAACAGAAATAACGAGCAGAAGTGAGAACGCAAACAGTGCGTAGACAAACAAAGTTATGAAGACAGCCATCGAGTATCCAAGAATAGGAGAAAGAGTTAGCGCCAAGATCAAAACAACAAACCCAGACAAAGCTTCTATGATTGGATATTGAATTGAAAGAGACGATTTACAAGAACGACACTTCCCTCTCTGAATCAAATAAGAGAAAAGTGGAATCAGTTCATGAGCGTGGAGTTTCTTCCCGCAAGACATGCACATACTTCTTCCTCCAAGACCCATTCCTGTGTGATAACGAAGAATCACAACATTTAGAAAACTACCAAGGAGTGTTCCGAGAATAAATAAGAATGCAATTACTAGATAGCTCATATTTATTGAGCTATATCATAACAATAAGAACCAGTATCTGTATTTCTACACTTTACAGCATCATTTCCAGAACCAGCAGTAAACTCACCATTTAGACCAACAGAAGTACCGAGACATCTCGTAACTTCACCCGCACCAATGGACACAATGTCTGCGTCAGTATCAAGAACAACATTGTCTTTTTCGAGTGTTGTTCCAAGTTGATATCCTGAGCATACTCCACCAACAGAAACTCCCGTTCCTAGATATCTAATTTCAGAAGGAAAAGAAGGAATAAACCCAGCAGTAACAAGGGACTGCATTCCATTCACAACATTGGAACTCTCAGGATATCCTCCATTTTGTAAGTAATAAAGACTGAGAGCTTTTTGTATTTCACCCATTGACCTAATCTTACTTGCATCTCTTCCTTTAGCTCTAGCCTCTGCCATAGAACCAAGAATTATTCCGGCTATTATCGCAATAATAGAAATAACTATTAATAGTTCCACAAGCGTAAATCCTTTTTTATTATTCATGTTACTTAAATTATATCTTATAAAAAAAACAAAGCAAAACACCCTGTTTAAAAACAGGGTGTTTTGAAAGACGGTCGCTAAATATTATAGACAGATACCACCAGCAGTTATCGCATCACCGATTGTTTGAACTCCAGTCCATACAATTGATTTAGAATTTCCAGTACTATCTACACAGTAAGAGTCTGCTGTTGAGTCACCAGCTGTTCCACCTGTCTTAAGAGTTGCAGCCATTGCCCAAGTTGTAGCAGAAGCAGCACATCTTGTATTTCCCGCTCCACCAGACTGTGTTATCGCTGTTGTTAGGGCGTTGATTACTGTTGTATCAGCAAAGATGTTTCCTATTGAAGCTACTGTCGGACAGTTTGCTTCTGCAAAAGCAGAAGAAGCATATGTACTACCGTTACTATCATACCAAAGCTCTGCTTGAGCTCTCATATTATTAAGACTTGATTTAATAGCAGCATCTGCTCCTTTGCTTCTTGCTGTGTTTAGTGAAGCAAGAACAACTGAAGCCAAAATACCAATGATTGCAATAACTACCAACAATTCAACGAGTGTAAAACCTTTTTCGAACTTTTTTTGCATAATTTAAGACTAACTTATTTGCGTGGTTTCCCACGACTGAAAACTTGTAATAGATACATTGTATCAAGAAAACACCACATAAGAAACAGGGTGTGGAAAACCTGTGTCTCTTTTAAGCAATTCCAGATGCGAGATTGTAGATAGGAACGAGAACTGATGCGAGCAAGAACCCCACTCCAAGTCCAAGGGCTACAATCATTATTGGCTCAATAAGACCAACGATTGTATCAACCGCTGCATCAACTTCTCTTTTGTAAAATTTTGCTAGTGTTTTTAGAATTGAAGATAGAGATCCAGTTTCTTCTCCAACCTTTATCATCTGGATTAGAATTGTTGGAATATATTCAGGGTTTTTTTCAAAGGAAGCAGACAAACTGTTTCCAGCCTTTACTCCTTCTTCTGCTTCTTTGATTATGTCTTTGTAAACTCTATTTCCTACAACCTCCCCTGTTATCTGAAGTGCTCTAACAATTGGAATTCCGGCTGAGATCATAGTGTCCAAGTTGTCAGCAATTCTAGATAAATAAAGTTTTCTAAACAAATTTCCTAATGCAGGAAAAGTCAGCTTTAGATTATCAAGGTATTTTTTTCCTGAACCACTTCTTGATAATCTGATTAGATACAGAACGCCGGCGACAATTACAGCCAAAATAACAATTCCATAATCAACCAAAAAATTTGAGAATCCAATAACAACTTTAGTGTAAAGTGGAACATCTTGTCCGCTCTCTGTTATTATTTGAGAAAGTTTCGGAATAACCATTGTTAACATCAGTGTCATAACAGCAAAGAAAGTGATGATCACAAATATTGGATAGATAAGAGCATTTTTGGTTTTTGAAGTAAGTTCGTAGTTTCTGTCTAGATAATCTGCCAAGTATCCGAATGTCTGATTTAATTTTCCAGATTCTTCTCCGGCCTTAACCATATTCACATAGAAATCAGAGAAAACATCATTGTGTTTAGCGAGTGCTCCAGATATAGAGTATCCCGCTTGAAGATCATCAACTACTTGGTTTAATTTTCTTTTCAAAAGATCATTGTCGGTTGTGCTTGCAACAAGAGAGAAGGCCTTGAGTGCTGAAACTTGAGCCTCAAACAAAGTTGAAATTTGTCTAGACAATATAACAATCTCTTTCTGAGGAACTTTCTCGAAAATTGTCATTTCAAGACCTTTCTTTTTTCCTTCTTCACGAATAGAAACAATTATCATCCCTCTCCTCTGGAGAGACGCGATAGCTAAGTCTTGATTGGCAGCAGCAATAAGCCCCTCCTTTTCAACTCCATTTTCTTCAATTGCTTTGTATTTAAAGTTCATATTTTTACATCAATCTCTCTAATCCTTTTGGGTTAGAAGAGTATAATCTTGCGTTATCAATTGTAATCTCTCCCTTTCGCACCAAATCAAGAAGGGATCTGTTCATATCTACCATTCCCTGCTCGAATCCTGTCTCTATAACTACATCAATCTCGTGAGTTCTTCTTTCTCTTATCAAGTTTGAAACTGCGTTATTGTTTATCAAAAGCTCGTAAGCTGGAACTCTTCCTCCTGTTGTTTTTGGAATAAGTCTCTGAGAGAAAATTCCAAGCAAGCTTCCTGCAAGTTGTGTTCTGATCTGATCTTGTTGTTCTGGAGGAAATGAGTCAATAATACGATCGATAGTTTGAGAAGCATTATTGGTGTGTAGAGTTGAAATAACCAAGTGCCCTGTTTCCGCTGCTGTAACTGCTGTCGCAATAGTTTCAGCATTTCGCATTTCTCCGATCATTATTACGTTCACGTCTTCTCTAAAAACAGAATTAAGCGCTGTTTGAAAATCATCTGTATCAATTCCAACTTCTCTCTGATCAATAATAGAAGTTTTTGGATCAAAAAGATATTCAATTGGATCTTCGATTGTAATTATTCTTTCAGCTCTTTCTGTGTTTATCAAATCAATCATTGCAGCCATTGTTGTAGACTTTCCTTGTCCAACTGGACCCACAATGAGGAAGAACCCTTGTTTTTTTGTAGCAAATGTTTTTAGAATTGGAGGAAGGTCTAGTTCATCAAGAGGTTTAACTTTTGGAATTAATCTTAGAGCGATAGAAATATTGCCTCTTGTTACATAGGCATTTCCTCGGAGACGCGCCTCAGTTCCTACAGAATATGAAAAATCTATTTCTTGCTTTTCAATAAACTTATTTAGTTTTTCTTTACCAATCATTGCCTCGATAACACCTTTCACCTCGTCGTTGGTTAGCTCTTTGTCTCGAAGAAGAGTAATAAGTTCACCATTAACTCTCATCACTGGGTGTCTTCCACCGGAGATGTGCAAATCTGAACCTCCTTGGCGAAGTAGATCTAAAACCAGTCTTTCAATTAATTTTTTGTTATCTTCCATCCCGTTAGAGACAGGTCGCGGTGAAGAGGCTTCACTAATTTCTTTGTCTTCTTTTTTATTTTCTATTTCTGTTTTCATACTTTATTTTTTCCCTTAGCGACCGCGGTCTCTAACGGGATCCATATTATTTTTGTTCAATTATCTTATTTACTTTCTCAAGAACTTCAGACGGTGTGCAGGAAGCTTTTACAATATAACCGTCTACTTCGAGACTATTTCCTCTTTCTATGTCTCCGTCCTGACTCAAGTTAGAAAGAATAATTCTTTTGGCGTTTGGGACGAGCTTTTCATCTCTTATTTTTTCCAAAAGTTCAAATCCGTCCATAACTGGCATAAGTAAGTCCGTAACAATAACATCAGGAGTTGCTCCCGCCTTTAACTTGTCGAGGGCTACTGTTGATCCGAGAGCCGTGTCTACTTGATAACCATTTTGTCCAAACTTTAGAGCATACATATCAAGAAGAAAATTATCATCATCGATAATTAGAATTTTTTTGCCGTTTTTATTTTCTTCTGCCATATAAAATATTATATCAGAAATTAGAGAGTAAATACTTCTTGCATTGGAATATCTCCTTTTAGCGCCTTCAATATTGCATCTTCTTTCATTGTCAGCATTCCTTTCGCGCGAGCCACTTTATATATTTCCTGTTCAACTGGATTGGTAAGGATGAGGTGCTGAATTTCCTTATCAATCATTAACATTTCGAAAACTCCCACTCTTCCCCGTGTTCCAGACGGACAATCCGGAGTTGGAGATATTTCATACATATCTGATCCAATTGGTAGAGTGTCTCGTTTTTCTTTTGGCAAATCGGCAAACTGTTTATCGAGAATTATTTTTGTGCTGTCATCAAGTGGAACTTTTTTCTTAGCGCTCTCACAAGAAACTCGGACAAGTCTCTGAGCAATTGTCATAATTAGGGTTGGTGCAATCAAGTAAGGATCAACTCCCATATCAACAAGTCTCGGTATTGCTCCGATAGCTGTGTTAGTGTGAAGCGTTGCCAAAACCAAGTGTCCAGTTAGAGCTGCTTGAATAGCAAGTTGAGCTGTTTCCTTATCTCGAATCTCTCCCACCATGATAATATCTGGGTCTTGTCGGAGAATTGAACGAAGACCACTCGCAAAAGTGTAACCGATATCAGCATTCACTTGTGACTGACTAACTCCGTCAATTTTATATTCAACCGGATCTTCAAGAGATACAACATTGTATGTTTCCCTGTCTAACTCGTTTAACATTGAGTACTGAGTGGTAGATTTTCCGCTTCCTGTCGGTCCTGTGATCAAAATAAGTCCGTATGGTTTTTTCAAAGCCTCTCTGAAAAGATTTAGATTTTCTTCTCTTAAATTCAAAGACTCGAAACTTTTTATTCCACTACTATTATCCAAAATTCTTATCACAACTTTCTCACCATAGACTGTTGGGAATGTAGAAATACGGAGATCTATTTTTCTCCCACCCGGAGCAATAACTGAGAAAGATCCATCTTGTGGTTTTCTTTTTTCGTCCAGACGAAGTTGGGCTTTTAGTTTTATTCTGGCAACAACTCCTTGATAGGCAGGAATTGGAAGAGTTATAGATTTATGAAGAGAACCGTCTACACGGAAACGGACCACTGCCTGCTCTCTAGTCGGCTCAATGTGAATATCTGAGGCCATTCCTTCTGTGGCAACCTTGATAATGTTATCTACTATTTTTATAACCGGAGCTTCTTCAACAATTGTATTTTCTTTTTTTGCTTGTTCTTTTTCTCTTTTCTCTATTTCATCTTGACTGAAAACTGTGGAGCCGGCGAGTTCGTCATCCAAATCAGAAACTGCCTTGTCTACCTCATTCGACAGACCTTCATAATTTTTTAGTAGTTTTTCAAAAGCAGAATTAGTTATAAGAAATGCTTTGTAGGGAATGTTATCTTTTGATGCAATAAACTGCAGAGCGTCGAGCGCTTGAATATTTTCAGGATCTACAATTCCGACAGACAAAACCCCTTCGATGAAACTCATCGGAATAAATCTGTAGTGACGAACTGAATCTTCGGGTATAGACTTTAAAACATCGAAAGGAATTGTGTCGTTATCGACTTTCTTTATTGGAATACCAAATATCTCTCCTTTTATCTCAAGAAGTTTGTTTTCATCTACTCCGAAAGAGACTGTTGCAGCCTCTTGATTTCCGTTATATTTTTCGTTGGCAATTCTTAAAACCTCCCCAACTTGATCGGGGGCAAGAAGTCCACGATTAACAAGTTCTTGAAGAATAACCATAATTAATTTCCTCCCAAGCCTCCGCTAGAAGTCGCTGAAACAGCTGTTCCTGTTGTTGTGAAGCTTGAAACGTCCCCATAAGAATAAGCTGAACCAATTTTTGCCACCGCTCTGAAATAGTAAGTAGTTCCAGGGCTCATTGCTGTAAGAGTTGTTTCAAATGGAGTTAAGCTTGAAGTTATTTTTGTAGTTGCAGAACCAAGAGATTCTGTTGTTCCGTATTCAAAAAATCTTTCTGTAAAACTAACTCCTCCGGCCAATATTCCAGACAAAGTTGCTGAAGTATTTGTGATTTTTGTAACTTGACCTGTTTCCACTGGGTCTCCTGGAGTTGCAAATGGAACATCTTCTCCCACTGGAGCAAATGGATTAGGACGACCCTCTGTTCCTGGTTGAATAAGTTCTATTGTAAAATCACTCAAATTGTTAAATGAAGCAGTTTCAAAAACCTCTCCTGAAAGAGTCATGGATTCAAGGTTCAAAAGCTGATCCAAAAATTCTCCTCCAATCTTTTGTTCAGCATCAGTAAGTTGATCAATTGAAATTGTGTCGAAAGCGCTCCCCTCAGTTACAACAGAAGAGGATGTTTTGCTTGATTTTATAAATACATTATAAAAGACAACAAGCATCACGATCACTAGCACTATTAAGATGA
Source organism: Minisyncoccota bacterium (assembly GCA_018061865.1). Lineage (GTDB taxonomy): Bacteria > Patescibacteriota > Minisyncoccia > Phycocordibacterales > UBA9973 > JAGOTH01. The sequence goes on from JAGOTH010000001.1 coordinate 31,281, forward strand.
TTTTCTTTTTATCCATATTAATTCTTTAGCCAATAGGTATTTATTGTAAAAGTATACTGGTATACATCCTTTTGTTCAGTAGCAGAAAATTCTATATTCTTCACATCAACAATTCTCAAGCTGTATTCCAAATCCCTAAGAAGTCCGAGGAATCTGTCATATGGACCTTCTGTTGTGAAAACAAGTTCGAATGTTCCATATTCTTGGTTTGTGTCAAAAGAATCAGCTCTACCTCTTGAATCTTTGCTATCTTCATCTGCAAAAGCTGGATCATATTCCACATTCTTCAGTGCCATTCCGTGAGTTGCGGCCATTTGTTCAATTTCCAAAACTAGTTTGATGTTTTCAACACTGTCCGGAAGAAGCTTCTCTAGCTTGTCTAGATCTTCCTCGGCGAAGCTACTTCTCTTAGAGGCGAGCTGATCTCTAACTTCAGAAAGCTCTCTTGAGTTGTCGAGTGCCTTTGTATAAGCACCAACAGTTGTTTTCAATTCCAAAATCTCTCCTCTGATCGGATTTGTAAATACGAAAAATCCTCCCACAGCAACTCCTATTAAAATAATTGGAAATAAAAATTTAAACATAACTATTCAGCTAAATTGTTCTCATATAATATTGAGTCGATTGGAACTTCGAAAGCCAGATCAAACAGAACCTGACCCTTTTCATCAAGAACTAGGTTGGAAAAGATTGGATCGATTATGTTTCTGTTTGAAGAAAAAAGATCTGCTTGAAGAGCAATAGTTCTATATCCGTCAGCTTTACCAGACAATAGAACTGTTGCGTTAGAAACATTATTCTCATCAACTGTAAAACTAAATTCTGAATATCTTATTTGTTTCAAAGTAAGAGTAGAGAGAAGTTCGAAAACGGGAGAAGCTGTTATGTGGTTTTCTAATATTTTTGAAGAAGCTGTTAGTTTTCTATCTAACTTTTCTATGTCGCTAACGAACTCAGGTTCAAAAGAAGCCTTTGCTCTTTCTATCTGACTATCGAGAGCTGATTGTTGTTTGATTAGATAAGCTCTGTGAAAATAAACTCCGACCGCAAGGGCAAGAGAAGCAATGAAAATAATCGTTGCAATAAATAGAATCCAATTAGTTGGACGATTTGAAGAAGAGACAGAAGGACTACTGTCCATCGGCTTCTTCGGTATAAAAGATGTCTGTATAGGTGTTTCCATTTGTTTCTTTAATATTATACGACAATTCGAAATATATAAGCAAGAAAATATTACTTAAATTGGGGAAAGGTGATATCTGTGATGTCTATTTCAAAAGTCTAATCGCAAGTCCCACGGCTGTGGAGTATTCTGGACCGATGGAAGACAAAACACTTTCCAAGAATTTTGGCACTTCAACTTTTGAAAAAGGGTTTCCAGTTGTAACAGGAACAGAAACTGCTTTTCCTGCATATTCAGAAAATCCAATCAACATCGCTCCCCCGCCAGTGAAAACAACTTTTGAAATTGATCTTTGGTATTTCTTTTCGAAACTCAAGATAACTGTATTTACTTCGGCTAGAATGTAATCAACAGAAACACGAACAACATCCGCCATCTCTCTTATGTCTGGAGATCCTTTCATTCCGAATTCTCTCTTTAATTCTTCCGCGCGATTGTAAGTTAGAGCTAGAGACTTGGAGAGAGCAGAAGTTATATCGTTTCCTCCACGATTGATTATATGGAAACTTCTAACAACACCGAATTCAACGATTGAAACTTTTGTTTTTCCGGCACCAACATCAACGATCATCACCGGAGTAAGCTCTCTTCCCAAAACAGAACGGAGTAAACTGAAAACTTCAATTTCGTAAAAAGCAGGAACCAGTTTCGCTTCTTTCATTATTTGCTGATTTCTTTCAAGCGCGTCATTGTGAACAGCTGCAATCAATACTTCGTTTTTTGTTGCATCAACACCGGAGCTCTCAGCGTCACTCTTTGGTATCATCCACCAATCCAGACTTATTTCATTCATTGGAACAGGAATATATTTTCGAGCTTCTGTTGGGATAACTGTTCCAAATTCTTTTTCGTCTATTGTGCTTGGGACATCAATGATAAGCATCAAAGAAGAAGTGGAAGGAATAGAAAGAGAACAAGTTGAAGCTGTAACTTGGGCTTCACGCATCAAGTCTGTAAGAGCGAGGGCAATCTTCTCTGGTGGTAAGTTTGTAACTTGTCCAACAGTTCCACCTTCTTCGTATGGACCGAGAGCCAGAGTTCCGTATGTTTCGAGAATTGCTTTGCCGGATTTTTTTCTTAACTGAACAACTTTTATAGAAGAGCTTCCAACATCAATACCAAAAACACTGTCCCCAGAACCTTTCTGAGTCAAACCAGCTATCCCCTCTTTTATAAGTTTCTTTAGTGAAAATTCCATTTTGTTATTACAATCTATATTATATCTTAGAACTAGAATGAAACAATCTATCTTATTCCAAAAACTACTTTCTTTTCTTTTTCCAGAAAAATGTTTGTCTTGCAATAAGACGGGCAAACCTATCTGTTCTCATTGTGTCTCTCAATTAACTAAGTCGGGAAAAACAGAACTCCCCTATGCTCACGCTCTCTTTTCTTACAAAAATAAAACCACCGAAAAAATTGTTAAAAATTTAAAAAACCACCAAAGACCCGAACTCGCCGAAATAATGGCAAGACTAATGTATCAAAACTTTTTGCCGGAAATATCCGACTTGGCACTTTTTGAAGGAGAAAAAATAATAATCGTTCCAATCCCCGCTTCTAACTCTCATATGAAGAAAAGATTCAAAAATCATTCGCTTCTTTTGGCGGAGAAGTTTGTAGAAAATAATCACAAGAATTTTGAATTGTGCGATTGCCTTACTCGCACCCGTTCTTCTTCCCCTCAATCAGAAACAAGAACTCGCGAAGCTCGAATAAAGAATGCGGAAAACTTATATAAAGTCCGAGAAAAACTTATCCCCCAAATTTCTGGAAAAGCGATTCTAATTATTGATGACATAACAACGACTGGAGCAACAATCGAAAATTCCAAAATTGCCCTAAAGAAGGTTGGGGCAGGAGAAATTATGGCAATTGCCTTTGCTCACTAAATTAAATTCTTTTCAAAAACTTCACACTCTCCACCAGATTCATCTTTTGTTATTCTCCTTAATTTCCACCCTCTATCTAAAAGAAACTTTTTTACAATCTTATTGTCTGTACAAGACAAAATAATTTTTTCTTTCTTATGTTTTAAGTGCTCAATTCTTTTTTCGTACAAGTCTTTATATATTCCCCTTCCTCTGTATTCCGGCAAGACAACAGCGGCGGCAAGCCATGGAAGACCATTATCAATCTTGTCCGGACTTGCAAAATTATTAATAGAAGCAAGACCAACCAGTTTTCCATTATTAAAGCATCCAATTATAAAATCAGATTCTTTTAACTCATCCAAAGCAGAGACCGGATAATCTAAACCCCAAGAATGTTCTTGAATAAGATTAGAGGCTTCTTTCAGAAACTCGTCATTAATAGATATTTCCTTAAAAATTAACATAACTAAATTCTATTATTTATCATTATTTAACACAATTAAGCCTGCTTATTGGGGAATAGAAATTATTTTTAAAATATGATAAAGTCTTTTTGTTTTAAGCCTTAGCTGACAGCTAACAGCTTGAAGCCAAAAGCTACCTGGAGCCGTGTCAGAGCTTGCCCTAAAAAGTTAATAAAATGGAGCCGTGTCAGAGTGGTCTAACGTACCTCTTTGCTAAAGAGGCAGGGAGTAAAATCCCTCGCGAGTTCGAATCTCGCCGGCTCCGCAAAATCGTGATAGCACGAGATGCTTATAAAATATGAAAAAGTTAGTAATTTTTGAGAGTATAAAGGGAGCCGGAAAAACTACTTTAATAAAAGAGTTGGTGAAGGTTATTCCAAATTCCACGACGTATTATGAAAAGCTTACCTTAAAACCCATTAAACATATCAAAAACAAAGAAACAGTTGTTGACTATTATAAGAGCCTGATTAATAAAATTGGGGAGGTTGAAGCAGACTGTATCCTTTTAGACAGATTCCACTATACAAAATGGCCGGTCGTTTGGTATGAAAAGGATTATTTCCAAGAAATAGAAGAATTGCTATTAAATACATTTGAGGTCTTTTTTGTATTTCTTACCATTGATAGTGAATATATTCTTCAAAGACTGACACATACTCAGAATCATAGACAGCCTGAAGGATGGAAACTCAACTACGACGGCGCATCTATAGACGATGAAGCTCAAAAGGACATCGAATGGCAGGAGTTTTTCCTGCAACATCAATACAGGGATACTCTTATCAAGAAGAAAATGATTATGGATACCAGCAAGCTACATTTGAGCGTTGATGGTTTGGAACCTTATATTTCAAAAATTTTAGAGTTTTTATCAAACTCTAAGGGATTATAAATAAGTGCGCACGAGATGCGTCGATTAAGTTTCTGAAAAAGTGCTAAAATAACCTTACAAGGCTTGCCCGAGAAAGGTTCTAACACGAGGCACCCCGCCAGAAAATGAATTACTCAAAAGAATTTTTTAAAATTCAAATAGAATTCGCTGAAAAAATTGCATCAATAACTGGCAAGTCAATTGAAGGTGTACTTCTAGAATATACATGTTTATATAAAAGATTTGGTATACAAAATTGGAGCTTCAATAAAAACGAACTTGTATGGCAAGAATTCTTAAAAGAATTTCGTATATCAAAAAACAAGACTAGTACTGTATACGAATTTCAAATAAAGCATGCTGAAAACAAATCTGAAAAAGAAGTTTTTTTTGGATGCTTTCGTTATGAATACAGTGCAGACGAAAAAGATGTCCGAATTCATTTTTCTAGTCATGGAGAATCAGGGTCACTTGGTAAGGCAAATATAGAAAAACGTAAAGAAGACTTGAGGTTAATGTGCGTTGATATCAAAAATAAATATCCTGAAACAAAAACTATTTCGGGTATTTCTTGGCTGTTCAACATAGACGCATGCAAGAGAATATTTCCCCCACGATTCACAGATAATGCAAAAGTTTTAGAGTGGTACAGATCACTCGCTATCTGGGGTCAATTTTCGGATAGTAAAGGCAATATTAGACCAGAAACAGCAGAAAAATTCAAAATATGTTTCTTAAAGCAAGGCAATTTGTCTGACCTGCTTTCTTGTTTTCCATATAAAGTTCTAGCGCCTTCTACAAAGATAGAAAATTTCTATAAATTTTACGAAACAAAAAAGGAGGTTTTTGACATTTCACCCTCAAAAAACACGAAAGAGGGCTAATCTGCCCAAATAGGGCTTTAAGCACAAAAACCCACATAGCCCGCCTTTTTTCTAAAAGAGTATAATCAACTCATGCAAATAGACGAGTTTTTGAGAAACTTTATATTAAACGCCAAATCAAAGGCGCAACATGTACTATAAATTATTTTGTAACTATTTATAATATTTGATACTATTAAGAAAAATATACCCTTATGAATGTAAGTAAAACTAATGTTATTTTAAAAAAATTAGCTAAAAAAAGAAAACCAACCTTACTTGATAAACCAAAACATACTAAGGCCGAGCAAGATTTCATACGAAATCTAAAAATTTTTAAGAACTCAAAAAATAAATAATTACCTATTTATGAGTTAATTAAAAAATTTAAATCATCTACACTAAAACCCGATATAAAATAATCGGGTTTTTAAATATCAATAGAGAAAATCTTTTTTTCAACCAAGGCTTAGACTCTCAAAAAACAAAAAAAGGACTATAATTAACCTATGGAAATAGACGAGTTTTTGAGAAACTTTATATTGAGAGCCAAATCAAAGGCACTAGCTACATACGGACCAAACGGGATCAATGTTGTTCCCGTTTCTTCAATCAAGGTTGTAGACAATGAAATCTGGCTTATCAACTATTTCATGGATAAGACCCTACAGAATATAAAAGAAAACCCCGAAGTCTCTCTCGTCTGCTGGCTCGATATGATAGGTTTCCAGATCAAAGGTGAAATTGAATATTTAGAAAATGGAGATAAATTCGAAAAGGCCGTTAATTGGATAAAGGAAACACTCCCAGAAAGGGTGGTTCATGGGCTTTTAATCCTTAAACCAAAAGAGATTTTTGATGTTTCTCCGTCCAAAGACACCCGAGATACCTACAAGCCCTAAACCCGTCCTCTCTCCACAAAAAGGCTCGAAACTTGCTATATTTGCCAATTTGTATAGTATAATTAACTTTAGTTATTAATATAACAAGATAAAGATATGCCACAAGCAAAAGCAAATAGTGCATTTATGAAACCAATGACAATAAGCGACGACCTCGCAGCCGTTGTTGGAAAAGGTCCTATGCCACGAAGCGAGGTTGTAAAAGCTCTATGGGTTTACATCAAGAAGAACGATCTTCAAGATCCAACAAACAAGAGAAACATCAACGCTGACGCAGCACTTCTAAAAGTGTTCGGAGGTAAAAAGACTGTTTCAATGTTTGAAATGACAAAGCTCGTTTCAAAGCACCTTTCATAATTTAAACCTGTGAAGAATAAAAGCCCCGAGAATACGGGGCTTTTATTCTTCTTGGAATTCTATTCCCCTGATATAATCTGAACTATATGGATGAAAAAAATATACCCGACACAATCGAAGGGCTTCGCGCCGAAAATGAAGAACTAAGAAAACTAAACTCTACTAAGAGCGAGTGGATCTCTATTGCTGCCCACCAGCTTCGCACATCGCTATCTGCTATAAAATGGATTTTGAAAATGTTCTTAGATGGAGACTTCGGCTCTCTATCTTCCGAACAACAAGGCTTTATGAAAAAGGCTTACGAGAACAACGACCGAATGGTTCTACTCGTGAACGAAATGCTCTCTCTCAATCACACAGAAGATTCTTCTATAACTTATACAATGAGAAAAGAGGAACTCGTTTCCTTAATCGACGAAACAATTTTTGATTTCCATGGAGAGTCCTTCAAAAAAGGAATTGAACTTATCTTCCTCCGACCAGAAGACTCTGAACTCTTTACTGAATACGACAAAGAAAAGATAAGAGTTGTCCTCCAGAACCTTATAGAAAATTCTATAAAATACTCCACAACCGGTGACAGAGTCTTCGTTGGACTAAAAAAGAATGGTGATGAAGTGGAAATATCAATAAAAGACACTGGAATAGGAATTCCGGCAACTGAACAGCCAAAAATATTCGAAAAATTCTACAGAGCAACGAACGCCAAAGAGAAAGAAGAAATTGGCTCAGGGCTCGGACTTTATACAATTAAACAAATAGTAGAACACCACAAGGGTAAAATCTGGTTTGAAAGCGAGCCTGAGAAAGGAAGCACCTTTTATTTCACTCTTCCTATCTCTTCTTAGAAGGAGTATAATCTAAACATTATGGAAGGAAAAAAAACTGTTTTAATTGTTGAAGATGATAATTTCCTACGGGGCTTATCTGCTGGTAAATTATCAGACGAAGGATATGAAGTATTAACAGCCTCAAATGGAGAGGAAGCTATAAAGATCGCCGGAGAATCAAAGCCAATGATGATTCTACTTGATCTCCTTTTGCCAAACGTTGATGGATTCACAGCTCTTGAAGCAATCCGAAAAATCGAAGGAATGGAAAAAACTCCTGTTATTGTTTTCTCAAACTTAGGAGAAGAGAAAGATGTTGTTAGAGCAAAGGAACTAGGGGCAAGTGATTTTATGATCAAATCAAACTTCACACTAGACGAATTAGTTGAAAAAATAAAAAGCGTAATCGGTTAAATAAAAATGAATAAAAACTTAATTTATACAGTTGTTGTATTAATTCTTATGGTGGCAAGTGTCTTTGCTTTGATTAAATCAAACAAAGAAACAAAAAAAGAACCGACTGATACGACAAACACAGAAGTTACAGAAGAATCTGTCACAACAGAAGAACCTACTCCAACTAGCACAGAAGAAGTGGCACTACCTACTACACATGAAATAATTTACGGAAGTTTGGGATTTGTTCCTTCAACTCTTGAAATAAAAATTGGAGATACTGTTACATTTGAAAACGAAAGCGGAAAAGGCATGTGGGTGGCATCAAACCCTCATCCATCTCACAGCGATACACCAGAATTCGACGCTGGAATATCTATAGCAAATGGAAACTCTTGGAGCTTTGTGTTTACTGAAGAAGGATCCTTCAGTTATCACAACCATCTAAATTCCTCTCAAGGCGGAAAGATTTTAGTTAAGTAATACGAACCAGCCCCGACGAACAGAATTATCCGTCGGGGCTGTTTTCGTTTATAATCTATCCAATGCAACCAAGTGACCTAATCGAACAACACTTCCGACTGGACCAAAAAACAAAAAAGGCCCTGACTCGTCTAAAAATTTCTAAAATTAGAGATCTCTTATATTACTTCCCTACTCGTTATTCTGATATCGCAAGTCTCCGAAAAATATCAGAACTGGGTGATGGAGAAATCGCAACAATTTATGGAAAAATTTCTGACATAAAAATAAAAAAATCTTTTAAAACAAAAGTTCCTATGGCGGAAGCTACTCTCGAAGACGCTGACGGAAAAGTGAAAGTTATCTGGTTTAATCAAGCCTACATTGCCAAAATGATTCCTCCCGGAAGTTTGGTCAAACTAACTGGAAAAATATCCTCCGGAAAAAGCGGGCTTCTGCTTTCAAACCCTGAGTTCGAAAAAATAAAAGATATGCCAATAGACACTCACGATTCTCTCTTCCGAGATACAGAAGCTCCCGGAGGAGGATATCGCTATCCGGTTTATAGAGAAACCCAAGGACTATCTTCCAAGTGGCTCTATCACGCAATGATGAGAATCTTTGACAAAGGAGCGCACGAGAGGGTCATTGATCCAATTCCTGAAGAAATATTGAAGCAGTACAATCTCCCAGAACAATCAAAGGCTTTCATCTGGATTCATTCCCCGAAAAAAGAAGATCACGCAATGGCTGCTAGAAAAAGATTTGCCTTTGAAGAAGTTTTTTTAATCCAAATTGAAAAAGGACTTGAAAGAAAAAAGTACAAAGCCAGTCCATCTTATGATGTAAAAATAAACAAGACTGAACTGAACGAATTTATCGGAAGATTCGACTTCACTCCAACTCCATCACAAACAGAATCTATTGCGGAGATTGTAAAAGACTTCGAAAAAGGAGAACCGATGACGAGACTGCTTGAGGGAGACGTGGGAAGCGGAAAAACATTCGTTGCCGCCGCAACTTCATACCTCGTTGCAACTTCGCGTCCAAACGGAAAAGACTTTGGAAACCTTCAAGTAGCTTATATGGCTCCAACCGAGATACTGGCAACTCAACACTTTGAATCCTTCATTCAATTCTTTAAACATCTACCAATTCAGATTGCTCTGATTACTTCTTCTGGTTGCAAAAAGTTTCCCTCCAAAGTCAGTGGAGGTTGGACCGACATCTCACGAGCACAACTTCTAAAATGGGTGGCAAATGGAGAAATTGCAATTGTGATTGGAACCCATTCTCTGATTCAGAAAACAGTTAAGTTCAAACACCTCGCCTATGTGGTTATCGACGAGCAACACCGCTTCGGACTTGCCCAGAGACTGGCTCTAGCAAAAAAGGACAGTCATGTCCCTCACCTTCTATCAATGACAGCAACACCAATACCAAGAACTCTGGCTCTGACAATCTATGGAGATTTGGATCTAACTCTTCTGACAGATCTACCAAAAGGACGAAAGCCTGTAATAACCAAACTCTGTGCTGATGGAGAAAGAACAGCAATCTACGCTGATATAAAAAAGAGACTAAAAGAAAGTCGCCAAGCTTATGTTATCTGTCCGCGAATAAATGAGCCCGATGAAACAAAAGAGCTGGCACTCGAGGCGAAATCTGTAACAGAAGAAGCGCACAGACTAGCAAAAAATATTTTTCCTGAATACAAAATCGGGGTAATGCATGGAAAAATGACAAAAGAAAAGAAAGAATCTGCGATGGAAGATTTTGTAAATAATGAAACTCAGATTCTGGTTGCAACATCAGTGATTGAAGTTGGAGTAAATGTGCCGAACGCTACAAGTATAATTATCGAGGGAGCGGAGAGATTTGGGCTAGCGCAACTTCACCAGCTACGAGGAAGAGTTTTACGAAGTTCATACGAACCATACTGTTATATTTTTTCTGAATCAAAAAATGAAAAGACAGAAAAGAGACTTCGCGCACTGCAAAACGCAAAAAACGGATTTGAACTTGCAGAGATGGACTTGATGGAACGCGGAGCCGGAGAGCTTTCTGGAACAAAGCAGTGGGGAGTTTCTGATGTGGCAATGGAGGCCATAAAGAACCTTAAGATGGTAGAAGCTGCCCGAAAAGAATCAAAAGAAATTATAGAAAAAGACCCTGAATTAAAAAAGCACGAAAAAATCGTGCTCGTTATGAGTGAGAGGAGGGCTACTCACTTTGAATAAAAACTAATTAACTAATTTAAGAATTCCTATAACTACAAAAACTATACCCGCTATAAAAAACATAAACGGGAGCCAGAAAATTATAAATGAGCCCCAAAATCTAACTCTAAAGGATTTTGAAACAATATAAGGAGGTTCGTCCTCTGCAAAATCTATTCCAGCAGTTAGGCTCTTTCTTCTTACAAAAATTGCAAGAAGAATTAAAAGTAAGCCAATTATTAAATACCAATAAAATTCCATACATTTATTTTTTTATATTATATACTGAATATATAATATTGTCAATACAAAACAAAAAACGGGTTTTTAAACCCGCTCTCTAATAACATCTGGAATACAAAGTATTAAGTCTTTCCAATGGGAGAATCCCTGAACCACAAAATATTCGTGTTGGAAATTTTCAATATCGTAAACAGTTGGAATTATTTGTCTTATTGATTTTTTCATCGCTTCCTCACTTTGGCCAATCATATGCCTGGTCGGCTTTTCCGAATGAACACAATAAAGTAATTCATTCACAGAACTCAATATCCCCGGACCGGCGCATTTCAACTGGCCATGTTCGTAAGTTAAAACAAACTCCACCAAAAACCAGAACAGAGGCGGGAGCATCTTAATTACCTCTTCTTGATAATCAAACTCTTCCGCAATTTCTCCAAAAAGCTTGAGAAGTTCTCCATATTCAGGATGATTAAGCATCGGCAGATGTCCATAGATTTCATGGAACATATCCGGCGCTGGCGTATACGTCCAGTCTTCAGCAGATCTAAAAAAATTAGTCACCGGAAACATTTTCGATGCCAATCCTGCATATAATACAGAATCTTCCAGTGTGCCGTCGCAAACATAAATACTCCAACCTGAACTTTTGCGAAGAGTCTCGTTTACCTCTTCAAATTTTGGGATTTCTTCATTTATTCCGAGTCTTTTAAGACCGGAGATAAACGCACCGTGGGCGACAAACGGGGCCTGACGCATTTGGTTTTCAAAAAGTTTCCGCCATGTCCTCTTGTCCTGTTCGGTGTATTTGGAATAATTTTGAACTTCCGTTAAATCTCTTGAGGCTAGTTCATTAAGAAAAGAAATCGCATTGTTTCTATTAGTATTCATATTGTTAATTTTGTCCCAAGATTACATAAAACCAGTCCAAATGTAAAGGAACCTTTTTCAAGGCCCCTTTGGTAAAACAAAATTACTTTTTTAGTGAATCTCTTATCTCTCTGAGAAGCAGAACTTCTTCACTCGGTGAGGCTGGCGCCTCAGGAGCAACTTCCTTTTTGTGAAGCTTATTTATTGCTTTTATCATCAGGAATATTGCCAAAGCCACAATTGCGAAATCAATGATTGTTTGAATAAATGTTCCGTAATTTAAAGACACAGCTTGGATCACCTCCCCTGTGTCAGAAATACTCGCCTCTTTTATAACTGCTGACAAATCAGTGAAATCAACTCCTCCAATCAAAACCCCAATCGGAGGCATTATCACGTCTGAAACCAAAGATGAAACGACCTTGCCAAAAGCCGATCCAATAATGACTCCAACCGCCAAATCGAGAACATTACCTCTCGTGGCGAATTCTTTAAACTCGTTGAAATATTTTTTCATATAGGTTAGTATGATACAGTCAAAAACATATTTCAACCACCCTTAGCCCCGACGCCCCGCTTTAGCGGGGGTACGGGGTCCCGACAAGAAAAAACTTCGTCGGGACTCAGTTTCCTCCATAGGCGGACAGGGATTAGAGCATAGATATAAAATTGGTTAAGATAGGTAGTAGTGTAAAAAATAACCACCCTTAGCTCAGTTGGTTAGAGCACAGAGCTTATACCTCTGGGGTCCTTGGTTCGAATCCAAGAGGGTGGACATTATAAAAAACTCAAGACATATTTGTTTTGAGTTTTTTATAATTTTACTTTGAATTGGATTCGAACGGGAAAGGGGTCGGGAAAACGGGAGTTTTCCCGTGGAGGAAAGTATTGAAAACCGAGAGGTTTTCAAAAATTACGAACAGAATGTGAGTAATTTGTGAGACTCCAAGAGGGTGGACATTGAGTCTCTAATCAAAAAACCGCTTTCGCGGTTTTTTGATTAATCTACTATATCTATCGCCTCTTTACCCTCTTCTTTTTTCTTCGGTTTAATTCCGAAAGTCATTATCAATTTATTGTATTCGTCTTGTTCTAGAGTTTCTACCTCAAGAAGTTTCTTTGCAATAGCATCGAGAACTTTTCTGTTTTCTTTTATTGTCTTTCTGGCAAGCTCAAGAGAATCATTCATTATCTTTTTTACTTCTCTATCTATAACGGCAGACATTTCTTCAGAATAATCTTTTCCTCCATCTACATATCCGTGGATTATTTTTCCTCCGTCACTCTCCAGTGCCACAGGACCAATTGCATCACTCATTCCCCATCTGGTCACCATAGCTCGGGCAAGAGAGGTTGAAACTTGGAGATCGTTTGATGGGCCAGTTGTAACATCACCGAAAATTAACTCTTCTGCAACATATCCTCCAAGAGACATCGCAATATCATCTAGAAATTCTTTTTTAGATTGAAGTCTTCTGTCTTCAACTGGAAGCTTGAGTGTATATCCTCCAGCACGTCCACGAGCAACAATAGAAACTTTGTGAACTGGATCAGCGTTCGGCAGAATTGAAGCAAGCACTGCGTGTCCCGCTTCGTGATACGCCGTGATTTCTTTTTCCTTTTTAATCATCAGATGACTTTTTCTAACCGGACCGAGCATTACCTTTTCAATAGATTTCAAAAGATCGTTTTGAGAAACTGTTTTTCTGTCTTCACGAGCGGCAAGAATTGCTCCTTCGTTCATAAGAGAATATAAATCAGCACCAGAAAATCCTGGAGTTCTCTCAGCGACAACTTTCAAATCAACATCACCGGCAAAAGGTTTCTTTCGAGCATGAATTGTAAGAATGTCTTCTCTGTCTCGACGATCTGGAAGATCAAGGATTACTCGACGGTCAAATCTTCCTGGTCGAAGAAGTGCTGGATCAAGAACATCACTTCTGTTTGTCGCCGCCATAACAATAACTTTCTCGTTTGGCTCGAATCCATCCATCTCAACGAGTATCTGGTTTAGAGTTTGTTCTCTTTCATCGTTTCCTCCACCAATTCCACTTCCTCTCACTCGTCCAACAGCATCTATCTCATCAATGAAAACGATTGCGGGAGAGGCTTTCTTGGCCATCTGGAACAAGTCTCTCACTCGAGACGCTCCCACTCCAACAAACATTTCTACGAATTCACTTCCTGACAAGTGGAAGAACGGAACACCCGCTTCTCCCGCCACCGCTCGAGCAAGTAAAGTTTTTCCAGTTCCTGGAGCTCCAGTTAGAATCACTCCTTTTGGAATACGAGCTCCAATATCAATAAATTTTTTCGGATTTTTCAAAAAATCTACAATTTCTTTCAATTCTTCTTTTGCCTCTCTTGCACCGGCGACATCTTTGAAAGTAACTCGATTATTTTTGTCATTTGGATTTGTTATTCGAGCACGAGATTGTCCAAAGTTAAAAGCCTGCATTCCAGCTCCTTTAGCTTGTCGGGCGATAAACCAGAAAAAGAAAACCAAGAAAAGAATTGGAATAAGAATTGGAAGTAGATTGAGTATCCAGTATCCAACACCTGATTCACTTTTTATTCCAACCTCAACTAGAGACAACTTTTCATCCGTTACTCCTAGATTTTTCAAAGACTCAAGAACTCCGCTCTCTGCTTCTTTCTTGCTCTCTTGAAGAGATCCGTCCATTAGCTCAATAGAAATCTTTTCTCCTTCAACTTCTACCTTCTTCACTTGGCCGAGATTTATTTCAGACGCTAGAGTAGAGAGAGGTATTTCTGTCTTTTCCACCTTGTCCCCTGTGATTGTGTAAATAGCCGAAAGAGCCATAAAAATAAGAACAATAAATGTGAAGTGAGTGAAAAAGGAAGGTGTTTTGTTATTGTTTCCTCCCTTTTTCCCCATTTTTTTGTTTTTCTTTAAGAAGTTATCCATTGGTAGAATTATACATAAAAACCAGCTTTTTAAAAGACTATGTTAAAATTAGTTTATGACAAAAAAATACTCCAAATCTAAAAAAATATTAATTCTCCTCGTTTTACTTGTAGTTGTTTATTTTATATTTCTAAACAAAGAAAAAGCACCTAAAGAAATAGGCACCAACGGCCCTTCCTCTCTTCCAGCAGAAGAAGACACCGACAAAGCCTTGTTCGAAAAAATATCAAACGCAAAAATATCTGTCCCTGACCAAAATGCAGAAGTAGAACTAGAAGAAGGTTACGGAGAATTCCAAATAGAAGAAACAACGGTTGAGGGATTCGTTAGCCTAGAAAATGTTTATACAGTAGTAGAGATGGGTGGTGAAAAAAATCTTTTTGGAGTTGCGTCTGTCTCTCCGGGAGGAAGTGGAGTTTTTCAATACTTGGTTTGGTATAAAGAATCTGGAAAAGAAATCACTACCGTATCGTCTATATTTTTTGGCGATAGAACAGCAATAGACAAAATCTCCACAAAACAAGTTGGGGCTGAAATAGAAATCACACTAGAAACTCGTGAAAGAAAAGAGGACGAACCGATGACAGAAGAACCAACTGTAAAAAAGACCAGAGTATTTAAAACATCTGGAAACACTATTATAGAAATCTAAGTATTTTCGTTTAGCTTCTTTATAAACTCACTCACCTCTCCTCCGAGAAGCTCTAAGTTCGGCACGACGCAGTGTCCCCCGATTTTTCCTTCAACATGCTTTAAAATATATTTTTTATATTCTGGATGTCCTAACTTCTCATATCCTTCGTTGTATGACTGGTTTGATTTCGTATAAACAACATCGAAATCTACATTATTGTCTACACAATATTTATGAATTATTTTTTCCAGAATAATATTCCAACCATAAACAGTTGTATCCCACAGTTTCATTGCTTCAGTATCGCGAGAATTTTTTGTAACAATAGTTTTTATTCCGTGTGCTTCAAAAATCTTTGAAGCCTCTTCTGCTTTTTCTCCACCAAAAAATTTCTCAAAAGTTAAAATGCCTTCTTTCAGGTACGGATGAATTCCTCTTACTGGTGAGTGAACCGCGCCAAGAGTCTCACTTGTGCCAACTGGAACAGTTGAGTGAATTATTGTTATTTCTGGGGTAAATCTATCTTGGTAACCCTTAACTGTTTCGACAAAGGAATCAGAAAAAGGAATAGAAATATGCAAAACATCATAATGAGAAGCCAATCCGTCTTGGTTATTTAGATCCAGTCCGTCTCCCCCAACAATCTCTCTAATAGCGGAGCCAATCTGCCCGAGCCCTATAGTTAAATGAGTTTTTTCCATTCGGGTATTCTAACATAAAATAAAAGTGATTTTATTTGACACCCATACATTCAGGCGGTAGTGTTAAGAAAAACTAAAACATTGAAAAAACAAAGGTATCGCAAGGAAGTGGTAGACAGAATTCTCTGGGAAAATACAATTTATTGGGAAAAGTTTTTTAAAGACTACGCAACAAGAACAGGAAATAAATTTTTCATTCCTAAAAAAAGAAGAAATGGGGATCTAACAATGCTTTGTCCTATTCACAAAGAGCGAACACCATCTCTTAGAGTGAATGCTAGAACAAATATTTGTAAATGCTTTGGTTGTGGGTTTAGTGGGAACTTCCTTACTTTATTACAAAGAGTATATGATATTTCTTTCATTGAAGCTTTAGAGATGGCTTTCAAAATGAAAGATTTTATAAATGAGGATTTCAATCCTCTACAGTTAAAAATAACTTTCCACCGAGACTTACCAGCCATAACTTCTTCTTATCGCGAAAACGAAGAATCTGATGGTCTGCCTTTTTAATCCCGAAGTTCGGGATTTTTTATTTAAATAAAAAGGCCCGCCTCTTTCAAGGCGAGCTTTACAGTTACTGCGAATTCCTAAGCCATTTCCCTATTGCTAGCCCACAGGGATGGATTACTATATCCAGAAACCTCTGAATACTTTGGAAACAGTAGAAACAATATAGATTAAATTAACAAAAATGCAAGGAGGTTATGTGATGTGTTTTTTGGTGAAGGCGTGGCCGGAAGAAGATTTTAGATATTTTTCAAAATCATAAGCTTTATACTTATCTAAAAAAGCACAATACCATATTAATTTAAATGGGGCTTTGCTTTTATTTGATTTGGTCTCAAGATTATTATGTTCGGCAATTCTGTTTTTTAAATCTTTTGTAATGCCAATATATCTTGAGTCATCTTTGAGGCTCTTTAATATGTAAACATAGTACATATGAATAATTATACCCCACTCCGCCAAGGCTTCGCGGGGTCCACCACTTCAAACTTTACAAGTTTTCGCGTGCTTCGCACCGCGAAACTAAAACACTCAACCTTTAAGTTGAGTGTTTTAGTGAAGTGGTGGAGATGGGCGGAATTGAACCGCCGTGCAAAGAGGAACAAAATAATAATCTACATGTTTAACAAATTTTTTTGTTTTAAGTTAGAGTGATATATAAATTTGTAAAAATCACTCTCCCCGATCTCATTTTCTCGACTCTGTGTTGAGCGACACAAAATCATAGTTTCTATTTATAACACCTTACTTCTTCCAAGAAACCAGAAAAAAGAGGCGCTAACCATAGCTTAAAAGCTTACGCTAGAGCGAAGGCCTTACTTGCGTAAGGGCTCTCCACTGATCCAAATGTTTTTGCATTTGAGATTTTGTATAGTTTTTAACGGGCTCCATACTCCCCGACATGCAACTATTCTGAACAATCTCCCTGTCGATGCCTAGCATCCCCATAAGGTAGTTTTAAGTTTATAGTTTCAAGTTTTTAGAAAAGATTTTTGGCCCTCTCTATAAACTGACAACTTTAAACTACAAACTATTTGTTCTATCTTTTAAATGTTCTACGAATTTCTCGCTCTGTTTCGCGTTTTTTTATTGTCTCTCGTTTGTCGTATTTTTTCTTTCCACGAGCAACCGCAATTTCTAGCTTAATTTTCGTTCCTTTATTATACAACGAAACAGGCACTATCGTCAATCCTTTCTCTCCGGCCTTGCCTTCGAGCTTTTTAATCTCACTCTTAGAAAGTAGTAGTTTTCTGGTCTTATCCTGCTCATAACCTTTGGGAGTATTCTTGGGCTGATAAGGCTGAATTGTCGCCCCAACTATGTAAGCCTCTCCTCCTCTTAATATCACTTGAGAGCCGATAATAGAGACCTTTCCACCTCTTATAGACTTAACTTCTGCGCCAGAAAGCACAATACCCGCCTCGGTCTTATCCAGGATCTCATAGTCAAAGAAGGCTTTCTTGTTTTCGGCATAATTCATTACCTAAAAAGTATCGCAAATAAGGGCTATTTTGGGAAATCATGAGCTATTTACAAAAGCAAATAGGTGTGATATAATAAACCCAAATGATCATTAAATTATGGAACGAAAATTTCAAATCGAACTTTTTCGTATGGACGGGAGTCCTGTTACGAAAAAACAGGTTGAGGCCCTGAAACCTGGAGACAGGTTGGATTACCTCATTGGAAGCGAACTTCCCCTTTATGGCTACTTTGCCAAGGGAAAGACTTTTCAAAATTTGTTTGTTAAGCAAAACAAACAACTTTCAGGCTTTCTTTTGGTTGGTTGTCCTGCGCCAGACTCAGACCATATCACTGTTTGTGAGTTCAATCGCGGACTTATCAACGGATTCGAGGTTGCATTAACGCACTTCGACGGAAGAACCGAACTGATCGTGTACCCGGCATGGCAAGCAGCATTTTCGGGTAATCGCCAAAACATCAAAATTAATGGCGTAACCTTTGAAGGTTTGGTTAACGGTTTAAAAGGATTTATTTTCCACAACATCAGCCGAATCCCGACTGAGCCGTGGAATATTAAATTCCACCCTTACCAAAAAACTACCGCCGGGAAAAAAATGAAAGCTGATGAAATCTTTATTCAGAGGTTTAAACCTCACACCGGTTTCGGAACGGCCCTAACGAAGTGGGGGAAAAGAATTATGCTCGACCACAAATCGATTGCAGATATTTTCTCCCTAAAAGAAGGCTCCTGTGTTCCGGCAACAATTACAAAATTGCAAGAGGAAACCAAACACGGGATTACCCACAGTGCAATAATAGGAGCAACGACTGCACCGAAAATGGCACATCAGGACAAACTTCCGGTAAAAACCCTTGGTGAGATATTCGACCTCTCAAAATTAAAAGGTAAAATTGCCATTTAAAGTTACTGATCAGCAAATTGATCATGACGAGCCCACACAAAGTTTCGAAAGAAATGGCGTGTGGGTTTTTTTATTCCCCGAAAAGCTCTTTAAAATAACTAGTTTCCTTTTTATAAAACCTACCAGATCTCTAATCGCCTTATCTTCTTGTAATCATATAAACCAGTAAAAATCGACGCTCCGAAGGAAAAATCAATCTGTTTGAGCTCTGCGAGTTATTGATTTTAGTCGATTTTTACTTCGTGAATATTTACAAGAAGATATCGGCGAAAAGTTTTTGGATACTTTTTCAAAAAAGTATCAATAATATGGGTTTGACTAAACCCCCGTTTTTAGATACAATGAGCACCTAACAAATCAACTAAATTCTTGAAAGAACGCGTAAACAAAGAAATAAGAGCGACAGAACTCCGTGTCATAGGGCCTGAAGGTGAGAATTTTGGGGTTATTTCCTTTAAAGAAGCTCTCGAAAAAGCTGAAGCTCTCGGACTAGATCTAATTGAAGTAGGCGCTGGAGCTACTCCCCCAGTTGCCAAGATTGCTGATTTTGGAAAATATCAATACGAACAAAAGAAAAAAGCTAAATCAATAAAAACAGCAAAACCAACTGAAACAAAAGCAGTTCAAATAAAAATTGGAACTGGTGACCACGATCTAGAAATGAAAGCAACACTTGCTTCAAAGTGGTTATCTGAGGGACACAGAATAAAAATAGAACTTTATCTATCTGGTAGATCAAAATACTTCGAAGAAAAATTTTTCAAAGAAAGACTTGAAAGAGTTCTAAAATTTATCACTGTTCCCTACAAGATTTCGGAGGATTTCAAGAAAAGTACCAAGGGTTACGGTATGACTATCGAGAAGGCTAAGGCGGTTGACCTAAATTTGCCAAAAAGAGAAGAATAGGCTAATATACAAGGACTATGACGATGAAGACAAACAAGTCTTTTACCAAAAGGCTAAAAATAACTAAGAACGGCAAGCTTATCGGAAGAAAGCCCGGTTTTAGCCATTTCAACGCTAAACAGGACAGAAGAAAGCAACTAGCTGGAAACAGAGGGGTTGAGTTCGTTTTGCCTAATAAAGAGAGAAGTCGCGTATTACCTGGAAGATAATTTTTAATATATGTCACGAGTAAAAAGAGGAACAATCAAAAATAAGAAGAGAAAGAATGTCCTGGCGATGGCTAAGGGATACCGTTTTGGTAGAAGCAAGAAAGAAGCTGCCGCAAAAGACGCTATCAAGCACGCAGGAACACATGCTTTCGCTCACCGAAAAGACAAAAAGAACGAAAACAGAAAAGTTTGGACAATAAAGATAAACGCTCTAGCTCGAGAAGAAGGAATCTCATACAGCAAACTAATCGACGCTCTAAAAAAGAAAGAAGTAATACTAGACAGAAAGATTCTTGCAGACCTTGCAGAAAACCACCCAGAAGTATTCAAAAAAGTCCTAGCTACTGTAAAATAAATTATAAAATAAAACCCCTGAATGAATCAGGGGTTTTATTTTTAGTGTCTTTCTACTGGTGGAGCCGTTGAGAAGCGGGCCAATGAAGCCTCCTCTTCTGATCCTGCGTCCTTATACTTTGTCTCCTCAACAATTTTTATTATTTTTGAAACAAGTTTGGCTGGATCACTGTCGAATATAATTTTTGCATTCTCTCTGTGACCCTTTTCAAATATGTGTCTTAATTCTTCGTCCATCTCCCAAGATCCTTCAAGTACACCAATCGGAATCCCCCTCTCGAAAGCAATAGTGAATTCGTGAACTGTTCCTATTCTTCCGCATCCAATGAATATAGCGTCGCAACTCTGAACAAAAAGTAAATCTCGTCCTGGAAAACCGAAACCTGTATAAATTATAAAATCCATATAATCGAGAGGTAGTCGGAAAACATCCACATGTTCCCTCTCTCCTGATGCCGGAGAGATACCAATAGACACACCCTTTTCTTCTTTTGCACCAATCGCAGACCAGAACGGAAAACCCGTAGTCGCTCCAGTTACCAAAATTCCCCCCTGACGAACGATCTCTCTTCCCAAATCTTTTGCCTTATCGAGGGCGTCAACTCCGCAGTGTCCTGTTTCGGCAGCACCTGAGACTCCTAATTTTAATTTTAAGTGACTATGTTTGCTTCCGTCCCCTATTGGTCCGTTATAGCAGAGGTATTCTGTTTTCTTTTCTTTATTATCCATCACGTATTTATTTATCTTACCATTTAATACTTACCACCTCGTCATCTTTTGGCACAACGGCGTCTATTCCTAAATAATCTCTAATTCTCTGAGCCAAAAACATTGAGCTCTTCGGCTCTCCTAAAACAACAAAAACTTTTTTAACCTTATCACTAACATCTTCAACGAACTCAAGCAAGTGATCCGCATCTTTGTGTCCAGAATATCCAGAGATTTTTCTTATTCTAGCTTGAACAGCAACATCTTCGCCAGAAATACGAACCACCTTAGCACCCTCTTCAATTGTTCTTCCAAGTGTTCCCATAGATTGATAACCAGTAAGAAGGAGTGTGTTCTTCGAGTTTGGGAGATAATTTATCTCGTGGTGGATTATTCTTCCACCGTTTGACATTCCACTTCCCGCAATAATTATCTTTGGATTAGGAGCTTTAATAATTGCCTTTGACTCTTCTGTTTCCTTTGTCACGGTAAGTCCTGGGAAATTATAAATATCATCTCCGTCTGAAATTAATTTCTTTGCCCCCTCATTCAAGTAGTTTGTAAAATTCTTATATACATGAGTTAGCTTTATTGCTAGAGGAGAATCTAGGAATATCGGCATAGAAGGAATTCTCTGGTTTTCTACTAGATCATTTATCTCAAAAAGTAACTCTTGAGTTCTCTCTAATGAAAAAGTTGGGATCACCAAGGCCCCACCTGCTTTATAGTTGTCCTCTATAACCTCTTCTAGAAGCTTTTTTCTCTGGTCTCTTGATTCATGATTTCTATCTCCATAAACGCTCTCCATTATCAAATAATCCACGTTCTCAAGCTTGTCTGTATCAGGCAAGATCGGTGAAGGAGAGTTTCCGAGGTCTCCAGTAAAAACAAACACTTTGCCTCCATAGGATATTTCTATCATTGTAGAACCCAATATATGCCCTGCATCCAAGAATCTAACAGTCGCTGGTCCTATCTTCCAAGGCTTCTTATATTCGTGCGCTTCCCAGAGTGGAAAGACTTCAGCTAATACCTCGGCATTATAAATCTTTGCCAGATCCTCTTCTTTATTTCTTCCAAGTATTGCCACAGTGTCTTCAAGCATCGGATGAGCCAGCTCCATTGTTGGCGGAGTCGAAACTATCTTCCCACGAAAACCGTCTTTTACCAGTTTTGGAATTCTACCGATGTGATCAATGTGAGCGTGAGTAATAATCAAATGCCCAACAGTTGAAACATCATATGGAAACGGCTCCCAGTTTAACTCATCAGCTAATTTTGTTTTTTGTAATAGTCCGCAGTCAACCAAAATCTTTTCTTCACCAAATTCTATTAGAAAGTTCGCTCCGGTGACAGAACCTGCCCCACCGGCAAATGTAATTTTAAATTCGTGTTCTTTTCCCATTACTTTATATTTTATATGAGATTACGATATTTTGGAAATCTTTTTCTCTTCTTTTTGATCAATGAAATAAAAGTAGTATGCGAGAATTGACCCAGACATATCAAAGATCAGGTCTTCAATCGAGTCCCTCATTGAAACCAGGTCTGCACCGGTGTTGTTTTCAACAAATAATTCAAACAATTCCCAAGCAACTCCAACCAAAAATACTCCAATAAATAAAATTACACTAAATTTCTTGCTTGAAAAAGATATTTTTGCCTTAAAAAGTAGAGCGATAATGAGTAAAGCTGAAACATATCCCCCGTAGAAGTGCATAGGTCTATCAAACCACCAAAAAATGTCATAAAGCTTTAGTTTTATAGCCAAAAAACTAATAACAAAAAGGCTCCACAAGTGTAAAACCGCCCTTCTGGCAGACCTTTTGTATAGGCTAATGTTTTCCATTTATATATTGTATCAGAATTAAAAAATAAAAATCCCTTTTTTACAAAAGGGATGCTTATTACGACTATTTGAGCATAGTGCACCTAAGACGGTACGCTACGTGGGTACACGAACTTAATTGTTAAACATTTAAGTTACGGCTGTTCCCATAAAAATAGTGTTCAAAGGCACTAAATCAAATAGCCGTACAGATATTTTATATCAAAATAAAATAGTAAACAACTAGACGAAGTTAATTTTTTGTTTTGGATTTGCTAAAGAAGAAAAAACCCAAGGCAGGCCTTGGGTTTTTATCTATTTACAAATTACATTTCGCAAGTTCTCTTGTATTCCATGATTGGAGAGTCTCCAAACCAGTGTTTTATTCTTTATGCTCAGAATATATGTAATCTGTGTCTATTTTTTTATAATCAAAAAGCTCTTCTTCCTTAAAAAATCTTTTTATTTCTGCTTCAGCGGCCTCAAGACCGTCTGATGCGTGGACAATGTTAGATTGAGTGCTCATAGAAAAATCACCTCTTATGCTTCCAGCGTCCGCTTCATACCCTTTTGTTGGGCCAACTAGCAGTCTTATGGTTGAAACGATGTTTATACCTGACAAAGCCATAACAACAACGGGTGTAGATTTCATGAAATCACGAATCCTAGGGAAAAAAGGTTTATCTTTTATGTGAGAATAATGTTCCTCAATGACAACGTCTTCAAGTTTCATCATTTTAATACCGACAATTTTCATTCCTTTCCTTTCAAACCTACTCATTATCTCGCCAACTAAATTTCTTTGGATTGTATCTGGTTTGAAAATAATAAGAGATCTTTCCTCTGCTGGTCTTTCCATTTTAAAACAAAAATTACTTTTAACTAACAGAATATAGCAGAAAAATGGCTGGAATACTACTCCATTTTATTGGCCTTTTTAAAGCGGTCAAAAATCTCTTGTTCAACCTCTGCACGCTCTCTTCCGTATTTCAAATAAGACAATTCCTTTAGTTTTTCTACTTGCTCTTTGTTTCCATCTGGAAAACCAGGGAAAATAATATTAAAAGGTCTAACTGTCGGCGCTCCGTTTACAATCATAGAAACATAAGAGTTGAAGTTATCTAATCTTGTTATGTCTTGTGCGCTAAATGTTGGTAAAAATTTTGATTCCAAAAACTTTGAGTCTTCGGGGCTTACTCTGTGTATTGCCATTGATCCAATGTTTCCGAAAACAGCATTTTTTATTTCTTCTGTCAGTTGTCCAATAAACTGGTGTGCCACGTTTAACGAAAGTCTGTATTTTCTAGCCTCAGACAAAATAGAAGCAATTGCGGGAGTTGTAACATTCTGGAACTCATCAATGTATAAATAAAAGTCTGGCAATTTCTGTCCATAAGAGTCCGCTCGAGAAAGAGCTGCCATCTGTAGTTTTCCAACAATAATCATTCCAATAAAAGAAGATCCTATTTCTCCCAAAAGTCCTTTTGACAAGTTAACAAGGAGAATTTTTTTCTTGTCCATTATTTCTCGAAAATTAAGAACAGAAGTTTCTTGAAGAACAATCGGTCGGAGAAATTCGTTGGAAATAAATCTATCGAACTTTGAAGTAATGTATGGGACAAAGTTCTCAAGTCCAGCCTCCCCTTTCGTTGCCTCAGCCGAAGCCCAGAATTGCTTTACTCTTGGGTCTTTGCAGTGAGATAGTTTCAAGTCTCTGAATGATTTGTCAGCCAGAACTCTAGTTATTTCAAGAAGAGTGTTTCCACTTTCTGGATGACTCATAACTAAGTCCGCACTATATGTAAAATACTGTTCAAATTGCGGACCTCCTGTAGCCTTCATGTCGAAGAGCTGGTTGAAGATACCAAATAGCGCATCAATAACAATTGATTTCTGTTCTGGGTGATTTACATCATACTCAAGCATGTTGAGCCCCATTGGTCTTGGTGTGTAGGACGGATCAAAATAAATAACATCTTCGTATCTCTCTGGTGGAACATATGACAAAATATCTTGAATATCATTTCCGTGTGGATCAATAAAACAAACTCCATCTCCATTTTCCATGTCCTGTTTTATCATTGTCTTCAAGAGACTTGTTTTTCCAGTTCCTGTCTGACCAATAACATAGAAGTGTCTCATTCTGTCTTCACGTCCGAAATGAACCGGTGTTCTTTTGCCTTGATGATCGTTATAGCCGAGAAGAATTCCACCTTCACTCATATCAACCGGAGCAGGAGCTGTCCCTGCTTTTGACTGACGGAGCTGTCCTGGATCAGAAATGCTTGATGGGAAATGGAACACAGTAGATAACTCTCGCAAGTTCATCGGAAGTAATTCCCCATCTCTTATATTTCTAAAAGAATAATCTCTCAAAAATTCTGGTAATGCTCTATCTTTGACTGGAACAAATTCGAAACTATTACTTGTTGGATTGTCGAACTGATTAAATGAACTCTCAAGTTCGTGAACAATATCATCGGCTCTCTCTTTTGTCTTGGCAGAAGCGATAACTCTAATCTCTGCAGATAAAATAGAACTCTTTGTTTTTTCGGTGATATTAGCAATAGCTATCTCGTGCTCAGTTTTTACCTTCTTTTCTTTTTTCTCTTCTGAAGAAAAAGTTTTTACAGTATCTTCTAGGAATTTTATAGCCCCACTCTTGCCAGCTTCTCGATAAGCACTGTCCACACTCATTCCTTCTTTTATATAGTTGAGGGACTTCATCATTCTCTTTACCGCTTGTTGTCCTTCGGGACGAACAACCATCTGAATAGCCGCTCCTTCCGTGTCTCGATCAAGCTTAGAAAAAGATTTCATTATCAAGTTTATTGGATCATATTCAAAAGTGTCGTATGTCTTTATTGGAAATGATTCATGTTTCTTGAATTTTATATAAGCCCCAGAAGACGCCCCTCCGACAGAGAATATGTTGTAGTCATCAGTCACTTCTTTTATTTTTGCACTTGGCTCAACGGACAAAACTTGTTTTTCGAGAAGAGTAAATTTATCCCTTGGAACAGAAGCATATACAACAACTTCATCACTACCGGCAGACAGAGCCACCTCAATGGTGAAGTGTCTTTTGCCTTTGTTGTCGGAACCGTCCCCGACTGATTGCATTCCAGCATAAAACTGCTCCATCGAAGCGATAAGTGCTTTAAAATTTTTCTGATCTTCTTCTAGGCTTTCTGGAATAGTGATTTCCGCCAGAATCATTCCAAGAGATTGTTCTAGGGCGCTTCCCTCCTTGAGTCCTGCAACTCCTCCGTTTGAAAATAAATATTGAACAAGGAAACGATGAAAGTCATCCTCTAGATGAGGGTCTTTTAATTTTTCTACAACTGAGAGAGCATTCTTGATTCCTTTGTCTAACAAAACACCAAGCAACTCCTCCATTTTTGCATCATGAGATTCTGGACGAAGACGAAGAACCATTCCTTCCACTTTTTGTGCAGGAACAGCCATTTCCTTTGAAATAACATTTTCTGTTTTTTCAGATTGGTATTCCTTTAAAACATCCCGAGCTGTCTCTGTTTCGAGTTTAGTTTGATCCAGATTTTTTTCAGCTTCGTGACGCCTTGCAATCCTCTCACGAATATTCAAAAGCTCCTGCTCTTTGTTGTTTGATAATTGATCCATTGATTTGATTATAACAAACAGCCCTTTGACAAGCACGCGTTTTAATATAAACTTTGGGTAATGAAAGAGGAATTAGAAAAAATATCTGGTGGGATCCCAGAAATATCTATACCAAAACCAGAGGTAAAAAAAGAAAACCTCTCTATTGAGAATGAAATAACCAGACTAGAAGCAATGCATGTCTTGGGTCAGATAAATCTCGGAGACGAGCAGAGCTCTTTTTCAAAAATATACATTGACCTACTCGAAGAGTATGAAAAGAAGTATGGTGAATTACCAAAAGAGCCTTTTGTTAGAGATGAAAAAAGTGCAAAAGAAATACTTTCTCCATCACGCCCAAGTGAAAAAATAATTTCCTCAGAAGCAAACACCCCCTCCCCAGCAGTTGAGGGAAAAAGTACAAAAACTGGCCCCAAAGTATCTCCCCTTTCTCTATTTGAAGAGCCTCTTAATATTTAGTTAAAACTTCAAATCCTTTTTCTGTGATTAGGACTGTATGTTCAAAGTGAGCCGAGAGTTCTCCATCTTTTGAAACTATTGTGTAACCGTCTTTTAGTGTAGAAATTTTACCGTTTCCTGTAGTCAGCATTGGCTCAATAGCAATAACCATTCCTGGAACTAGTTTTGGGCCATCATTTTCAGACCCCCAGTTTGGAACAAAAGGCTCTTCGTGAACCGCTCTTCCCACCCCGTGTCCTGACAAGTCTTGAACCAAGGAGAAGCCTCCCTTTTTGGCTGTTTTCGAAACCGCTTGCCCTATAACTCCAACCCTTTTACCGGGCACTATAGCCTTTATACCGTCATCTAAGCTCTTCTTTGTGGTGCTTAGCAGGTTAGATAGCTCCTTTGGAATTTTACCCACCCCAAGGGTTACAGCCATATCTGTAAAATAGCCTTTGTAGTTTAGGCCAAGATCAATAGTTACAATGTCCCCCTCTTTCAAAACTTTATTACTTGGTATTCCATGAACAATCTCTTCGTTAATAGAAACACAGAGAGCTGAAGGATAAGGGTAGTCAGCTCCGTCTGGAGTGTAGTCCAAAAACGCCGGAACAGCTCCTTCTTTTTTTATTAATTCTTGAGCAAAAATATCTAGCTCCAAAGTTGAAACTCCAGCTTTAACTTTCTTTTTAACTTCCATCAATATTTTTGAAAGTTTTTTTCCAGACTCACGAATCAATTCCAAATCTTCTTTTTTAGTGAAAACTGCCATCTTATTTTAAATTTATTTTTTCCATCAATTCTCTGTGGACTTCTTCTACTGTTTGTTCGCCATTTATTTCAATATAGTCATAAAAATCTTTTCTAACCTTAAAGAAATCAATGCAAGGCATAACGTCAGAATTAAACCAAGCAAGTCTGCCTTCAACAGATTTTTTGTCGATATCGTCACTTCTACCTCGCCCCATCAGTCTCTCTCTTGCCCAATCCTCAGAAACGTTTATATGAATTACTTTTGCTCTTTCTCGATTATAAAAACGCATAGCTGTATCAAAAACTATAACCTCAGAAAAACTTCGTGGTGTTCCATCAATTAGTAGGTGTTCATTCCCCGTCATTGATTCAATAAGAATATGAGACCAAATGTGAACCGCCAAAAAAGCAGGTTGAAGTTCACCTCTTTTTGCGATCTCTCGAGCCAAGTCTTGGGTGTGACCTTTTTGAGACAATAACTCTCTAAATCTAGCCCCACTCTCAAGATGAAAAATCTTCCTTTCGGGATCTTTTTCCTTCAGGAAGGTATCCAAAAGACCAACTTGAGTTCCTTTGCCAGAACCTGATCGGCCAATGAATATATAAGTTTGTGGAGTCATTTGTGTAAAAAGTATATCTTATCAACCTTAAAATAAAAAGAGTGCATTTTTTGAGAGGCACTCTTTCTAAAACCTATCACTTAAAACCTGTCTTAGTATTCTCTCATCGCGATCTGCGCATCAACCTTCTTTAGAAGATCAATAACAACATTCACAACGATAAGTAGAGCTGTTCCTCCAAGCGCAATTGCTTGAATTCCAGTTAATTCTCTTACAACTAGAGGAAGAACTGCCACAAGACCTAAGAATGAAGCACCAATAAAAGTGATTCGTCCAACGATTTTCCCAACATATTCTTCAGTAGAAAGTCCTGGTCTGATTCCTGGAATAAAAGCACCAGACTTCTGTAGATTTTCAGACAAAGCCTTTGGATCGAAAGTAACTGCTGTGTAGAAGTAAGTGAACAAGAAAACTAGAACGAAATAAACAACTGAATATAGAACTGTTGATTGAGAGAAAGCGATTAGTGCGCTAGAAATAGAAAGTAATGTTGCGTTCCCTGCTCCAGCCAAGAAGTTTCCGATCAATTGTGGGAATAGAAGTATTGATAGGGCAAAAATTATCGGCATAACTCCAGCTTGGTTTAGTTTAAGTGGAATGAAAGTTGAAACTCCTCCGTGAGTTTTTCCTCCACGAATAACTTTTGCATAAGTAACAGGAATAGCACGCTCAGCCTCGTTAACTGTAACGATCAAAGCAATCATTAATATTCCAGCGACAACGAAACCTAAGTACATTGGGATAAGACTTGGATCAAATGTATAAGCTAGTTGTCCGATTGTTCCAGGGAGAGAAGCCACGATTCCTCCGAAGATTATCATTGAAACTCCGTTTCCAATTCCAAATTCAGAAATCAATTCTCCAAGCCACATTAGGAATATAGATCCAGCCACAACAAGAATAATGTTGTAGAAAAGATCAAATCCTCCTGTGAAAGAGATAACTCCTTGTCTTTGTAGAAGCATAAGAAGCGCATATCCTTGTAGAGC
Organism: Minisyncoccota bacterium; assembly: GCA_018061865.1. Classification (GTDB taxonomy): domain Bacteria; phylum Patescibacteriota; class Minisyncoccia; order Phycocordibacterales; family UBA9973; genus JAGOTH01. Next base: position 60,426 of record JAGOTH010000001.1, read on the forward strand.
TGCTAGTGGAACTGTAAGAAGACGAGAATATTGAGTAAACTTCTTTCTTCCAACCTCTCCTTCTTCGTGATAGAGAGCTTTGAGTTTTGGAACCATAACAGTCAGAAGTTGCATAACGATAGATCCAGTAATGTATGGACTAACTCCAAGCATTATAATAGAAAGACTTGAAAGTCCTCCTCCTGAAAATATATTAAGAAATCCCAAGAATTGATTTCCTTCTAATAGACTTGCTAGACGAACAGTGTCGATTCCCGGTATTGGGATTGAGGCTACTGCTCGGAAAACTAGAAATGCAAACAACACAAATAAAATCTTGTTTCGAAGACTTTTATCTCCCAGTATTAGTTTAAATTTGTGAATGAAGTTTTGCATATATTTATTTTAGATTTTTAAGAAGTTTAAGAAATCGTTCCTCCAGCCTTTTCAATCTTTACTTTCGCAGCGTCTGAAACTTTTAGTCCTTCAATTTTTAGGGCTTTTGTTAACTCTCCTGTTGCAAGGATTTTAACAGTGTTAGTTACTCCTTTTGGAATTCTAACTACTTTTTTAGCAAGAACTGTTTCTAGAGAAACAACTTCTCCCGCTGTGAAGAACTTTTCTAGGTCTCGAACATTTAGGGCAAGAGCTTTTAACTTGCTTCCATCAACTGATTTAGCTCTATTCTTGTTGTGTCCTCGTAGTTTTGGTAGTTTCTTGATTCGGTCACGCCAAGCTGGTCTGTATTTTCTTCCGGCACGAGCTGATTGTCCTTTTGTTCCCTTTCCTGAAGTCTTACCGCGTTTTCCACCACGACCAACATACTTTGGTTTTTTGTTTTTTGTATTTCTTTTTAGTGTGTGTAGTTGCATAATACTTTTTTAGATTCTTATTTTACTTCTTCAGGCATTGCAAAAGCTTCAACCTTTGGAGCTTCTTTCTTTGCTTTGTAAGGAGTAGAAACTTCTTTTAGAGCTTCGATTGTTGCTCGAGCGATGTTCAATTTGTTTTTGCTTCCTGAGAAGATCTTTGATGTAACATCTTTGATTCCTCCAAGGATAATAATATCTCGAACAGCACTTCCACAAACGTTTCCTTTTCCTCCGTTTGGCATAATCATTAGTCTTGCGCTTGAGTATTTTGAAGATACGCCGAATGGGATTGATCCGTTCTTTGTAGTTTTAACAGTGATCATTCTTTTCTTAGCGTCACGAGCAGCTTTTTGAATTGCGATAGCTGTGTCTGCTCCTTTTCCTGTTCCGATTCCAATTGAACCTTTCTTGTCTCCAAGGGCAACAACAACTGCGAAACTCATTTTTCGTCCTCCAGAAACAACTCTTGTAACTCGTCTTACAAGTAGAGTCTTTTGGTCAAACTCGCTTTTCTCTCTTTCGAATTGAGGTCTGTCTCCTGGTCGTCCCCCTCTTCTTGGTCCACCTTTAAAATCCGGTGCTCCTCCTGGTCCAGTCTTTCTCGGTCCTCCTCTTTGATTTGTGTTTTTTCTTATTTCCATATATTTAAAATTCTAGCCCGCCCTCTCGTGCACCAGTTGCAAGGGAAGATACTCTACCAATAAATTTATATCCGTTTCTATCGAATACGACTTTCTTGATTCCAGCTTTAACAGCCTCACTTGCGATAGCAGATCCTACTTCTTTCGCTCTGTCATTCTTTCCTTTTGTCTTGCTCTTTGAGTCGTTAGAAGAAACTATTGTTTTCATGCTCTCATCATCAATGATTTGAGCGTAGATAAACTTGTTTGATTTGAAAACAGATAGACGAGGCAAAGAGGCTGATCCTGAAATTTTTGATCTAATCTTTCTTTTTATTCTGAGTCTTTTGACTGCTTTTTTGTTCTTTGAGTTTTTCATATACTATGCTGTTTTCTTACCTTGTTTTCTTCTGATAACCTCATCAGAGTATCGGAATCCCTTTCCTTTGTAAGGTTCTGGTTTCTTGAGGGATCGAACATGAGAGGCAAATTGTCCAACTTTTTCTTTGTCGATTCCTGAAAAAGTAAATGTTCCTTTTTCTGCTGTTACAGTTATTCCCTCTGGGATTGCAACCTTAACTGGGTGTGAGAAACCAAGAGCCAAGTTTAGGTCTTTCCCTGCGACTTCACCTTTGAATCCAACTCCTTCAAGAATTAGTTTTCTTTCATAAGGAGTTTCAACTCCTTTTATCATGTTTGTTACGTGAGATGCGTATGTTCCCCATAGAGCGTTTGCAAGAATTGTATCATTTGCTGGAGTGAAAGAGATTTTACCATCTTCTATTTTGATAGTTACATCTTTTCTGAAAGTTCTTTTTAGTTCTCCCTTTGATCCTTTTACAGTCAAAACACCATCAGTCATTGAGACTGTTACGCCACTTGGTATTTCTATAATTTGTTTTCCTATTCTAGACATAATGTATTTATTAGTACTTAAATTACCAAAGTTTGAATAATACTTCTCCTCCGACCATTTCTTTTCTTGCTTTTGTTCCTGTCATTATTCCCTTTGGAGTTGATAGAACAATCATTCCTTTTCCGTTTTTAACAGGGAAAATTTCTTTTGCTCCAAGGTAAACTCTTCGAGAAGGCTTTGAAATTCTTGTAACGTCTTTAACCTTTGGAAGGCCAGAAGCGTCATAAGCTAAAGCGATTTCGATTATTGGGTGACCTTTTTTAGTTTTCTTTTCTACTCCAGCAACGAGACCTTCTTCTTTTAGAACTTCAAGAATTGAAAGTTTTAATTTTGAAAAAGGAAAAACTGCAGTTTGGTTAGAAACTTTGCTACCATTTTTTATGCTTTGAAGCATGCTTGCGATTGGATCTGTCATATATATTATTTAAGGATTACCAAGATGATTTTCTAATTCCAGGGATCATACCTTCGTTGGCAAGTTCTCTAAAACAGATTCGGCACATACCGAAATCTCTCATATAAGCTTTTCCTCGACCGCATCTGAAACAACGATTTTTAGCCCGAGTTGAAAACTTAGGCTTTTTGAGTGATCTTGCGTATGTTGATGTTTTTGACATATTAAAAAATAAAAATAATGCCCGCTTTATTAATTTCGGCTCGAATATCTCGCTTATTTTCGAAGAAAAACCTTTATTTTCCTTCGGAGACAAGCGGATTCGAGCAAAACTGCGAACCCGTCTATACTAACAAAACAGCCTTATTTTGTCAATGAATAAACAAAAAAACGCCTTCCGGCGCCTTTTGTTCTATAAACTTAAAATTTAAGCTTTCTTGAATGGTATTCCTAGGTATTTGAAGAATTCTAGTCCTTCTTCACGAGTTTTTGCAGTTGTTACGATTGTTATCGCAAAACCGAAAACATCTTTTAGTTCTTCATCTGCAACTTCTGGGAAGATTGTGTGTTCTCTAACAGCCATTGTCATGTTTCCAATGTCATCAACAATTTTAGTTTCAAGTCCTCGGAAGTCTTTTGTTCTTGGGATTGCAACATTGATAAGCTTGTCGAAAAATCCATACATTCTCTTTCCTCGAAGGTTAACAACCACTCCGATTGGATCCCCTTCTCTTAGTTTGAAGCTAGCAACTGATTTCTTCGCAGAACGAAGAGCCGGCTTTTGACCTGTTATCTTTGCAATTCTATCAACGATGAAGTCATTCTTGTTTCTGTCTTTCTTCATTCCTGTTCCTGTTCCTGAAGATATAACAATCTTAACAAGGCGAGGGGCAGCCATTTTGTTTTTGTATCCAAACTGACCTTTCAAGGCGCTGAATGCTTCTTTTTCTAGTTTTTGTGAATCGATAATCATATACTTTATGCTTTCTTAACATTAGAAATGTGTATTGGAGTTGCGACCTCAACGATTTGTCCTTTCTCTCCACTCTTTCGTGGCTTTTGTGCTTTCTTTTTTAGGTTTATTCCTTCAATAAGAACTTTGTCTTTAGATGGGAAAGAGATCAGAACTTTTCCTTTCTTTCCTTTGTCTTTTCCTGTTAGGACAAGTACTGTATCTCCTTTTTTTACGTTCATTTTTTTCATATATTTAAAGCACTTCTGGCGCAAGTGAAATTATCTTTTGAAAACCCTTTTCTCCAAGTTCTCTTGGGATTGGACCGAAAACACGACCAGCTTTTGGATCTTTTTTTCCTTTTTCTACAATAACAACGGCGTTGTCATCAAAGCTAATGTAAGAACCATCTTTTCTTCTGAAAGGCTTTGTTGTTCTAACAACTACAGCCTGAAGAACATCTTTCTTTTTAACTCCTTTTCTTGGTTCTGCAACCTTAACAGAAATTGTGACGATATCTCCAAGAGTCGCATAGCGCTTTTTTGAACCACCCATAACCTTGAAGATCTTTCCGATTTTTCCTCCACTGTTATCTGTTATTTTTACGACTGTTTCAGTTTGTAACATAAGCCTATTTGTAAATTACTTTAAATGTCTTGTCCTTTGAGATTGGTCGACACTCTTCAATCAAAACTTGATCTCCTTCTTTAAATCTTCCCTCTTCATCATGAGCTTTGTACTTCTTCGTGATGTTCATGAATTTTCCATATTTAGGATGCTTCTCAAATCGAGAAACAGCAACAACAACTGTCTTTTGCATTTTTGCTGAGACAACTACTCCAGAGAGGGTTTTTGATTTTTTTGTTTCTTCTTTTTTCATAAATTATTTGTTTTCAGTTGTAGAAACTGTTTTCTCTCTTAGTGCTGTAAAAAGTCTCGCCACTTGTCTTCGTGTAGTTCTTTTTTCGTGAGTATTCTTCACACGGCTTCCAGAAGTGTCAAAGTTTATTTCGCGAAGTTTTTCTTGTCCTTCTCGAATAGCTTTTACAATTTCATCCTTATCCATTTTTTTGATTTCTTTTGTTTTCATAAAATTAATGTCTTGCGATTACTCTTGTTTTCATAGGAAGTTTTGTTCCCGCCTTTCGGAGAGCTTCCTTTGCGACCACTTCTGATACTCCATCCACTTCAAAGATGATTCTTCCTGGGCGAACTTCAAAAGAGTATCCTTGTAGATCTCCCTTTCCTTTTCCCATTCCAACTTCTCCTGACTTTGATGTAAATGGTCTGTCTGGAAAAACTCTAATCCAAACTTTTCCAACTTTAGTTAGATGTCGTACCATTGCCTTTCTAGCTGCTTCAATTTGATTTGAAGTAATTCTAGATGCAGTTTCAGCCTTGATTCCGTACTGACCAAAAGCCAGAGTGATGCCTCTTGTTTCTGGAGAAAGATTAAGCATATCTTTTCGATCTTTCTGCCACTTTCTGTGTTTTACTTTCTTTGGGAATAACATAAAAATTTAGTTAGATTTATTCTTATCTTTGTCTTTTTCAAAAACTTGACCTTTGTATACCCAAACCTTGATTCCAATGTCTCCATAAGGAAGCTTTGCTTTTTCAGTTGTGTAGTCGATATCAGCTCGGAAAGTCTGAAGTGGAATAGATCCTTTTTTCATATCTTCTGTTCGGGCAATTTCTGCTCCTCCAAGTCGTCCTGATAGAACGATACGAACTCCTTCAACTCCTCTTACAGACATAACCTTTTCAACAACTTGTTTCATTACTCGTCTAAAAGGAGTTCTCTTTTCTAGAGATTCGATTATTGTGTGAGCGATTATTTTTGCATCAGCATCTGGGTTAGACACTTCAACGATATCAATCTTAACTTCTGGTGGGATATCAAGCTTTTGGCGCTTTAGAAGATTCATCACATCAGCTTTTAGCTTTATTGATCCTTCTCCATTTCTTCCGATTAGCATTCCAGGTCTTGAAGTTCGGATTATGATTCTTAGAGTTTTTTGGCTTCTTTCGATTTCAACTCCAGCAACATAAAAACCTTTTAGTCTCTTGTTCAAGAATTCTCGCAAAACAATATCCCCCTTTAGAAGAGCTTGGTATCTTTTGTCTCCTGCAAACCAACGGCTTTTCCAGTCGCGGAGTATTACAAGACGATGTGCATATGGGTGTACTATTTTCGACATATTATTTCTTGTTAGTTTTATTTTTAATTTCTTCAAGAACCAAAGTAATGTGGCTTGATCTCTTGTTTATCGGCTTCGCAATTCCGAAAGCTCTAGGCATTCTTCGGTGCAAAGTTACTCCTTTATCAACTCTGAATTCTTTGATTCTAAGATTTTTCTCTTCTACTCCTTGGTTTTTAGCATTTGAAACAGCTGAATTAAGAAGCTTTTCAATTGGAAGAGAAGATCTCTTCATTATGAAAGTAATCTCTTCTTTTGCTTTAGATACATTCTTACCTTGAAGAGCGCTAGCTACTAGTCGCACTTTTCTTGGAGATATTCTTAGATTTTTCAGGAATGCTTTCATTTGATTAATTTAAATTATTTCTTCTTTGGATCAGCAGTTGAAGCCTTGGCTGATTGAGCCGCTGCAATTTCAGCTTCTTTCTTCTTCTGTTCTAATTCTTTTTGCATTTTTCCTCCGTGTCGAGTGAATTTGCGTGTAGGTGAAAATTCCCCTAGTCTGTGACCAACCATATCTTCTGTAACGAGAACCTCAATGTGGTTCTTTCCGTTGTGAACACCAAAAGTGAATCCAACCATTTCAGGAGAGATTTGGCATGCTCGTGACCATGTCTTAATAACCCCAGTTGTTGATGGGCTTTTTCCTTCGATTTTTTTCAAAACTCGAGGATCTAGATATGGGCCTTTTTTGAGTGATCGTGTCATTTAATATGTTTCTTAACTGAGTGACTAAAATAAAACGCCTAGGGGAAGGCTTAGTAGATACTAGCAAATGTATGGGGATTGTCAAATTATTAGGCTAAAAAATAAACTGAGTGCAAAAACGCTAAAAAATCAAATATTTATAAGGCCCAAAATCTGATTGATTTGTGTTTTTTGTTGAAAATTGTATAATAAAGAAAAATTAAGAAGTGAAAATAAAAAAATATTGGCAAAAATTCAGAGAATGGAAGCCCAAAATTATCCAAATAATCCTTACTTTTATCCTGATAGGGACACTCGCGGGAATCGCAGATGAAGAAAAATGGCTATTCCCTCTAGCTTGGGTTGAAGGAAACGGGATTAACTATATTGATATCTTTTCAATCTTAACCCCTCAACTAATGATCCTGAAAAGAATCTCCCACAAAGATTACAATCCCTCCTAAAGGGATTTTTTGTTACAAAAAATCCCCCTTTTTATCGGAGGATTAAATATCAATTACTTTGTTTTTCACAATCATACACTTGTCTAAGAACAAGTTGGATTTTGTTTTTCACATTATCCGATTTGTTTAAAGACAGGACAGACGTTGTTTTTCACAAAAACCGCATTGTCTAAAAACAATAAATTTTTGGTTTTTCACATTCAGTCATTTGCTTAAAGACACCTTTTTAATAATTTTTCACATTTGGAATATTGTCTAAAAACATTAAAGCTCTAGTTTTTCACAAATTAATGTTTGTTTAAAGGCACAGGCCACCTTGTTTTACACATTTTTTTATTTGTCTAAAAACAGGTAAATTCTTGTTTTACACATACACTCTGTTGTCTAAAGACATTCCCTATCTAGTTTTTCACATTTGGAACATTGTCTAAAGGCAAATATACGGTTGTTTTACACATGAAAAACCTTGCCTAAAACAACAATGATATTGTTTTTCACATAATCTATCTTGTTTAAAGACAAACAAAAATTAGTTTTTCACATTCCATAACTTGTCTAAAAACACTCAATTCTTTGTTTTACATATGGCGCATTTTGTTTAAAGACAGCGAATATATTGTTTTTCACACGTATATAATTGTCTAAAAACATAGCAAGCATTGTTTTTCACATGACTACTCTTGTCTTAAAGATGTGCCCGCTTTTTACACGGGCACATAGACATGTTTGTTTTACACAGCAACATCATTGACTTAAAACATGGAATTTTTTGTTTTACACAACAACATCCTCGTTTTACCAATTACCTTTTATTACTTTTTTCAAGCACCGCCATAATTCGTGGATTTTTCCAGATGTCTGGATTTTCTCCTATGGAATAAAGGAAATAATGATAGAAGTCCGACAAGAATATTGACCCGAACTTACGAAGTGCACGCTGTTGCACGTGACCCGGGTTGAGGAAATGTTTGTAACCGTCTTTGGTTACTTTGTCTTCCTCTTTCACAAAGTCATCGTCACCTACAGGTGCTTTGCCGGCAGATTTATCAGTTTTTACCTTAAAACCAAGGAAAACTCGTTTATCTTCACGCATTTCATATCCAAGGTTTATTATATCAACCACCTTTTCCCCTCTTTTCGCGAATGTTTCTCTAATGTAATCATCAGAGGCATTTATTGCTTTTGCTTTTTCCTTTTCAAAACATTCTGCCAAGAAAATGGCATATGGTTCGTTTGGAAATTTGCCGGCAATTTTACGAAATGATTCGGGAAAGACATGCATCAACATCGCCTTCATTTTTGGAGAGTATCCTCCAGATTCACCTCGTTTCTGTCGCTGTGGTTGACCATCTTTGATTGCAACGCCAGCATAACCGCGAAGTTTTCCTGAATCTGCAAATCTTCTTGGGTCACCAATACATGCGATTAAAAATCCGCATGTATATGCGCCAAATCCCTGGATGTGTTTTCCAAAGTCACGCCACACAGGATAGTTTTCTACCAATGATTCTATCTGTGATTCAATCACAGTTTTTTGCACGTAACCCATACCGGCTGTTGCATAACCAATAAGGTTTTGCCATGACAGGCCGTCACTCTGCACCTCATCAAGCAGGGGCTCATTCTCCCTACGGAATTTTTCGAGAAGCTTCACTTTTTCAACTGCATCGATTGGAAAATAATTATCCAACTCTTTGCCTTTCATTCCGATGCGCAATCCCATTGATTTTTTTGCATCAAGAAATGCAATCCGAAGTGAAACTAAATGCTGAAGAGCAAGCTGTAACACTTTCTGTTCAGTGTATTTTTCTTTTGGTGCTTCAAGGAATTTTTCAAAAAGTTCCAGGTAATAACCATGAGGCTGTTTAACCTCTACACCATGTCTGATTGCCCAGTTGGTGAAAGCAAAATTTGCGGAAGGCGAAATTTTTACTAAATTTTCCTTAACTCTTTTACCACCCCATGACTCTTTCTGGATAAGGGCATCAATTAGGACTTCATAGGTACCGTAGTATGGGCAAGTTCCCATCTTCTCTCTGATACTGCCGATTTGGGCATTCATTGAGGCGACCCGAAGGTCTTGTGCTTCTGTTGTTTCAAACATATTCAATTTTTAAATTTGTTTTACATTACCACAAATTATAAAAAATGCAAGACTAATCAAAAAAACACCCGAGTGGGGTGCTTTTTTGTAAAAAGATATTATTTCTTTTTTCCAACCTTTCTTCTTGAAACGATATGAGCGTTTGAGTATTTCTTTGGAGTTCTTGTCTTTCTTCCTCCTGTAACCTTTCCCCAAGCAGTCTTTGGTCGTCGTGTTCCTCTTCCTTGTCTTCCTTCTCCTCCTCCGTGTGGGTGGTCGACTGGGTTCATCGCTGTTCCTCTAACTGTTGGACGAATTCCTCGCCATCTATTTCTTCCGGCCTTTCCTTGGTTTACTAGTTTGTATTCTTCGTTTGAAACTGCTCCAACTGTAGCCCATGCTGTATCAGGTATCTTTCTTATTTCTGTTGAAGGAAGTTTGATACTTGTATAGCCTCCGTCGTGAGCGACAACCTGTGCGAAGCTTCCAGCTGAACGAACAAGAACTGCTCCTCCCCCTGGTTTTATCTCAATGTTGAAAACAAATGTTCCCACTTGTATCTTCGATAGAGGAAGTCTGTTTCCTGGCTTCTGTGGAGCCTCAGGACTTGCAATTATCTTTGATCCGACAGTTACCTCCTTTGGTAAAAGTACGTATCTCTTGTCTCCATCTGGGTAGAAAACTAGACCAATGAATCCAGATCGGTTTGGATCGTATTCTACTGTTTTTACAACTCCAGTAATACCTTTTTTGTTGTAAGTAAAGTCTATGTCTCTAAAGAGTCTCTTGTTTCCTCCTCCTTTGTGTCGAGTTGTTATTCTTCCTGTGTTATTTCGTCCTACACTTCTCTTTCTTCCTTTTGTAAGACTTTTTTCCGGACTAGAGGCAGTGAGCACCCCTTTGTAGGTAACTGTACTCATTTGTCTTCTAGACGGTGTTGTTGGTTTATATTTTTTCATAGGTTTTTTGTAATTTATCTAAATTAAATTAACTCGATCTTATCTTCTTTCTTTAGATAAACCATCGCCTTTTTTCCTGCAGCAGATTTTCCTCTTGTTCCTCTTTTAGCAACTTTTACAGATTTTTGAGTAATTATTCTGATTTTAAGAGGAGTAACTTTATACATTGATTGTATTGCTTTTGAAACTTCTCTTTTGTTGCTTCTTGGATTTATGTCGAAAGTGTAAGCGTTGAACTCTGCAAGCATTGAAGCCTTTTCTGTAATTCGAGGATTCTTTATAACAGAACCACGAATAGCTACAGCGCTAGACTCTTTAACAGTCTTAACTGCTTTTGGCTTCTTTTCTTTTGTTGTCTTTTTTAGTAATGCCATAAAAATTTATTTAGTTAGTTTGTCTGCAAGAATTTTAACAGACGCCTCTGGTGAGACAATAATAATTTTAGACGGCTCTACGACACTTAGAGTGTTCAAGTTTGCAACTTTCTCAATAGTAACTCCTGGGATATTTCTGAAGCTCATTGTTATGTTTCTGTTAGCCTCTGGGATAACAAGCAAGATGTTTCTCTTGTCGAGTCTCAATCTTGTGAATCCTTCAACCTTTGAAAGATTCATAACCATATCAAACGCATTCTTTGTTTTTATTTCGTCCATTTTGATGGAATCCAAGAATAGGATTTCTCCATCTTTTGCTTTCTTAGAAAGCGCTACAAACAAACTCTTAACAGACATTTTCTTGTTTACTTTTTGTTTGTAGTTCTTTTCCGCTCTTGGACCGTGGGCAATTCCTCCTCCAACCCATATTGGTGATCGTGAAGAACCGTGACGAGCTCGTCCTGTTCCCTTCTGTTTCCAAGGCTTCTTTCCTCCTCCGCGAACTTCTCCACGGTTTTTTGTATTAGCAGTTCCAGCTCTTTTGTTTGCAAGAATTGAATTTAAAACTTGGTGAACAAGGTCAGAATTCCATCTCTCTCCAAAAATATTTTCTGGGAGTTCGAATTTTCCAACTTCTTTTCCTGCTCCGTTGTATACAGAAGCTTCTTTTTTTGTTGAAGAAGTCTTCGCATCTGAAGAGTCCTTCTTAGCGACAACTGTTTTTTTCTTTTTTTCTATTTCTGTTTTCATAAATTTATTTTCCAGTTATCTCTAATACTGTTCCTCTTCGACCTGGGACTGCTCCGCTTATAACTATCAAATTTTCTTCAGCAATAACTTCAAGGATTTTAAGATTTGAAACAGTAACTATTTCTCCTCCCATTCTTCCGGCCATTCTCATAGCCTTTGGAACTCGAGTTCGGAGTCCTCCTCCGATTGAACCCGGCTCTCTTTCAGAGTGCTTTTGTCCGTGAGATCGTGGTCCTCCGGCAAATCCGTGTCGTTTAACAACACCTTGAAATCCTTTTGCTTTTGTAATTCCAGATACTGAGATAGTGTCTCCTTTTTCGAAAACGCTAACATCCATCTTTTCACCTCTTTCGTGAGTCTCTCCCTCTGGGATTCTAACTTCACTTAGGTGCTTGAAAGCTTCAAGACCTTTCAAGTGTCCTAGTTTTGGTTTAGATATTCTAGATTCTTTTGTAGGCAATGCCCCAACCTGAATCGCAGTATATCCATCTTTTTCTTTAGTCTTAACCTGAGTAACAGTAACAGGTAAAGCAGCTATAACTGTCGCTGCTTTAACTTTTCCGTCCTCGGAGAAGTACTCAATCATATGGGATTTTTTTCCGAGAATAAATTTCATACGGGAATTTAGTGGGCGGTCGCTTCAATTAATTTAAAGAATTGAGCGACACCACTTCTGACCATTTTGGTCGTTATTTCTATAACATCTTCACGTCGATATCAACGCCTGACGGAAGGGAAAGGTTTGTAAGAGCTTCAATCGTCTTTGCATTAGGATTGAGAATGTCGATTACTCGCTTGTGAACTCTCATTTCAAATTGCTCTCGTGTATTTTTGTAGACGAAAGACGCTCGGTTAACGGTATACTTCTTTATTTCCGTAGGAAGAGGTACCGGACCAACAATCTTGGCTTCATAGCGAAGAGCTGTGTCAATTATTTGTCGAACTGAAGCATCGAGAATTTTATTCTCATATGCTCGCACTCTAATACGAAGTATTGATACTTCATCAGAGGCCTTTGTTGACTTTGTAGCCTTTTTTGCGGGTGTTTTTTTTGGTTTAGTTGTAGTCATAGAACAGGGTTAGTTTTTGGCATTTTGCCAAGCGCTATTTAAGCAATGATTTTTGTTACAACTCCAGCTCCAACTGTCTTTCCTCCTTCTCGAACAGCAAATCTTTGCTTTTCTTCGAGAGCGATAGGGGCAACTAGTTTAACTTTGAATGTTGCAGTGTCTCCTGGCATAACCATCTCGACTCCTTCTTTTAGAGTAACATCCCCAGTAACGTCAGTTGTTCTGATGTAGAATTGTGGTTTGTATCCAGTGAAGAATGGTGTGTGTCTTCCTCCTTCTTCTTTCTTAAGAATGTAAACTTCACATTCAAATTCTGTGTGTGGAGTAACAGATCCGCTCTTAGATAGAACTTGTCCTCTTGTGATGTCTTCTTTTTTAACACCTCGGATAAGAATTCCAGCGTTGTCTCCAGCCATACCTTCGTTTAGTGTTTTGTTAAACATTTCAATTCCAGTAACTGTTGTTTTTTGTGTGTCTTTTAGACCAACGATTTCAACTTCTTCTCCAACTTTAACGATTCCTCTTTCGATTTTACCTGTACAAACAGTTCCTCTTCCTTCGATAGAAAAGATATCTTCGATTGGCATAAGGAAAGGCTTGTCAGTCTCACGAACTGGCTCAGGAATGTAAGTATCAAGAGCTGTAACTAGTTCAAGAACTTTTTGTGCCCATTCATCAGATGCGTCTTTTGCTTCAAGAGCTTTAAGACCTGATCCTTTGATAACAGGACAATTTCTGTCGAAACCTTGTTTTTCAAGGATTTCTCGGATTTCTTCTTCAACAAGGTCAATCATGTCTTTGTCGTCAACCATGTCGCATTTGTTTAGGAAAACGATTATCTTTGGAACTCCAACTTGCTTAGCAAGAAGAATGTGCTCTCTTGTTTGAGGCATCGCTCCGTCTGTTGCAGCAACCACGATGATTGCACCGTCCATTTGAGCTGCTCCAGTAATCATGTTCTTAATGTAGTCCGCGTGTCCTGGCGCATCAATGTGTGCGTAGTGACGAGTTGGAGTTTCGTACTCTGAGTGGTGAAGAGAAATTGTAATACCTCGAGCCTTTTCTTCTGGGGCCTTGTCGATACTATCAATCGCCTCAACTCGAGCGCTGTATCCCTTATCTTTGTTCATGTCTAAAACATGAAGTATAGACGCAGTAAGAGTTGTCTTTCCGTGGTCAACGTGACCAATTGTTCCAACGTTTACGTGCGGCTTGTTTCTATTGAATGCTTCTGCCATATATATTTT
>JAGOTH010000016.1 GCA_018061865.1 Minisyncoccota bacterium
TAGTTGTTTAGGTTTACACCTCTGAATATTATCGGCTTTTGTGGTGTTGTTAATTCAATTGATATTTTTTCTGAATTAATATTAGAAACAAAATCAGATATGTATTTGTGGTTTAGATTTACAACCAAGTCTTCTCCTTCTATGTTTGCTTTAATATTTTCATCCATTTTTCCTGTATCTTGATTTTCTGATTTTATTTCAATATTTTTATTATCTTTGTTTATTTTTAATAAAACATTATTAAATCTATCTGAAAAAGTAGATACTGTTTTTAAAATTCTAGAAAGATCATTCCTTAAAATTGTTATAGAGGTTTTCTTTTCTTTTGGAATTATTTGTCTGTAATCTGGATATATTCCATCAACAACCCTACTTGAAATATAAATATTTTCCCCTGTTATTGTTACACCAGTTCCACTGTTATAAAAATCAACAGTTCCACTTGTCTCTTCGAGTAGTTTCTCAATTAGAATCGCATTTTTAATTGGAATAATTACAGATTTAAAATTTACATCTTTTTTATATTCTATTTTAAATTCAGCCAATCTAAATGTGTCTGTTGAAACAAATATTAATTTATTTAAATCACTATAAATATAAACTGATGATATTTCTGGTTTTATATCACTCATAGAGGCGCTGAAAGAAACTTTTCTTATACCAAGAGAGATATCTTCTGGGTCAACACTAAAAACATCGCCGCTTTTTTGAGGGAGAGTTGGGAAGTCTTCAAACGGAACACCTTTAATTAGATATTCTGACTTGTTTGTTTTAATAATGAGATTACCCTCATTTTCTTCTATTTCTATTTCCCTGTCGCCTTCTAGACCGCTTAGAACTGATTTTAGAACTATTGGATCAACCGCAATTACTCCTTCTTCTTTTGTTTCTGATTTTATTTTTATTTCTACACCGATACTTAAGTTTGTTGATCTTAAACAAACTGAATCTTCTTTTACTAAAACTAAAATATTAGAAAGAACAGGTAGGGATAAATTCTTTCCTACACATCTTTCTGTTTTTAAAACAGCACCCTTCAATTCTTCGCACAGTATGATTGCTTTCATATATTAGTTTTTATATATAAAGATATTATGATTAAGATAGCTATGTGGATAATGTTTAAAACTTTTTATACCTTTATGAATTAAAGATAGATTAATAAAAACTGATGTTAATAAAGTAGTTGCGTTGCCAATAAAAACAATTAATAACTTTTTCATAAAAAACTTTTTTTCAAAACTTATTAACATTTCTCTATAGTTATTCATACTTTTTCAACACCTATTTAAACATGGCTCTTATCTGTTCAATCTCATTAGAAAGGTTCTGATCCTCTTTCATTTCCTCCTTTATTTTCAAACAAGAGTGAATAACGGTGGTGTGATCTTTTCCCCCAAGTTTTTGTCCGATATGAGGATAAGAAACATTAAAATCTTCTCTTAAAACATACATCGCTATTTGTCTTGCGTGAACAATTTCCTTTCTTCTTGTTTTTTCATACAAAACATTTTCATCAAGGTTGTAAAACATTGAAACAATTTTTACCACCTCAGGAACAGAAACAGTTTTCTTTGGTTTTACATTGTTCCTTACAAGTTGTTTTACATCATTTATTGTTAATTCCTTTTGTTTAAGTTTTGTTTGGCACAAAACTGCGTTTAGGCTACCCTCTAACTCTCTTATACTTCCACTAATAGAAGAAGCCAAGAAATCAAGGACATCTGGGGCAATTTCTACCCCCATATCCTTTAATTTAGCCTTTAAAATAGCCATTTTTGACTCATATTCAGGCTCTGAAATATCTACTATCATTCCAGCTGAAAAACGAGACTGCATTCTTTTTTCAAGGTCAGGGATGTGGTTTGGGTGTTTATCAGAAGAAAAGATAATCTGCTTATTTCCATCATAAAGGGTGTTAAATAAATGGAAAAGTTCTTCTTGTGTTCTGTCTTTTCTTGCAATAAATTGAACGTCATCAATTATCACAACATCGTATTTTCTGTATTTTTCTTTAAATAAGTTTATTTTATTATTTTGAATTGCATTAACACAGTCCAAATAAAACTGTTCAAGTGTCATGTAATAAATTTTTTTATCTTTGTTGCGTGTTTTTATTTCATTTCCAATAGATTGAATTAGGTGGGTTTTTCCAAGTCCTGTTCCCCCGTACACAAAGAAAGGGTTGTAATTTATTCCAGGCTTATCAATAACAGCCTGTGCTGCCGCGTAGGCAAGGTGGTTGAAGTCCCCAACAACAAAGGTGTCAAAAGTATATTTAGGATTTAAATTATCATCTTTGTTTATAAAAAGATCTTGGAGTGGCAAAGTATTCTCTTCTAGAGAAGAAAGAATTTCCTCCTTCTTTTCGTTTTGACGAGTGTCCATCTTTGTAACAACAAAATCAACAGATCTAACAGACGGACTAACTTCAACTAGAATTTTTAAAATTAACTTCTGGTACTTTTGAATTAACCAGTTTTTTATAAAATCATTAGGAACACCAACACAAACTGTTCCATCCTCTTCTTTTACAAAATGAGTATTTTTAAACCAGGTATTAAAAGCATTTCTGGACACAGAGGCGTCTTTGCTTATGGTTTGCAGACAAGAATCCCAAATCAACTTCCCTTCCATTATGTTTTACTGGTTATTTGTAATTAGGGCTATTATACCCAACTGAGCGGAAATATAAAAAATGACACAATGTGTTTATAACCTGTGGATTCCTGTTAATAAGTTTAAGGGTTTAAAAATTTGCCAAAATAAGGTTTTTATGAAATTATAAGGGATATGTCAATAACTTATAATCCCAAAAAACGAAAAAGAACCAGAGCCCATGGGTTTCTAAAACGAAGCAAAACAACTAGTGGTAAGGCTGTTATTTCAAGAAGAAGATCTAAAGGCCGAAAAAAGCTAACAGTATAAGGCTTAAATGATAAAAAAGACCCTCCGTTTCACTCAAAAAGAAATAGACCTTTTTATAAAGACTCCCCACAAAAAGATCGGAAACGGTCTTTTTGTGTGTAGGTTTAAGGCTGGGGAAAAGCTTAAAATTGGGGTTGTTTTGTCAAAAAAGACTTATAAAACAAGCGTAGAAAGGAATAAAACAAAAAGACTTTTATATGACGAGATGCCAAAACAGATAAAAACTACTGGTTTTTACATAATATCTCCCCAAAAAAGCCTAAAAGAGACTAAAAAAGAAGAAATTATCTCAAATCTAAAAGACGTACTCTCTAAAATAAATTGACCTAAAAAAATATCCATATAGAATGGATAGATATGATTTCACTACTTTGGCACGAAGTTTTTTATCAACCAATATACAATTTACTAATATTTTTTGCTGGAGTGTTTCCAAGACCCGACATTGGAGTTGCTGTTGTTATTGTTACGGTAATTGTTAGGCTTGTTATATATCCCCTTTCTAAAAAAGCCATTTATACACAAATTGCAATAAAAAAGATACAACCAGAATTAAATAAGATAAAAGAAACAATAAAAGACAGAACAGAACAAAGCAGAAAAACCCTTGAGGTTTACAAGCAAAACAAAGTTAACCCATTTTCTAGTTTTGCTGTAATTTTAGTTCAGCTACCAATAATCCTTGCGCTGTTTAAGGTTTTCTCCCACGACCTAACCGTTTCAAGTGAGATACTCTATGGTTTTATATCTCCAATAGAATCTCTGGACCCCCTCTTCCTTGGTTTTTTTGATCTAACCCAAAAGAGTATGGTGCTCGCTCTTCTTGCCGCCGCTTCACAAGCAGTTCATTTTTTTGTAATGAAAATTGGACAAAAAGAAGAAAAAACAAACAAAGAACCCTCAAAAGAAGAATTTTTCAGAAAAACAATGGAGCGCCAGATGAAATTTCTTGCCCCAATAATGATTGGTTTTGTGTCCTACGCAGCTGGTGGTGTTGTTGCCTTGTACTTTACCGTAAGCAGCGTGTTCTCTGCCCTGCAAGAGTGGTATATAAGGAAAAATATTAAGGCTTAACATGAAAAATGAGGAAAGAATAAAGGGTATAACAAAAAACCTTCTACAAAGCGCTGGGATTGAGTTTGAAACAATAGACTGCCAGATAGACGAAAAGAGGGGTTTTTATCTTTGTGAGGTCAAAGGAGGAGACCACAGAGACCTTGTGGGAAAGGATGGAGAGCATTTAGATTCAATAACACACCTAGTTAGAAGACTTTGTGAAAAAGAGGGAATGGAAATAGAAGTTCTTCGGAGTGTTTTTATTGAAACTAACGGATACTTAAAAGAAAAAATAAAAAATCTTGAAACCGTGGCTCATATGATGGCGGAGAGAGCTAGATTTTTTAAAAAAGACACAGAGCTTGAACCAATGAGAGCTTTTGATCGTAAAATAGTGCACACCTTCCTTGAGGGAAGACCAAATGTAAAAACCGAATCCATAGGACTCGGCAGTACAAGAAGAATTGTTGTTAAGTATTTTGAGTAATCAAAATTAGGAGCAACTTCCTCCATAAACAGAAAAGTGTGGTGCGGAAATCCATCCTCCATAGTTTTTTACATACTTCGGATCAACTCCCGCGTTTATTACTGCGTTTCTCTGACTCTCTGTTTCAACTTCATAAATAGGACAAAGACCGATTGATAGTCCTGATTCAATAAAAGATTTAACTTTTTCTGGCGGAGGATTAGAATTATCAGCCAACCCTCTGAAGTTAGCATCTATACAAGTTCCAACACTGTGACAGTGGGCTTTGTGGGTTCGAGATGGCTCCCACGCTTCTGTTGTAGTCCAAGATATTCCTGCGCCACTAAGCTTTTGGGTTAAAACCTGAAGGTCTGACTTTAAACCAGAGGCAACACTATCCCCTGTGCTCTCATAAGGAACATCTGTACCGGTTTCCCCGTTTAGCTTTGAGCAGTCCTTTGGGCACTCCCCTGCTTCTGTTGAATATTCAATAGTTAAAACTTCTCCAGAATCTGTAATTTCCTCAACCTTTAGTGTTGTGAAAGAGCTCGGTATATATATTTTAATATCAACCAAATTAGGATTTATTGTGTTTAGTATTATATAAGCACCAATCAATAGAAGTGTTCCAAGGGCTGCGTCCTCCATTCTTTGTTTTGCGTCTGTTTTTTTGAAAATAGAGTCTGTTCCCATCCACATTATTCCTCCATATACAAAAGTAATCACAACAATAACTCCTACCACTCCAAGTATCAAACGAATAAGGGTGTTCACGTATTCCCCGAAGCCGGTCTCTGGTGTTATTTTGTTTCCAAATTCAGGAATTGGCTCCAAAAGACAATAACTCCCGTCTGTTTCAACACACTCGACACCACCAGTTGTTGTTGTGGTAATTTCCCCTGTGTCTAAATTATTTGTGTCAGTTGATTCTTCTAGTGTTTCAAAGCTTGTACTTTTTAGTGTTTCCGAAAAGACCGCACCTCCAATTACAGTGTGGTTTAATGCCTCTATATAATAAACCTCTCCTGGTTCAAGTGAGTTTATTACAACAACAGGCAGAGTGCTTTCTCCTGGAGGTATTGTTCCTGAAACAATGTCTGGTGTCTCGTCTAAATCTCCAGTAGCATCCTCTATCTTGTAGGCCAAGGTTACATCATAGGCACTTGGTAAATTTTTATTATTAATTATATCAACAGTAACAGTAACAGTGGTGTCGGTTATGTTGGAAATCCAAAGCCCGGAAACTTCTACGTCGGCAGCTAAAACAGGGCTAGTTAGCCCAAAAGATAAAACTGATATTAAGAAAAAAAATATTTTATAAATCATATAACCAAAGAGACAAATCTTTTTTGTTTATAAAAAGAAGGTCTTCGTTGTCTAAAGAGACAACAGGAGACATTCCGTCGATAGAGTAGCCGGCGACTTGGCTGACATCTGTAACCTTGTTTACAACTCGATTGTTTAAATCAACCCGCCAGAGAGAGTCGTTAAAAGAAACTTTTCCTTTATACCAGTCATCAGGGTAAACTCCAGATGGAATAAAATTCGGAACAAAACAATAAGAAACAGAAGAGTCGTGTATTTTACATTTTTCAGGAAGTGTTCCAATCCCTAGATTTGTTACCCCAGAAGTTTCTTTGTTAAAAGAATACAAGGACATTGAATTTTCGGAAGTCGTACCCAAAAAGCCAAACAAAACATTGGAAATATTAAAAGTTAATCCAGTTGCCCCTCCCGTTATTTTCTCCAATGAACTAGTCTTTGTGTCTATGCTGTAAACAAACCCACCGTAATAAGCTGATGGTTTTGTTGTTAAAATTACAGTCTCTTTATTTGACCAGTTGAGTAGCCATTCACTAAAAGGGGAAGAAAAAATTTGTCTCTTGTTGTTTCCGTTAAAGTCAGACAAAAAAACATTCGTGTAGACCCCGTCTTCTTTTGCATAAACAACCCGAGCCTCTTCTGGAGAAAAAGAAAGAGTCGAAATATTATCGTCAAAATACTCGCCAATAACTCGACCTATTTGAGCAGACGATGTTGGTATTTGACCTCCAAAGGTCTTTATTTCTCCTTCTGTTTCGTCAAAATATCTAAAAACAGCAAAGCTCCCTGTTTTATCAAACAGAACCTCTTCGGTTCCAGGTATTGTTGTCCCTGTTATTTTTGTCTTTGTGAAATCTTCAAAAGATACTTCATATATATGTCCAGATGATTTTTCTGCGAATCTTATGAACCTGCCAACAAAACTTTCTGTTACGGCGACTGATCCAGATGCTGTGTCTTGGTATACAATTTTCTCTCTTGTTGCGTCAAAAAGGGTTGCACCAGAAACAGGTCCCTCTGTTATCTTTAGAAGAGTAGGGCGCTCAGATATCCCCTCTTCACTAGATATTTCTCCCACTGTAATATCTTCAAGAAAATCACCTTCTGAAGTATTTTGGTCTATTGATTTAAAAGGAAAAATATTTTCAAAGACACTAGAAATCAATCCACCAGAGGAGTCTCCTTTTTTATTTTTTAATATTTGAAAAACAAAAGCAAAAATTATTGCGAATATAAAAAATCCAATAGCAAAATATAGTAATTTCCTTCTAGTCATTTTGTTTAGTTCGATTATATTCCATATCTTGTTATTATTTTATCAAAAAAATAATATATTAAAAACTTACCCTAAGAGATTCTTCTTTGTTTTGATACAAATAAGGACTTTCTACTTCAAAATTAATTATAGAATAACCACTTTCTCCTTCTGGTTTTCTAACCGTTAAAACGTCAGGTCTGTCAGAGCTAACAAAAGAATCATTTATTTTCCAAGTTAAGGAAAGAGTTCCGTCTAATACTCCAACTTTTGTTTTTGTTGAAGAGAAATAAGGTACGCCAAGGAGAGATGTTTCATTTTCAGTAAGGGTTAATCCTTGATTTTTTGACTCATTAAACAGGACGCCAATGGCCGGTTTTTTTTCATAAAAGAGTATTTCGGGATTAAAGAAAGAAAGATTGACTGAATTAGACGCAGTTAGTGTTCCATCTACAGTGGAAACCTTTACCTTTAAAAGCTCTTCTTTTTGTAAAAATGTATTTCTAAAAACATAAAAACTTTTTCCATAACCTGAAACAGACGGATAGGGCTTATAATTTTGTTCCCAGTTGTAAACTAAAGAATTTGGGTTAGAAAATGTTCCCCTGCTTCCCTTTAGAAAAGGTAAAACAGATGTTTTTATAAGAGCTCCACGGGAAGGCAGGGCTTTTCCTTTGTAAAAAGGAGGAGTGTAGGAATCTATGGCCTCCCAAAGCAGATCTATTGACTGAGGGTTTATAAAGACTGTTTTCAAGACAGGAATTCCGTTTGTTGTATTTATTGTTATTTCTACTTTTGTTTGTTCCCCTAGCCCCTTTGCGCTAAGTGAGTATTCTTTTTGTCCGACACCTTGTAAGAGGATTATTCCGTCTACGACCCAAACAATTTCAGCCCTATTTAGGTCAGTTGAAAAACTTTCTAGTTCTATGGTTACTAAGTCACCGGGAGAGACAGATTCTGGTGTAACAGATACTCCAACACTAGGAGAAATAGCCAAAGCCTTGCCTCCTCCAAAAATAAAAAAAGAAACTAAAAATATAATTAAAATACCTCTATTCATATATAGAGGTATTTTAACATTAAAAAGAATTAATTTCTCAAACTAATTAACTTTCAAGGTCTTCCTTCGCTTTTCTTATCGCTAGAAGCTGGGATGGATCAGATGTTATTATTTGATCTTCTGTATAAGACGCTATAACTTTAATCGCCACATGTTTTAATCCGGCAAAGAATATTCCCTCTCCAACATCAGACTCTAGTAGAAGGTATTTTTCTTCATTTGTTAAATTAAATGTTTTTTGTAGTGCGTCAATCGTTGATGGGGCCTGTTTTAATAGTATCTGGATTGATGAGTTTGTAACAATTGGAACTCCGTAAGGACTTCTCATAAAGTCTCCAACGTCTTGAGTTATTGTTGCTAGTCCAAGGTAGTATTTTCTACATCTTTTTGCGATAGAGTAAAGGAAAGAAGCCGTGTCTTCACTTTTCATCATCCACCACGCCTCGTCCACAACAAGAAGTCTCTTTTTTATCTCTCTTCTAACAGCGTTCCAAATATAATGAGTGACAATATACATTGCAGCTGGTTTTAGATCGTCTTCCATGTCTCTAACAGAGAACACTACAAATTTTTTATTAATATCAACATTAGTTGGTTGGTTTATAAATCCAGCCCAGCTTCCTCGGGTGTACTTATTGATTCTTTGGACCAATGAGTCACTTCCCTCAAGTCCAGCTAGAACCATTTCAAAGTCTGACATAAGAGGAGGTTCTATTTTTGAAAAATCACTTCCCGGAGTTATATCCTTTAGTGCGTATGTTTCAGTTATTGCTCGGTCTATGATTGCATCTTCTTCAGGAGTAAGGCCTCCGAGAAGAATTCTAAATAGTCCAACGAGAGTGATAATGTTTTTTCTTAAAACATCTGAAGCGCTTTCATCTGGTTGAGGCAGAGGAAGGTCAAAAGGATTTATGTGATGCTCAGAAGTAAGTGAAATATTAAAGTATCTTCCCCCAACTGCTTCGGCTAGGTATTCATATTCTTTTTCTGGGTCAATAACCATAACGCTTATTCCGTACATCAAAGAACGCAATATTTCTAGTTTTGTTGCGTATGATTTTCCAGATCCAGATTTTGCAAAAGTTATGGAGTTGTAGTTTTCTAATCCAAATCGGTCAAAGATTATAAGACTAGAGTTGTGTCTGTTTAGTCCATACAATATTCCCCTGTCGGTATTTAAATCAAAAGAAACGAAAGGAAACAGGCTTCCTAGTGGCTCAGTGTTTAGTTTTTGATGAACTTGAAGCCTGTCGTCTCCAATAGGAATAACACTTTTGAAACCGTCCTCTTGTTGGAATAGTGCCGGCTTCATGTATACAAGTTTGGCGTCTAGAATAGATTTTATTTCACTCTCAGTTTTAAAAAGGTCGGCCTCATTGTCTGCATAAATCGTTATATAAAGTCCAACGTCAAACATTTTCTCTGTTGCTTGCTGAAGTTTGTCTCGAAGGTCTTCAAGGTCTCTGTACGCCGTATCAAGCATCGGGTCTCTCACAATCCCCCGCGCTTCCCGAGTGCTTATTTGGCTGGCGACTTCGGCAACTTTCTTTTGGAAAGTTCTCATTATTTTTGCTGAATCTATTGGATGAATTGCAATTGAAACATCAAAAACCTTGTCTAGGTTTATAACAGGAGAGAACCAGTTGTCTGACAAGTATCTTGGATAGGAAATTATAAAAAAAGTTCTAGCAATTTTGTCTCCTAGGTTAACTGATTTTGGTAGAATTTGAAGAGCGGACGGAGCAATGATGTCTTGAAGTTCTAGGGTTGCTGCTTCATATATTTCTTCTGGTAGAACAGGGAGAGGAGAAACTAAGGGAGTTTTTCTTTCCTCTGTTTTTCCAAACTTTTCTTTTAGTGAGTCCAAGATTCCCATAAGTTATTCTACCTGAATTCCAGCTGTCATCCCAACAGAACTGTCACCTGGATTAAATATTTTATAAAAAAGCTCCACAACCTCAGCTGATCCCAACTGCTGACTTCTTACTCCACAACGATTCAGTCCTTGTTGAACAACCCCAATTCTTTGTTCAAGTTGTGACCTTTTTTCTTCGAAGTCTAACTCTTTTTCATTTTGTCCTCCCTTGTTTTTTGAAAGGAAGCCACTAAGGGGTCCAGAGACTGAAGAGTTGGATATAACAGAAGGGCTATAAGAGACAACAACATAAAATGTTTTTGTCATGATGTTTATTTCTTCTGTAAGCTTCCTTATATATTGTATGTATTCCCTAGTTTGTATTTTCAAAAGAGGCTCTGTTTGGTCTTTTAGTAGCCCCTCAAGACTTAAGATATAAGGCTTAACATCATATTTTCTTGATTGAATAACAATTTGGACTGAAAATTCTAGAGAGTTTAAAAATGACTGAAATTGAGAAAGTGTGGCTTCTTGTTCATCTGCAGATTTTAAAGATAGATTTATTGAAGAAGCCATAAGAACACCTCGAAGGCCTCCGTCTTTTAAAATTATTACTCCATCCCGAATTTCTTTTATCGGAACGAATTCTTGTGTTGCCTTACTATTTGGCGTCATTTTTAAATTATATCACGCTAAAGCGTTTTTGATTTTGTATTATCCAAAACATCCAGACTCCAAGAAAGATCTTTTAGTCGGCTTCCTGTAAGAGATGGAACCAAACTCGGAATCTCTTCTCCATTTTTTTGGGGTAATTTTTTTTCTGCAGCAGCCCTCTTAGGATCTTTTTTCCAAATGTATAGTTTTTCACCGAGGTGATATTTTAGAAATGCTTCCAAAGTAAAAATGAAAGATTTGTTATTTATTTTTAAAAAAGATAAAGCGAGGGCAAGAATCACAACAGGAGAAGAGACAATAAGGGCTATCACTGTTGGAAAAAGCTTGAACATAACAACGGTAAACCCCGCTCCTCCTGCAAGATATAGAAACTGTTTGAAAGTAAAGGGGCCAAAAATTTTGTCCTCAATATCTATAAATTGTGGAACCTGAAAAATCATTATATTTTTGGTTTAATATCGTCAACCGGTTCTAAATAAGGGTCACTTTGTCTAGGGGCTTCATTTATCTTTGGTATTGAGTAATCGTTCTCTTTTGGTGTTGTCATGCTTGGAGAAGATAGATTGTTGCCGACAATTGAGAAGGGTGATGTTTTTTCTGTGCCATTTCCACCGACAGACATAGTTGAGTTAGGTGATACTTCCGCTGTTGTGTCTTCGTCGAACTCACCATTTCTTTCCATAGAATCAAACTCCCCTACTATTAACTGCTTTCTTAGTGGTAGAAGTATCTTTTCGTTTAACTCATTCCCTATTTTTACGGTTTCTTCTGGGCTTTTAACAATTTGAGAAAGTTTTTTTGAGAACTCTTCATCTTCGTAGCCACCAAGAATATAACCCTCGACAAGATCGTGAAATCTTCCAGAATCTTCAACTGTTAACTTATGATCAAAGGCCATAAGTTTTAGTTTGTCGTTGAAGTTAATTTCTTCCATAGCAGAAAGAATCTCGTCTGGAACATTTGAGATAACCTCATCTATTTCTTCTAATTTTTCTACATCATCATCCATGTCTATATTCTACAACATTTATTATTTTTTGCCCTCATCTTTTTTAGGTTCTTCTTTCTTTTCACCTCCACCTGTTGATTTTCCTATGTTACCCTTCTTTTCATTTAGGTTATCTAGTCTCTCCCCACTCTTTTTAAAGTTCTCGGTTAACCCATCCATGTCTTTGTTCTCCTTTTCTAGTTTTTTAATTTCTGTTACGGCTTTTACAAAATCTTCATGCTCTTTTTCTGGCAAAGACTTACCCTTTTTAGCAAAGTCTTTTGCTTTTTCGGCAAGAGAGTCTCTCTTTAGTTGGTGTTCGGCTATTTTTCTGTCATTCATTTCCATCAGTTTTTCTAGTTTGCCATCTAGCTCTGGATCGTCTATGTTCAACTTTCCTGTCTTTACCTTCATTTCTTCTCTAGCTGTTCGGTCATGATCCTCAGCCAGCCTTTCCCAAGTGGCAAGTTTTTCTTTAACCTTTTCTTGGTATTTTTCTTCTTTCTCTATTTTTTTAGCGACATCACCTTCAGATTTTTCTCTTTTATTCTTAGATTTTCCTTCTGCCTTTGCCATGTCTCTCAATTCTTCTGCTGCCTGCTTGTATGCGTCGCTTTTGGCGCTTGCTTCAAGCAAAGGAATTCCTGCAAAAGCGCCGATGGTTCCCGCTCCTGCCATGCTAAGTCCTCCTGCTGCATTAACCACTGCTCCTCCCACTCCAACATTTCCAGCAGACTTCACTCCCGCTCCAGCAATATGAGCTCTCTTCTTTTCTATAACTTCTGCGTATGCGTTTAATCGATCTTGGTTGATGTCTTCCAGATTTCTATCTGATCCATTCTTTTTCTCAAATACACCCTTTGTTGTTTCAAGTTTATCTTTTCTGACAGTTTTCAGAGCCTCTTTCTTTTGAGTGTCTGTTAGATAAGTTAGGTCATTCTTTTTCTTGTATTTATCGTAGTATTTTCCATACATCTGTTCGTCTCTCAAAATATCGAATTTTTCTTTTGCCTCTTTAAACTTAGCGGAATTTGCCTTTTTAAATTCTGACATATTCCCTCCGCTGTATCCGTATTTTGTTGCGTTGTTTTTTATGAAGTCTTCAAGTCCTGCTCCATACTTCTCTTTCATTTTGTCGTGCCCAGCTTTATCAACTTTTAGTTCCTTATAGAAATCAACTTCTTTTTTCTTTCTCTTTTCAGTTCTTTCTTTGTATCCGTCAGACTGACTTTCATTGAAACCAAGAGCTGATGTTGCCTTTCCAACAAGCCCAGCTTCCTTGAATCCTAGATTCTTTAATCCACTTCCAGCTGCTGTTTTTCGAACGTCAAAAGATGATTTGCTTAATTTGTTTGCTGTATTTAGTTGTTGTCTTGCAACCCAACCAGACATTCCAGATTGTTTAGACTTCATTTTTAGGCTTTCACTTTGAGCGACATTTGTTCCCATTCTACCAAGAGTATTTCTTCCAATTGCCGCCGCTCCACCACTCGCAACACCCAAAGCAAGCGCCCCTGCTCCAAAACCAACCTTCTTTCCCCATTTTGCGGCATAGTCTGAGAAGTTGATTGCAGTCTCGCATCCCATGCTCTTTGCTGTCTTTCGTGCTTGTTTTAATAAGCCAATTATTATCATGAATTGCATTAGTACTGCCGCCCAAAACATCAGTAGGTTTATCTGTCCAGATTCTTTTGCAACAAATAGCCCATCCAAGAAACCAGAATTTATGAATGCAGAAATAAGCATTACAAAAAACAAGAAAATAGGGGCGATAAAACACCAACAGAGTAGATTGTCGAGCCAGCTTTTCCATCCAACTCTTCCAAAATATTTACTCCAACCAGGAACTACGTTGCTTATGAAAGCAAGTGGAGCGAAAATCATGGATAACCAGATCTCCATTATTCTTTGCAAGAACATAACTCCAATCAAAAAGAATTCCCAGGCCGCTATCAGATATAAAATTGTTCCAAACAAATAAGTTAAGAAAAAATATCCCAAGTTTACATTTGGGTGCGCCAATATTTCAGGACTTATTGTTTTTTCGAAGTTTAGCCCACTTGCAATTGCCCTAGATAGAGACTTCTGTTCGGTATCAACTCCTGTTCCCTGAACAATGGCTTGTTCCGGTTGTCCTTCAACTGTCATTGTGTTGTATAGAACCCGAGCCAGTATATTTGAAGCATCAACAATTAGCCTTGTAAAAAATAAGCTGAAGTTTATTAAAAGAGCGACAACAATTAGTTGGGTGATTATTTTTTGAACACCCCCTTTTTGATTTCCAAGGATTGTCCCAATCGCAACGTATATAAGAATTATTATAAAAAATAGGTTTGAAATATCTCTTATTATTTCCCATCCTGTTTCAGTGAAAGTTGAAGCATTGTAAATAACGCTACTTATAGAAAAAGAAAGAAGTGCGTCTGTAAGAGAGGCCGCTATTCTTAAAACCGCTTGAGACGGGGTGTATATTAGAGAATGAAACCAACGAACAAAACATCCATCCCATGTTGCCGGATCAAATCCACAATTAACCTTACTAATTCCTGCATTTGGTCCCCCTCCGGTCTCATATTCTACTCCGGTGCCAGATTCTGTTGTCCCAAGGGTTTCAATTACTTCAGTTTGGCCTTTTGCCAGTGTCTTAAAGTCCAAACTCTCTATTTCTATGTAAGATTCATCAGAGGAACCAAAGGCATTTACCCCGAGGCCATCTCCACCATTACTTGCCTTGTAATAGCTTTTTAATGTGTATTCTGTTTCAAATTCTAGTTCTCCAAAAGAAAATGTCACATAGACAGGAAGGTGTGTGTTGTCCTTTACCCCTTCTCCTGTTGGGTCAGTTGTGATGTATGGAGCCTCTTCTATTTTTACTCCGCTTTTATTGTATACAACCCCAATATATATTTCATTGTCGTTATCATCGGCCCCTTCTGCGTGATCCCAGTCTGCATAGTAGTGACCAGTTGGCCAACCGGCATCATTCTTTGCACTATCTAACTTTAGTTTGAAGATTCCACCGGCTTTCCCAACTTTTTCCGCTTCGCTGTCTAACTGTATAGTGGATAGTTCGCTACCTTCGTATTGGTCCAAAAAAGCACTGTGTCCATCTATTAACTCAAATACATATTCTCCTCCAGCAACAGCTCCAGGTAGTGTTGTTTCTGTAATGGTCGGAACTTCTTCAAAAACCCAATAGTCGCCAAATATCGCAACCTCTTCCTCATACACCGGCTGAATGTTGTAGGCTGTTCCCGGGCTTAAGTTTTTTATTTTTACAGTTGCGACAGGATCGGATCCACAGTTCACCCCATCTATAAACTCGTTTGATTTTGTAAATTCTGCGTCAGTTGCCTTTTTTACATTCAAAACAAGATCACACCCAAGACCTGCGTCCATCCCACTTTCGTCGTTATGTATTACTGTTACTTTTACCGTTATAGAGTTACTTGTTATTTCAGTTTTTTCTATCTTTATAGATTCAGGACGAGGTTCTATGGCAAAAGATGTTTTTGAGAAAAAAGAAAAAAATAAAACAAATACGGAAAAAACCGCAAAAACATTTAGGAAAATATTTTTTACACCCATTTTATTCAATATATCAATTATAATCTAAAAAATAAAAAAAGCGCTATTTTTAGCGCTTTTTAAAGTGGATTTAATAATTAGGATTATCGTAAGCTAACGCATAAGGGTTTATCAGAATTCTTCTTATCTCATCATCTGCCCCAGGAGAACCAGATTCTTCATATATAGACTTTGCCAGAGAGGAGAAATTTGAATATATCTCTTGTCCTGAGTATATAGGACAATTTGAGTAATTCACACATGTAACGACAATTGTTTCGTTACCCTCAGATATCTGGAATATATTAAAAGGATTTATTGCGGGGTTTGGTAATGGGTAATACAAAGAATAAGGGTTTTGTAGAGGTGATATTAAGTTGGCAGACACAATTGAAAGTACATTGTTGTAAAGCAGATTAGCTGATGCAAAATCCACAAATACAATTCCCGCATAAACATAGATGTTTTCATTTGGATCGAAGTCTTCAAAAATTGCCATATTAACATAATCTCCAACTAAATCTAATTCAGTTTTACTGTCTGCATAATCTATTGCTTTTCTTTGTTGCCAAGAAAGATCGTCATATTGATTATTTGTCATTGGCATTTTTATAGGAGGAACAAGACCCCAAGATCCGTTTGCTTCTTGAATTGGTTCAACAGAAGGTGCAATAGCTGCCCCAAATGGAACGAGTGCTAGCTCACTATTTATTACAGGAATAAGAGACAAAGCATAATTTCTTTCAACCTTAAAGGTTTCATAATCTGCAAGGGCGGTACCATTTGCGTCTTCGTCTGGTATATAAGGTACAACAGTAGAATAAACATATTGAAGAGATGTGTTGTCACAATCTGGTTCAGTTACTTCGTCACACAAATTTTCAGTTATGTAATCTAATTTACCAATCAAGGCTTTCACCTCTGAGATACTTGTTTTGTATGCATCAATAAGATCTGTGTATGTTCCCAACTTATCTCTTTCTTGTCTAAACAAGGAAGCGCTTGGAAGGTTGTGATTTTGAATATCCCAAGCAATTCTTTGTATCTCCCTTTGATAGTTCTCAGTTTCTGCGTTTGCAGCCTCTGCTTTTCTTTGTGCAAACTGTTGGTCATCAATTTCAACAAGAGGGGTTAAGATTCCAAGTGTTATTGTACTAAAGAATACATCCATACCGTTTTGGAATTTTTCGTAATCTGATTCTGCGTAAATTGCCGATATTTTTGCATTGTATAAATCTTGCATTCGTTGGTCGTATCCATAATCTGGTTCAGGCATCAGATTATCTATGTCCTCTAGAACTGGGATCATTTGTGTTTCTATAAAGTCTTTTGCTTCTGTCAGTGTTTCTAGGTATTCATTTAATCTGGCTTTGTCACTTGGAACAACAGAGGCTAAGTCCACCGGTGCATAAGGATCCCATGTAAACCCTGACGCTGTATCAAATGTTCCGTCATAAAAGCCGTTGTTTGATCCATAACCACCTGTTTGTTCGGTGTCTGCGGTAGATGTTTGTATTGCAGAAACACCTTCATAAATAAGTTGATTTGTTAGAGCGTCAACAATTGAAGCGATTGATTCATTTAGCTCATCAGCAAGCTCGGCTTGTCTTATTCCAGAACCAAGAGTTATGTTTAGCTGTTCAGAAATCGCGTTTCCTGGTGTTGTGATTTCGTATCTTTTACAATTATCAATTTCAAGTCCGCCAAGAGTATAGTCTCCCTCTGTTGCGCTGTAGTCTGCTCCTTCGAAATAGTCTCCTGGAATATATCCTCCGCCAGCATTAAAACCAGAAGCATCGTCATATTCAACACACTGTTTTACAGACAGAAAACCATTACCCCAAGTTAGCTCTTTGTTGACTTCATCAAGCCTGTCATTAACACGATCGTTTAATTCTTTTGATGCCTCTATCTGAAAACTAACAGGATTATTTGCTGTGTTTTGGGTTGCGGCAATCCATCCATCCCATCCTCCAACATTAAAATCATCAAAGAAATCTTCCCAGTCCTCTCCAATTTCTTCGTCTAGATCAAAAACCGCTGTGTCCTCAAAGTTTCCATTTTCATATCCAGAAGAAATCATCTCCCCTACTTCTGGTCCCCAAGGGTATTTGTCTGGATTATTCAACTCTGTAACAAAACTATATACTTCTTGATCAGCTATAGACTTAAAAAAAGATTGTGGGTTTTTAATAAAAAGGCTATCTCCATCAAAACCAGAACCTATCCAGTTAACAATATTTTGGGTCATAGCCCTAAGTGTCACTTTAGCTGCTGCATAAGCTATGGCGTCCTTACATTTTTCTTTATCGTTTTGTTCTTTTATGTCAGATCTAACTGCTCCGTCTTTTGTTGGAACTGCATTTTCTGCTAGTCCGGTAACCTTCTCTTTTACCTCACTATTAAAAAGTTTTTCTACAGCATCACCTATCTTTTCGTATGCATCAGTACAACCAAGTGCGGCGCTAACAACTCCCCCGGCTATTGTTCCGGCGCTAGAATTTCCCGTATAGCTTACTGGGTCAGTTATTGCAAAACTTTCTCTTGGAAAAAAGAAAGAGATCGTTAAAACAGTTACGACTATTAATTTAATAATTTTTCCAGAATTCATTTATGGAACTATTATACCTTTTTGTGTAAAATAGTCCTCTAGTGAAGAGAGGGCACTTGTGAATTCCTCGCTGTATTTAAAATAAAGACTTATTCCTGTAATTCCACTTATCGGGTCACTAGAGAGGACTGCTGCTTTTTGTAATGCATCTCCTGTTTTATATAAAGAATTAGCTAAAAGCAGATGTGTTGCGTAAACCTCTGATGGGGCCACAATATCCATTACTTTTTCAGATAGAGATTTATACTCGCTTCCTATAACAGATAATCTAGAAGCCGATGCTTCATTTGCCGTATCAACTAAAATAGACAACTCTTGAAGCTCACTTCCAAATTCAAAGGTTCTAGAAGAGTAAAGGACTTCACCTAAATTTTTATAATAAATAGAAGGAATTGTTACCCCTATTTTTATGTCGTCTATATTGTAGGCATCTGGTACGCCTTCCTCACTTACATTTTCAATTAATGAATTTGATAGATTTGCCAAAGCTTCAGTTGTTAGTGTTCCAGATTGTTTTAGAGATACAATGGTTGCGAAAAACTCTTTTGAAAATTGATCAGTAGAATTTTCTTCGCTCATGTTTTCATTACTATTTAAACCTTTGGATTTTTTTTGCTCTAATACCTCCTCAGAGTCTGAGACTCCATCGTTGTCAGAATCTTGTTTTTCAGGATTTGTTCCCCAAAGATATTCTTCCCAATCAGGAATGCTGTCTCCGTCAGAATCAGAAAAAGTTATATCTGAAACAATTTTACTTTTTAACTCTTTCCTTTGCTTTGCGTCTGTTAGGGTGGTTTTTATTACACCAGCCTCTTTTCTTAGGTCGAAAAAAATCACAATACCAAGAATTATTATTATTGGTATTGCTCTAAATAGAAACTTTTTTGTTGGTAGTATATTTTTTATGCTCATTTTATAGGCCCATTTCGGACGTATTAAACTCTCTTTTAACTTCAAAAGTTGGCACAGGTACAGGAGGA
Organism: Minisyncoccota bacterium; assembly: GCA_018061865.1. Lineage (GTDB taxonomy): Bacteria > Patescibacteriota > Minisyncoccia > Phycocordibacterales > UBA9973 > JAGOTH01. The sequence goes on from JAGOTH010000016.1 coordinate 18,765, forward strand.
GGAGATGTGGTTACGCATCCACCAGGTGTTGGTATAGGTCTGTATAATCCAAGAATCCACTGCCCAACAGAAAGGGTTGCTCCCCCTAGTGGACTGTTATAAAAAGGAATAAGAAATGGCCCAGGCGCAGAGACTCCAACCGGACTTATATTAAAAGCACCATAGCCAGTAGGGCATGTAATTTCTGGTATTGGATATAAAGATATCCTCCCTCCAAAAGGCATGTCGCCTATTGCAGCAAATGTTTTGTTTCCAAAAATTAATACCAAAACAAAGGAAAAGATTAAAAATATAAAAAGATTTTTCATCCTTTTATTTTATCACAGTCTATATATTTTCTGCGCCACTAACCCAGTCTGAGAGCGCAAGGTCTTCTGCTCGTTCATTTCCCTTTAAATTTAAGGATTTCTTAAACTTCTGAGCTGATTCTAAGCCTAAACCGCCTTCTATATTTTTTAAAACAAACTTTCTTTTGTGTGCGAATCCGTTTTTTACGAGCGCAAAGAAATTTTTCTCAAAGTTTTTATTAAAATTATTTTTTATATTTGATATCTTTAAAATAGCAGAGTCTAC
>JAGOTH010000002.1 GCA_018061865.1 Minisyncoccota bacterium
GGACTTATCTCGTCACGTAACTTCACAACTCTTTTCAAATAATCCCAGTTCGCTGGAACTTTGGACAAATCTTTTCTTGTTCGTGCGTGGACAGTCAAAGCGTCTACCCCTTCTTCCAGAATCGTTCTAATCCAAGTATCAATTTCTTCTTTTCTGTATCCAACTCGAGTCTTCACAGAAACCGGCAAGTCTCCTGCTCCGGCTTTTGCCGCACGAATCACAAGCTTTGCAATCTCTGGCGTCTCTATCATCTTTGCTCCACAACCTTGCTTTTCTATTGTCCTATCGGGACAACCCATATTTATATCAATCCCGTCAAAACCTAATTCACGACAAAGTTCCGTTGTCTTCTGTATATTTTCTGGATTACTGGAAAATATCTGGGCAACTATAGGACGATGGTTTTCATTAAATTTCAAATCATACATTAGGGCCTCTCTTCCAGCAGAACAGAGTCCATTTGCAGAAACGAATTCTGTCCAGAAAACATCTGGGCCACCCTGCTCTTGTCCGGCACGACTTGCTCGAGCGATTACATCTCGAAATGCGACATCAGTCACATCAGCCATTGGAGCTAGCGCAAAAAAAGGACGAGGAAGCTTTGTCCAGAAGTTTATTTTTTCTTTTTGTGTATCTTGATCCATTTATTATTTATAGTAAACCTTTCCGTCAAAACGAAGATCAATATATTCTATTCCGCTTTCACTTTCAAACTTTGTCAAAAATTCCTGCAAAGAAAAGAGCGCTTCCAGATTGTTCGCTATTTTTTCTGGATCAAAGTCTGTTTTAAAAATTACCTTTGGAGGAAGACTTCTACCTTCATATTCTTTTTTAAAATAAATTACATAATTCTTTTCTACATCAGGAGCACCCTCCAAAGTCAGAGTTGTAGAATCGAGCCCGATACCATCAACTAAATCAATAAAATAAACTAGTTTTTTGAATTCTTCTATATTAAAAACATAACTACCAAGTGGTTCATTTTCTATAGAACTAAAAAATCTAAAATAAATACTTCCGGAAAAGAGTGGCGCTTTTGCAAAAATAAAACCGGTACTATCAACAAAATAACATTCTACATTGGCCAGATCTGCACCGAAAACGGCACTAGATCCGCACCATAGATATTCTTCTTCTCTCTCAACAACTGAAAAAGAGACCGTGCTGGAATTAGTCTTTCCTCCACGAACTTCCCCAATTCTTGGAAATTCTTTCATTATTTCACTTTCCACTTTATTCATTGGGAAGAATATATAATTTTGTTTGGAAAAAACATAAAGAAACTTTGAATTCATTTCTTCTTTTACAAAGTTTTTTATATCTTCAGAATTGAGAACTTCGGCTCCACTTACTTCGATATTTTCTATCCTCATTATTTTTGAATTAGATAAGACAGAAAAACCGACAATAATCAAAACAAAAAAAAGAAAGAAGAAAAACATCTTCCTTCTAAACTTTTTCCGTCTAGCCTGACGAATCTCTTTTGGCAGAATGTTCAGCTTTCTTCTAGCCATTTTTATTTCTTAGGTAATATCTTTTCTTTTCCTCCCATATACGGACGGAGGACTTCGGGAATTATGATGGAACCATCTTCTTGCTGGTAGTTTTCAACGATGTGTTGGAGGATACGAGGCATAGCAAGAGCTGTATTGTTTAGTGAGTGAGCATAACGAAGCTTTCCTTCAGAATCTTTGTACCGAATATTTAATCTGCGAGTTTGAAAATCGTGGAAATAAGAACATGAGTGTGTCTCTCTAAATCTATCTTGTGATGGCACCCATGCTTCAATGTCATATTTTTTCACTTGTCCTAGTCCCAAATCCCCTCCACAGTTAATCACAACGTGATAATGAAGTCCGAGCGCTTGCAAAATCTCTTCTGCATTTGAAAGAAGTTCTTCGTGGTGTTTTACTGAAGTCTCATGATTTGCCTCACAAAGAATCACTTGCTCAAACTTTCGAAATTCGTGAACACGGAAAAGACCTTTTGTGTCTTTGCTGTGGCTTCCGGCTTCACGACGAAATGCTGGAGAAAAAGCTAGAACTTTTTTAGGCAATACATCTGGTTCAAAAACTGTGTCTGTAAAATAGCTCATAGTTGCAACTTCTGCTGTTCCAGAAAAATAATCACTATCTTGAGTTTTATACATATCATCTTCTCCTTGTGGAAGATATCCTGTACCAAAAAGAGTTTCTCTACGCACAAGTGAAGGAACAATCATAAATTCATAATCTGACTTCTTAGAAGAAAAATGACTAACAACAAACTGATGAAGTGCAAACTCAAGAAGAGCTCCGTCCCCTTTCAAAAAATATCCTCTGAAGCCGGCAACTTCTGCACCTTTCACAAAGTCGGCAATGTCGAGAGATTCCATAAGAGCAATGTGATCTTTTGGAGTAAATTGAAATACTGGTTTTTCTCCCCACACTTTTGCTTCTACATTTGAAGAGTCATCTTCTCCTTCTGGAACAGAAATATCTGGAATGTTAGGGACTGACAACATAAGGACCTGCCATTTTTTTATAAGCTCTCTCAAGTTGTCTTCACCCTTCTCTAGATCCTCTTTCAAGATTTTCATTTCAGAAATCATCTGGTCTCTGACATTAGAGTCCTTCTCAACGGCGATCTTTCTTGAGGCGAGGTTTTGTTCAGCGCGCAGATCCTCTACTCGCTTCAACACAACCAATCTTTCGTCGTCAACAGAGATTAGTTCATTAACATCAAAATTCACTCGCTTTTTCTTGGCTGCGAGCTCTATAAGATCCTTATTCTCTTTTATAAATTTGATATCAAGCACTTGTCTATAGATTATACAAATATTAGTGATACAATCAAATCAAAGTTATGGGAGACGATATACTCATAATAAAACCGGAGGACTTTCCGAGAAGACTAAAAGAGATCCCCGACCCTCCAAAAGAACTCTATATAAGAGGACCCTTCCCCGACGAAGACCTCATTTTTCTTACAATTGTCGGATCTCGTAAATACACAACATACGGCAAGGACGTTTGCGAGAAACTAATAGCCTCTCTTCGTGGTGCTCCGGTCGTTATAATCTCCGGACTTGCCATCGGCATGGACACTCTCGTTCACGAATCCGCACTCAAGGCAGGGCTGAAAAATATTGGGGTCCCGGGTGGAGGAATTTCTCGTGGTGTTATTTATCCCCGAAGAAATCTTTTACTTTCTGATGAAATTCTAAAAGCTGGTGGGTGTCTCTTGTCTGAATACAAACCAGACTTTCGTCCAACACTCTGGAGCTTTCCGCGACGGAACAGAATAATGTCAGGACTATCTGACGCGGTGCTAATAATTGAAGCAGAAGAAAAATCTGGGACTCTCATTACCTCACGACTTGCCACTGAATACAATCGCAATGTTCTCGCTGTTCCGGGAAACATAACTTCTCCATCTTCAAAAGGAACAAATATGTTAATTCGACTTGGAGCCACTCCTATAACTTCTCCGGAAGATTTGATTGAAGCGCTCGGAATAAATAGCCTACCCCTAATAAATCGAAAACAAAAAGAGAACACTTCTCTGTCCCCTTTAGAAAATAAAATCTTAGAAATTCTAAACGAACCAAAATCCAAGGATCAAATTTTTTACGAACTCGACTATGAAGAAAGTAAAATAATAATGTCACTTAGTCTCCTTGAAATGAAGGGTCTAATAAAAGAAGAGTTGGGAGAGATAAGGCGAATAGATTCCTGAGTTTGCTATCTTTGTGCCTTTATTGTATAAATTAGGCAAAACTTGTGAGGTATGAAAAACTTAATAATAGTATGCATCGCTGGAACCAAAACGAATGGATCACTGAGTAGAACAGAACTTCAAAACTTAAAGAAGATAAATGACGACATACGAAAAGGTGTTCTCAGTAAATACATTGGTGAAAATACCACAATTTATTGTGGAAACAACGAAGAGGAGGACCAGGTTTTATCTGAAGCCTTAAATATTCTAAATCCAAAACAAAAAATAAGTGTGGGACAAAAGGCGTCCTTCATAATCAGGAAGATAAATTTTTTGTCACGGAGAAATACTGGAAAGTCGGCTCATCAGCAAGCCTTTTTTCTGAACAAACACCTGAAAGCGGTATATTTTTCCAAAAAAATACTGCAGACCGAGATTGTTCTAATGAGTGAAAGAGGTATAAAAAAATCTCTAACACATTTAACAAGCAGGCCGGGATACGGATGTCCACCAGAAATCCTTCGGAAAGAAATTCCTGTCGGAACAGCAATAAAAATAAAAATGCCCCAAAAATATATCGAGGCATTCTTTATAAATTAGTTACCTCAACATAAAGTTGAGGAGCCCCCACATCAATAACCTTTGGTGTGGGGGTTTTTGACAAAATAGATTTTTGGCGTTATATTGAAGAAAATTTTGTAGCATGAAAAAACAATATCAAACACCTGCCGGGTTTATCGGAAACCTCGTAGAAAAAGAAGAAGAGTTTAAGAAACTAAACAGTCAGGCGCTTATGCTTTACCCAACCATTGAGGAATTACTGAAAGAAATAGAGGATGGAAAAGCGGATGAGTTCTTCGAAGACAAGAATGCTCCTTTCGCCACATGGCTTGTACCAAAAGGAGGAACGCTTGATACCTTCAAGGGTGGATATCAAGAGTACTGGCAAATTGAAAGAACAGCCAAAAACAGCTTTTCAGTTGAAAAAGTTAGCCTTGAAATTATCCTGGCAACAATTTCAAAAAAATACATAATTCCTTTTAAGCACAGCTTCTCTAAAAAAATAGAAAATGAAGTTGCCACGTCCGAAAAAGACGGGCAAATAGTATACGAAGAAGAAATTAACTAACTCCGTATTTACGGACACACCTGAGCATTAAAATTTTAATGCTCGGGTTTTTTATTTGCCAAAAAATCAGTCTTATAGTATAACTTCGGCCATTGGGTGTTTTCCACTATTTAAAGAGGCCTGAAAATATTCATACTATATACTTAAACTAAAATATGAAATTACTAATCGTTGAGTCACCATCAAAAGCAAAGACAATTGAGAAATATCTCGATGGCGCTTTTACCGTTCGTGCCTCTGTAGGACACATCCGTGATCTACCAAAATCAAACAAAAAAGCCATAGACATAGAAGGTGGATTTATTCCTCATTATGAAAACTCTCCGGGGAAAATAAAGGTGATTCATGAACTTCAACACTTGGCTGAAAAAGCAGAATCTATAGTGCTCGCAACCGACCCGGACCGTGAAGGAGAAGCTATTTCTTGGCACCTAAAACAAATCCTCGATGAAGATAAAAAAGTTAAAGCAAAAATAAAAAGAGTTACTTTCCACGAGATTACAAAAGAAGCAGTAGAAGAAGCTCTAAAGAACCCTAGAGATATTGATGACAAATTAGTGAAAGCCCAAGAAGCACGTAGAGTTCTAGACCGCCTCGTGGGTTATGACTTGTCTGGATTAATCTGGAAAAAAGTTCGTTACGGACTCTCTGCTGGACGAGTTCAGTCCCCTGCACTCCGAATAATAATGGAACGCGAAAGAGAAATCCGAGCATTCATTCCAGAGAAATTCTGGGTTCTGGAAGCTGACACAAAAACAGAGAAAAAGTCTCCCCTACTTCTAACTTGTTCTGAAGAACCACGAGACGAAAATCTTGTTAACAAAATCCTAGAAAAGGGTAAAGCTGGAAAATGGAAAGTCTTGGATGTTAAAGGAACTGAACAAAAGCGTGTTCCTCGTGCCCCTTTTACAACTTCAACTCTTCAACAAACTGCTTCAACTCGTCTCGGCTTCTCCCCTTCTCGTACAATGCAAGTTGCCCAAAAACTATATGAAGCTGGACACATAACATATATGAGAACGGATTCGACAAATATTTCCGCTCAAGCAAAGGCGCAGGCAATATCTGAAATTGAAAAAAGATATGGAAAAGAACTGGCTGAAGAACACACATATAAAACAAAATCAAAAAACGCTCAAGAAGCTCACGAAGCAATCAGACCAACTCACTTCAACCTCATCTCTGCCGGAACAACAGAAGAACAAAAGAAACTCTATCGACTAATCTGGGAAAGAACTGTTTCTTCACAAATGGTAGATGCAAAAGTTCTACGAACAAAAATCACAGCTGAAATCGAAGGAGAAAACCTACCAGAGTTCCAAGCAAATGGATCACGAATACTTTCTCTCGGATGGCTTACAGTAGACACCGCAGCTCGCGGAGAAGACGTAGAACTTCCAGAAGTAAAAGCTGGGGAATATTTGCAACTAGTTGATCTCCGAAGTATTGAGAAAGCTACAGAACCGCCAAACCGATATTCTGAAGCAGGGCTTGTGAAAGAACTTGAAGCTCGAGGAATCGGACGACCTTCCACTTATGCCTCTATTATGAGAACTCTCGAAGAGCGAGGTTACGTAACAAAAGAAGGAAGAACTCTTTTCCCTACAGATACGGGAGACGTTGTTTCTACATTCCTCGAAGCTAACTTCATTGATTATATTTCTGATACTTTCACAGCTGAAATGGAGGATAAGCTCGACGAAATTGCTGAAGGAAAAAGAGAATACGCAAAAACTCTAAAAGACTTTTATGGACCTTTCCTGAAAGACGTAAAAGCGAAAGACAAACTTGAAAAAATCACAAACCTAGGGGAGGCTCCAAAAGAATTCCCTTGTCCTGTTTGTGGAGCTGAGATGATTGTAAAACTAGGAAAGAACGGAAAGTTTTTGTCTTGCTCAAAATTCCCAGACTGTGTTGGAGGCAGAACAATCGATGGAAAAATAATGGAAGGACCGAAAGAAATCGGTGAACCTTGTCCCGACTGTGGAGAAAAACATGGAGGAAAGCTAGTAATCAGAGAAGGACGATTTGGAATGTTTATTTCTTGTTCTCGTTATCCAAAGTGTAAGTTTATAAAAGAAGATGAAGAAGAGAGAAAGAAGAAACTAACAGGCGTGCAATGTCCTAATTGTAAAAAAGGTGAAATGATGGAACGCCGAGGAAAGTTTGGAATATTTTATTCTTGTTCAAACTATCCTGACTGTAAAACTGCAATCAAAGCAAAACCAACTGGAAATATTTGTGATATGTGTGGAGCGCTGATGATGGAAGGGACAAAGACTATTCCAGAAAGATGTAGCAATAATAAATGCCCAAACCACAGACCTGATAAGTTGGTTAAAAAATAAAAAAAACCCGCAACACCAAAATATTGATGTTCGGGCATGCCCGCAAGTTATGCGGGAGTAAATCTCGTTGTCGACTGAAAAGTTAAAACCCCTCGTCCTTTTTCAAAAATTTTATTCTTTTCTGTATAGACCGGCTCCACACAGATATAATCGAGAGAATCTCTCCACAAATAAAATCCTTCAATCCGAATTGGTCTGTTTGATTCTAATCCTAACCTCCAATCAAAAACTCCTAATCCAACAGAAAAAAGACTAAAGCCAGGAACGGCATGTGTGTGAACGGGTACGGAAATAAATAAATCATGATTAAATGGATACTCCCGACTGTTTAACTCTATCTGATTTCCGTGCCTTCCTAAAAAACTAAGAACGAACTCTCCACCAGAACTCGGCGTCCGAAAATAAGGATGAATCCCCACATTCAGATAGTCATTTAAGCCTGTCGAGGAAAGATCAATTGTTAATTCCTCAAATAACTCATACCCTTCGGAATCCAGTTTTCTTTTTAAAATTGGCAATGGAATATTTTTATATCTTCCCTCAAGGTCTTCATTTCTGTGAAATTCAAATCCTACCTCTTGGTTTGTTTGACTAGCAATCAATACTTCCAAATCTCTCAGGAATCCATGTTTCTTTTTCATCTCACCAAGCGGATCAGTTCCGAATATTGGATAACAAAAATGTGATCCTCCACGAATTATTTTTAATCCATTTTGGTCCAAAACTTTTTGTCTTGGGAAAAATAATTCAACGTCTTCCCCTGTCTCGCTGAAAGTCCAAGAGACTATATTCCCGTGACTATCCATAGATAGACTCGAATACTTACTACTTATATTAAAGTTCATTTTTACAATTTTCCTAAAATATACAGGAAAAACAGCCTTTTGCAAGAAGGCACTATTTGCCCGAAAGTCGTGAAAGAGCTATATTTTAATTACTATGATATCCCCTCACCCAAAGACTCTTATAGAAGCATTGGCGAACCCAACACACAAAGACCGTGAACTAATTACGAAAGCTTATCACTTTGCAGAAAACGCCCACCGCGAGCAAAAAAGAAATTCCGGTGAACCATATTTTAACCACGTCTTTGCTACTGCAAAGAACATCGCCGACCTCGGAATGCCGTCTCTTCTTATCGCCGCCGGACTTTTGCATGATGTAATAGAAGACACTGACGTTACAGAAAAAGATTTTGAAAAAGAGTTCGGTAAAGAACTTCTTTATATTGTTCGTGGTGTTACAAAACTTGGAAAAGTTAAATATCGAGGAATGGAACGCAGTGTTGAGAATCTTCGAAAGTTTTTTGTGGCAATGGCGGAAGACATGCGGGTGCTTGTTGTAAAACTTTGCGATCGTCTACACAACGCCGAAACCTTGGAATTCGTTCGTCCTGACAAGCGTGAAAGAATTGCAAAAGAAACTCTCGAGATATATGCACCACTCGCCAACAGACTCGGAATGGGACTTCTAAAAGGCCGACTTGAGGATGCAGCTTTTCCTTATGCGCACCCAAAAGAATATAAACTTGTGAAAGATTTACTCTCTGAGAAAAAAGGAATAAGTGAAAAATATCTAACTGAAATTGAAAAAGTTCTCAAAAAAGAAATGAAGAAACACGGAATTGAGAATTTCGCTATAGACAAAAGAGTAAAGCATTTATATAGCTTGTATAAAAAACTTCTCCGTTATGACATGGATATAGAGAAGGTTCACGACATAATGGCTCTTCGTGTTGTCGTAAATACTGTAGAGCAGTGCTACCACACACTAGGAATGATTCACGGCCTCTGGAGACCCTTGCCTGGAAGAATAAAGGACTATATCGCCCTACCAAAACCGAACGGTTACAAATCTCTTCATACAACCATTTTTACAGGAACAGGAGGAATTGCCGAAATCCAAATTAGAACAAAACAAATGCACGACGAAGCAGAATACGGAGTCGCGGCCCACTTCGCTTATAAAGAAAAAATTCCACTTCACAAAAATGATCCAACTGGACAATTTGCTTGGATAAAAGAACTTTCTGAAGCTCAGAAAAAAATTACTGATGTTGATAAATTCTTTGAAAACTTATCAATGGATTTCTTCCGAGACAGAGTTTTTGCACTTACCCCAAAAGGAGACATTATCGACCTTCCAGAAGGAGCCTCAACTCTTGATTTCGCTTACGCCGTCCACACCTCTATAGGAAGCAGGGCTCGTGGAGCAAGAGTAAATGGAAAGTATGTATCCCTTGATACAAAGCTAAAGTCTGGAGACCTCGTAGAAATCGATACCGCAAAAAACGCTCATCCAAGCGAAAAGTGGCTAGAGTATACGAAAACTTCAAAAGCCAGAGCTCGGATAACAAGATACCTCAAAGCCAAGGAAACTCTCGACAGTATAATTCCGAAAAACTAAAGAGAGAAGTTTTTTATATTATATAAATCTTCGTCTTCTTTTTTCTCGTCGTCCTTTTTCTGTTCTTCAGTTCTGTCGTCTACTGGTGCGTCTATGTTTTCTGGATTTTCTACAGGAATATTTTCTGGGATTTCTTCTCTAATTGCTTCACTTACCAAACTCTCTACAGTTGGAGACTCTGATAGGTTTTCTTCTTTTTGAGATTGAATATACTCATCGATTCTCTCGTTTGGGTTCCCTGCCATTTTTTGTTTTAGAAGCTCAGCGATTTCTTGCAAGTCTTCTGGGGTAAAGAAGTCTATTGAAATAGTTCCTCCAAATTCTTTTTTCTGAATATGAACTCTAGTTCCAAGCGCTTCGTGCAAAACATCTTCAAGGTCTAGAATTTCTGGATCAGGAAGAAGCTCTTTCTTTCGAGCTCGGTCTACAGCGATTCGGCGAGAAATTCTTTCTGCTTCACGAACTGTAATTTTTTTGTAAACTATTTCCTTGAACAAAACCATCTGCTCTTCCGGTCTCTCAGACAACATCATAAGAGGACGAGTGTGTCCTTCTGTTATTTTTCCTTGAGATAGCGCATCAAGAATTTCTTGTGGCATAGAAAGAAGTCGCATTGTGTTTGAAACATACTCACGACTCTTACCTACTTTCTTTCCAATATCTGCGTGAGTGAATTTGAATTCATCAGCTAGACGATGAAAAGCTCGAGCTCTTTCAACGGCGTTAAGGTCCTCTCTTTGGAGGTTTTCAATAATCGCAAGTTCAAGCTTTGTTCGATTGTCATCCCCTACACGGATTACACAAGGCACCTGAGAGAGCCCAGCCAGCTTTGAGGCCCTTAGACGACGTTCTCCTGCGATTAGTTCATATTCAGTCTTTATTCCGTCTGGAGTCTCTTTTTCAATGCGAGAAACAGTAAGAGGCTGAAGAACTCCGTATTGGCGGATTGAGTCAGACAAATCTCGAAGAGGTCCTTCTTCGAATTCACGACGAGGTTGATATGGGTTTGGAACAACCTTATCTACATCTATAAAAAATATTGAGTTTTCGTATCTTCCTTGCATAGATTAGATTGTAACAGAATAGAAAATAGAGACAAACTTTAATATATTAAGAATCTGTGATATAAATTCAAAATAGTTAAACCCCTGCCCGGGTGGCGGAATTGGTAGACGCGCACGACTCAAAATCGTGTATCGCAAGGTATGAGAGTTCGATTCTCTCCCCGGGCACACAAATAAAAAATCCGCTCTATGCGGATTGCCCTATTTCTTCAAAAAAGTTGAACTCCTGATCAATTGTAAAATTTATGTCAGTTACTCCAGCTAATTCTCCCTTTTCAATTTTTACCAAAAGCCCACTAATAACACTTCTGGACAAAAGAATTGACATTTTTGCGTCAATTTTGGAAAGTTTTGTCATTTCTGTTTTATCAACATTTCTTAATGCATTTAAAATAACTTTATCTACACAAGAAATACACATATGGACCTCTTTAAAAAGTAGTTCTTCTGTCATGTTTGAAATGTATTCAATTTTGCTCATAAACCAAGTTTTGTTCTAGATTACTCTTTTTCCCAACTTTGTCAAAAGACCAATTTCTGTTACTCTAGTCTCGTGAAAAAACCTTTCATTATGTCTATCGTCGGTCCAACATCTTCTGGAAAAACAGCAGTATCTATTGATTTCGCAAAAAAGCTCAAAGGACTTGGAATAACCGCCGAAATTGTTTCTGCCGACTCAAGGCAAGTCTACATAGGGCTCAATTTACTCTCTGGAAAGGTTACAAAAAAAGAAATGGGATTGATTCCCCATCACATGTTAGATGTAGTGAGTCCAAAGAAAGTTTATTCAGTTTCCGATTACAAGAAAGATGCTGAAAAAATTATCGACGAAATAGTCGCTCGCGGAAACCTCCCAGTTCTTGTTGGTGGAACAGGATTCTATGTTGATGCAATTACTAAAGGAATAATTCTTCCTGAAGTTCCACCAAATAAAGAGCTACGAAAAAAACTTGAAAAACTTGAAACAAAAAAGTTACTCGAAACACTCAAGAAACTGGACCCTGCTAGATATCGTGAAATCGATCAAAACAATCGCGTCCGACTGATAAGGGCAATTGAAATCGCAAAGTCTATAGGTAAAGTTCCAAAGATAAAAACAAAACCAAAGTATGATGTTGAGACTGTTTACGTCGATTTACCCGACGAAGAACTGAAGAAAAAAATCCATACTCGTCTACTCGCACGCATCAAGTCCGGAATGATAAACGAAGGCAAGAAACTTCATACTTCTGGTGTTTCTTGGAAGAGAATGGAAGAACTAGGTCTTGAGTGTAGATTTGTTGCACTTCACCTGCAAGGAAAAATGTCCAAAAAAGAAATGATTGAGGAGCTAGAAAAATCTACTTGGCAGTATGTAAAGAGACAAAGAACTTGGTTTAGGAAAAAATAAACAAACTGGGCAAAAAGGACTTATTTTGATATAGTTTGAAAACAAAGGGTGATTAGTTTAGTGGCAGAACAGCGGTCTCCAAAACCGCTGGCGAGGGTTCGATTCCTTCATCACCCGCCTTCAAATAATAAAAAACCCCGCTTTTGCGGGATTTTTTATTATTTCTTAAGCTCCTTATGAGTAGTGCTTTTTTTACACCACTTACAGAACTTCTTAAGTTCTATTTTTTTAGTAACTAGTTTCTTGTTTTTGCTGGAATAGTAATTAACCCTTTTGCAGGTTGCGCAAGCTAGTTTGAATAGTCTGTCTTGTGATGCCATAAAATATCTTAAAATCCTTTATTTATTAGTCCTAAGACTTTATCATAAAAGGCTATTTTTGTAAAATTTAGCTTTGAGGGTTAGCTTTTGAAGCCCCGTCGTCCTTGGTAGCAGCCTTCCAACCACCATTATTAGCGCCTCCTATAGATGTAGCCGTTTGACCCTGACTCTCTACTCTGGAACCTCTCTGTCCTGACTCTTTTATCTCCTTTATCTTGTTTGCATCCATCATATCTCTCGTTACAATCCTAGGTGGAGCCTCAACCACTTCAGCATCTTCATCTTCTCCAGCTTCTCGTGGTCTATTTTCGTCCCAGTCCTTAACATCTTCACCTTTTCTTTTTCTCATTTCTCTCATTATTTCTTTCTTAGACATACCAAGAAGGAAGTCAGCTTCTTTCATCATTTCTTCGTGCATCTTTATGCTATTTTTAAGACTTTTTATCTCGTCTTTTGATTTCTTGTCATTCTTGTCTGCGTCAACCTTGTCTTCAAAGTCTTTCTTCTCATCTTTTAGAGATTGAATTTTTTCTTTAAGATTTTCTAGATACTTCTTCGTATATTCTGAAGGTCTGAAAACAGCAACCCCTATTCCACCATTTCGTTTTGATTTAATGAAGTCTTCTTTAGAAATTATATCTTCACCTAATTCCTTTTTGTAATCCAAGTAGTCAATTATTGAGTCCATGGCAAGAATTGCCCCTACTGCTTTATACACTTCATTGGATTCTTCGGCGCGTTCAAGTCCCGAGATATTTGCCATATAAATATTTTTCAATTCCTCTGCACTCTTTCCTTCAAGATTTTTCAAAACTTCTTTTGTAAGAAGAGGAAAACCAGGAACTGATTCGAAACTACTTTCACTTTCTGCAAAAGGAATATTTGAATCAATTTGTCTATAAGCCCTAACTGGGGCATCGGCAGACCCTGCTCGCCACTGATCAAGACCACTTCTCCATCCTGATTCTTCTTCTACATATTCACCCTCTTCACCTTTCTTAAGAGTTTTTTGATCCTTAGGCTTTTCAGGGTTTATATTTTTACGAGCTTGGTCAATCTGTTCTTTTGTCTTTCTCTTTGTTCCACCAAGACCTCGTCGAGGATCCATTGGAATGATTGGCGGCAATGTTGGATCAACAAATGTTCCGTCTCTTGCTGGCTCTCCGATATCATAAATGATTGTTTCTTTTATGCTTTCACTTCCGCCGTCAACTGTATCTGTTATTTTATCCATTCCGTCTCCAACATAAGTTGCAAGAATTCTGACGTGTTCAACACCATTAGTTTCTCCTCGAACTTCCGCCACTTCAGCGTAGCGACCGAGGAATTCTGCTTTACCATTGTGCATATCGAACAACTTTCCAGCAGGACTGTCTGGATCGATTGTCGCAGAACCATCAGGATTAAGGGTTACTTCAAAAGGATGTGACTGAGTTCCGTCAGACGCTGACAAAAGAATTTTTAGCTTTCCTTCAGCAAGAAGCTGTTTTGCGTCTGCACTTTCAAGACCTTGGAATGACCCGTTTTCTGTCATTCTACTCATATCGAAAACATAGTTTCCATTTGCATCTATTCCCTTTCCATCAACTCCTCCCCAATCAAGCTTAAGCTCATTCTTATCAAACAAAGGTGAAGGGGTGTCATTTCCGTACCAGAGATCTCTTTTTATGTGCTCTGTCGCATCAGCGTGATTCTCCACAAATTCATCGTCTGTTATTTCTCGGACAACATCATCAGCTTCTACACTAGAAATATATTCATCAAATCTTATTCCCTCTTTCAAGAAAGCTTCTTTCGCTTCGTCTGTCAGAGTTCCATCTTCATTAACTGTGAAGTAATTCAAAATAACTTCTCCATCTTTCATCAAGGCATAACCATCTATCTTTTGATCGACTTCAACAATGTCATATCCTTCTGGAAGACAGAAAGTGTTTTCATCTATTTTAAACTCAACTGTCGGAAGTAGTTCTGTTCCAGAAAAAGACATATCTCCACCTCCAAATTTTCCATTCTGAATCCAGCCACGAACAGACTCCATAAAGGTTGCGTGATCAACTCCCTTGTTCTCAAGCTTAAATGCTTTATCAAACATTTTCTCAAAGAATCCGATTTTGTTTTGCTGAAAGGCCGCTCCGATTTCTTGGGTAACAGTTCCAACGAGTAGACCAGTCGCAAGCCCTTTAACAACAGCTTTTGCCACTCTTCCTCTTTTCATCTTTTTGAAAATTCTATCTTTGTCTTTCATTCCCTCAACACCCTTTTCTTCATCTCCCTCTCGGATTAGTTTTGTTTGAGTTTCTACGTTTCCTCTCAAGTAATCGTCGAAAGTCTGACCTTCAGGAATTTTTACTTTTCCTGTTTCTACGAGTTTTCTCAATTCAACTTTAGCTTTTGCTTTTGCAAGATCAAGAGCAAATCTCTCTTCTTCAACTAGAGTGACATCTGTATAGTGAAGCAAGTCAATTTTTTCTTTGTCAGACATCTGAACTCTAGTTTCTGCATTGGCAAGAAAATTCATCTTTTCATTGAAGTAAGCTTCTACTTCTTTTTCAGTAGCCTCAGGTTTTAATGTTTTGGACAAATTGTCCATCATGTTTTTTGCACCAACAGTCTCATATCGAGCCTCTTCCATCTTGTCTCTTCGTGCTGCTTCTTTTTCATTTTCCTCATCTCCCTCTCGTCCCTCAGCCATTTGTCTTGAGTGTGACTTTCTTTCGAGTTTTACTTTTCTTGATTCACGAAGTCCTGCACCGACTCCAGTAATAAGAGCTCCCGCTCCAAAAGTTATCTGACTTCTTAGTGTTTGAGAAATTTTGCTTTTTGTTGCAAAGGACAGGATTCCTGAAGTAATTGCAACAGCGCTCGCCAAAGTTGCTTCGTTTACATATTTACCCACCTTAGACTCCATAACGAAGTTAGTGAACTTATCTATTTTGTTATAGTTTGCTTCTGTTCTAACTCCTGTTTTCGCTTTTCCGAGGACGATCTCAAGATCGTAATCAAGCTTATCTAATCCGTCACTGTGCTCCATAAGAGCCTTTATCTGTTCTGCAGCTTCTAAGATGTTATCAGCATAAATAACTCCCTTATCTAGGACTTCTTTAGACATTGCTTCTTTTGTAGAAGAAAGAATTACATTTTTTCTGCTATCAAAATCTTCTTTGCTTATTTTGTTTTCTACATACAGATCAATAAGACCTCTTATTTCTCCCTCTACTTTTTTCCCAGCTGTTGTTTCTGCGTTTAGAACTTCTCTCGCTTCTCCCGCTTCTGTGTGGATCAATCCTTCAACTTCTTCTATAAATCTCTTAGCAGTTACAAGCTTGGCTGTTTTGTCAGAAGAAATAGAAGCGTCTTCTTCGTTCGCGTATAGATTTTTTGAGTCTTCTATATTCTTTTTAGCTTTTCTTTTTGCTTTTGCTCTCTCGTAATCATAAAAATAATTATTCCAAACTCTACCAAAGAATCCTTTTACTCCTTTTGACTCGGCGCTTCTTTTTTCTAATTCTCTTTCGGCTGCATCAATTGCCTTGTCTTCTATTCCAGAAGAAACGTCAACGATACCAACTTTTATTTTTGGTTTTTTGTTTTCAGTCTTTGTTTCTTCTTTTTTTATTTCGTTTTTTTCTTCAGAAGCAACAACTTTTTCTTTTGGTGCTTCAGGAGAAACTTTTACCTCAGAATCAGAAGCGCCTTCATTTTTTTGAAGTTTCTTCTTTGTATTTAAATTTTCATTTTTTGGTTCGAGTTCCGGGATGCTTTCAGGCATTGTTTTAAGCGGCTACGCCGAAGTAAATATTTCTAAAGGAAATCATTGTTGATGCAATTAGAGCATCAAGGTCTGGAACATTCTTGGAGATGAAGTTCTGAATCTCAGAATCATCATCTTTATCAAGAAGAGCCTCAAACTCTTCCAATTTATCTTTTGGAATGTTTTCCAAAACTGAAGCATTGATTCTTGTCTCAAGTCTATCAGTCAAATCACTTCTCATTTGATCTACAACTTCCTTATCCATCGATAAAACCCCTTTTTCTTCTAGGATTTTATTTATAAAATCTTTTATTATGTCTTCGCTTTGTGTTAACATGGCAAAAAATTACACTAGTAATCTATACTGTTGTCAATTATACCATTCTCAGACCTAAAAAGCAATCATTTTTGGGGATTAAAACAGCCCCCTCTCACCAATAGAGTCCTTGAAATTATTTCAAATTTCGTTTATAGTGCATTTACTTGCGTCAGTGGTAGAGCTTGTTCCGCCAAGGCGGAATGAAGTCAATTACAACAAGTATAAATGCGTCGGTGGTAGAGTGGTCAATTACAACAGACTGTAAATCTGTCGGCCTTAGGCCTACGAAGGTTCGAATCCTTCCCGGCGCACAATATAAAAAACTTGAAACTTTTTGTTTCAGGTTTTTTATATTTATAAATACTGTGCGGATTCGAACCGTGAAGGGGGTCGGGGAAACGGAAGTTTCCCCGTGGAGGAAAGTATTGAAAACCGAGAGGTTTTCAAAGAGGAATTTATGACGACGTGAGATTCCTTCCCGGCGCACAATATAAAAAACTTCAGGTAAATAGTTTGAGGTTTTTTATTTTATCAGGCTTGCCTGTATTCGAACCTTCGTACGGCAAAACAAAAAAACCGCAACTATTGCGGTTCTCCTCCAAAAATATCTGTGTAAAAAGCCCTAAGGAGACTCTCTATCCTTTCTTTATAATCCCCTTTTTTTGAGGAACTTAAAAAATTCTCACTAATAATATAAATCCTTCCTTGTTTGTCTATGTTTGCTTCTATTAGCAAGTCTTGATCCTCTTTTATACCTCTTACGAATAAAATCGTGTCTTCGTCTTTTTTAAATGTTTTAAATACTCCAATTCTTTCGTCAGAAAATTGATATACGATAGAATCTTTTCCGGCACAATATTTAACAACTTCTGATTGAATATCAGTCAGTGTTTTTTTCTCTGTTTTACTACAAGAAGAAAAAACTAAGAAACTGGCTAAAAAATATAGTATATTTTTCATAAGTACTTATTTTGGCTATTTATACTCCAAAATTAAAATAAAGCAAGCGTGCAAAAAGCCCCGCGGATTCAACAGAATCCGCGGGGCTTTTTATTCATCTTAAGCTTTAGTTTTCACTCGAGCTTTTGATTTTTTATGTTTTGAAACATCAACAAAGAATTCCCCGTCTTTTACATCCACAACAACACTATCTCCCTTTCCTGCGCCTTCTCCGATTATTGCATTCGCGATTGGGTTTAATATTTTTGATTGAATTAGACGATTTAGCGGACGAGCACCGAAGTTTGGATCGTACCCCTCTTTTGCCATTTTATCCAAAGCATTGTCGTTAACCGTCAGAATTATTCCTTTAGACAAAAGTCTAGCTGACACTTCTGAAATTCTAATATCAACGATTTTTCTAATTATTTCAGGTGTTAGAACATCGAAGACAATAGTCTCATCAACTCGATTCAAAAACTCTGGTCGGAAAAATTCTTTCAAGCTATCCATGACTTTATCTTTTGTGTATTGGTATTCTTCCGCTTCTGTGTGATTTGTGAATCCCATAGATTCCATTTTTTGAATATGCTGAGAACCCAAGTTTGAAGTCATTATGATAACTGTATTCTTAAAGTTTATTTTTCTTCCCTTTGAATCAGTCAGAGTTCCTTCGTCTAGAACCTGCAGAAGGATATTAAAAACTTCTGGATGAGCCTTTTCTATTTCATCAAATAGCACAACTGAATAAGGTCGGTGACGGATTGACTCAGTCAATTGACCTGATTCATCGTATCCAACATATCCTGGAGGGCTTCCCACGAGCTTTGAGACGCTGTGTCGTTCCATATATTCACTCATGTCCACTCTGATAAGAGCTTTCTCATCGTTAAACATAAATTCAGCCAAAGCTTTTGTTAGCTCTGTTTTTCCTACTCCAGTTGGACCAAGGAAAATAAATGAACCAATCGGTCTATTAGGATCAGATATTCCAGCACGAGAACGACGAACAACATCTGCAATCTTCTTTATTGCTCCGTCTTGTCCCACAACGCGAGATCTTAATTCGTTTTCCATTCGTCCAAGTTTTTCTCTTTCTTCCTCCATCATTTTAGACAAAGGCACTCCAGTCCAACGAGAAACAACTTCAGCAATATCTTCCTCCATTATTTCTTCTTTCATTATTTTTCTAGATCTCTGAAGTTTTTTGAGCCTTGCAGATTTTTGTTCAAGCTCTTTTTCAAGAGATGGAATTTCTCCATAACGAATTTCAGCAGTTCGAGACAGGTCAGCCCGAGCTTCAGAATTTTCTGCTTCAAAACGTAAAGTTTCTAATTCTTTTTTAATTGCTCGAATATTTTGAACTGTGTCTTTTTCACTTTGCCATTTTAGTTCCAACTCACGAGTTTTTTCTTTTAGATTCTCAATCTCAGAATCTATTTCTTTAATTCTTAATTTTGTTTCTTTATTATCATCTCTTTCCACATCTTTCTTTAGTGCTTGTTTTTCAATCTGTAGACGCATTATTTTTCTGTGAGCCTCATCTAGTATTTCTGGCTTATTTTCAAGCGCAATTCGTAGAGAAGAAGCGGCTTCATCAATTAAGTCCACAGCTTTGTCTGGAAGAAACCTGTTTGTAATGTAACGAGTAGAAAAATTAACAGCTGCGACAATCGCCTCATCAGTAATTCTTACTCCATGGAATAATTCATATTTTTCTTTCAACCCACGCAAAATTGAAATTGTGTCTTCAATTGAAGGCTCCTCGATGTAAACAGGTTGAAAACGCCTAGCGAGAGCTGGATCTTTTTCAATATGTTTTTGGTATTCCTTGATAGTTGTCGCTCCAATTGCTCTAAGTTCTCCACGAGAGAGAGCCGGCTTTAGCATGTTAGAAGCGTCCATCGCTCCTTCTGATGCTCCCGCTCCAACAATTGTGTGAATCTCATCAATGAAAAGAATTACCTTTCCATCAGCTTTTTCTATTTCTTTCATTATTGCTTTGAGTCTTTCCTCAAACTCTCCACGATATTTTGTTCCAGCAAGAAGTGAACCCAAATCAAG
Source organism: Minisyncoccota bacterium (assembly GCA_018061865.1). Lineage (GTDB taxonomy): Bacteria > Patescibacteriota > Minisyncoccia > Phycocordibacterales > UBA9973 > JAGOTH01. The sequence goes on from JAGOTH010000002.1 coordinate 19,430, forward strand.
AGATACAAGTTCTTTGTCTTTCAAACTCTCTGGCACATCCCCCTTTGCGATTCTTTGTGCAAGACCTTCAACCACGGCAGTTTTTCCAGTTCCTGGTTCTCCGATTAGTATAGGATTATTTTTTGTTCTTCGAGAAAGTATCTGCATTATTCGCATTACTTCTGTGTCTCGTCCGATAACTGGATCGAGTTTATCTTCCTTTGCCAGTTTAGTTAAATTTCTAGTGAACTTAACAAGCATTTTGAATTTCTTTTCTTGAGCTGGTTCTTTTTCTTCTTCGTTACGGAGTTCTTCAAGAAGTTTCAAAACTTGTTCTTTTCCAATTTTGTATTTAACTAACAAATCTCTAACCTCTCCCGGCACTTCAAGCATTGCTAAAAACAAATGCTCGGTAGATGCATGTTCGTCTTTTAAGAAAGCTGCAATTTTCATTGAATGCTCAAGAATCTGAGCTGTCTCAGGTGTTAGATAAATTTGGTATGAAGGAGAAAGTGTTCGGCTAGATTCAGGTGAATCAATAGCGTCTAGCACAACATCAGTTAGAGCCTGAGCGTCCATATCAAGGCGTTCGAGAATTCTCTCAACCATTGATTCTTCTTGGAGGAGAAGTGAGGCGAAAACGTGCATTCCTGAGACATGATTCTGTCCCCGCTCGATTGCTAGCTCGTGCGACTTCTGGATTGCTTCTTTTGCTTTTGCTGTAAATTTATTAAATGGTGGCATATTCATAGTTTATTTATACAATATAATATGACTTTTGTCTAGAGCGACGAACTCTGATACAAAATCATTATATCACTAAATATAAAAACGGATTATTTTTTATTTTGTGACTAAAGTTTTTATTTTTTTATTTGAATATTAAATATTCTTTTTAAAATCAAAATAGTTTTTTCTAAATCTTTTTTTGTAGTACTTCTGCCAAAAGAGAATCTAATATATGCCTTGTCTGTAAACTCACTCTCTCCTATTGCTCTTAGAACATGAGAATCCCCTTCTTCTCCCTCTTTACATGCACTTCTTCCCGAAGCAAAAATTCCATAACGAGAAAGGGAGAGAACTAAAACATCTGAAGAAATACCCGCAAAACAAACTGACACATGATTTGGAAGACGATAATCTGAACTTCCAGTGAAATGATCGAACTCTTCCAACTTTTTTATCTCAGATACAAAATAATTTTTTAATTCCTCGAGACGCTTTGTTTCGTTTTCTTTTTTAGTTATAGAAATCTCCAGAGCTTTTGAAAGAGCGACACCTGTTGCGACAGAAACAGTTCCAGAACGAAGGCCAAACTCCTGTCCTCCTCCGGAAAAAATCGGAGAGAGAAAAAAGTTTTCCCTCATAATTAAAACCCCTCCGCCCGGTGCATAAATTTTTGTTCCATTAAAAGAGAGCATATCAACCCCCAGTTTTGGAATAATTATTTCTTCATATTGCACAGCCTGACAAGCATCAGTATGGAAAAATGGAATTAAATTTGTCCTAGAATTATAAAGACGAAACTTTGCTTTTCTAATTGTATGCGATATTTCTTTTATATCCTGAACTGTTCCAATTTCATTATTTGCGTAACCTATAGAAACTAAGACTGTATTCTCATCAATCAACTCCGCCAAATGCTTCTGGTTTACTATTCCCGCCTCATCGATCTCTACAAACCTAACTTCCCCATTTTGTTCTTCTACTGCTTTTTGTATTGCAGACAGAACTGCGCCATGTTCAATCTTTGTAGTTATAAAATTTGGTTTTGATATTTGGTGCAAAGACTTTATCCCTCTGATAGCAAGGTTTATAGACTCTGTCCCCGTTGCAGTGAAAACAACCCCGTCTTTTGGTACACCAAAAGACTTGGCAATAAAGCTCCTCGAGAAAGAAAGCTGTTCCTCTGCCTCTACTCCAGCCGTATGAATAGAACTTGGATTACCAAAAAAATCCTTTATAGCCTTTGTGTATACACTCAAGACCCGAGGCTCAACTGGAGTCTTGGCTGAGTGGTCCAAATATATAGTTTTTGAGCCGAAAAACTTCATTTCGAGAGTATATACCAAACTCGACAAAAAGGTAAAAGTAGTGTAGTATCTACAGTATCAAACACCGCGAAAAGCGGTCTTTAAATTCCTCAAAACATCTATGAAAGAAGACTTAAACAAAACCTCTCCCCGCCCACCAGTTGTTGCCATAATGGGACATATCGACCACGGAAAGTCGACTCTTCTTGATTACATCCGAAAAACAAACATTGTTGCAAAAGAAGCCGGAGGAATTACTCAGCACCTATCAGCTTATGTTGTATCCGTAAAAGATGAGAATGGAAAAGAAAAAAGTATTTCTTTTATAGACACTCCAGGACACGCCGCGTTTCAAGGAATGCGAGAGAGAAGCGTAACAGCAGCAGATATTGCTGTTTTAGTTGTATCCGCCGAAGATGGAGTAAAAGCTCAAACACTTGAAGCTTGGAAAACCATTGAAAGAAAAAAACTTCCCTACATCGTTGCTATAAACAAAATTGATAAAGAAAATGCAAACATAGAGAGAACAAAAAATACTCTTCTTGAAAATGGAATTTATCTTGAAGGAATGGGAGGAACTATTCCATTTGTTGCAATTTCTGCAAAACAAGGACAAGGAGTGGATGAATTGCTTTCTATGATTTTACTTGTGGCTGAGATGGAAGATTTTACTTATTCAAAAGACAAACCAGCTGAAGGTTTCGTAATTGAGGCCCACCTCGATCAAAAAAGAGGAATAACAGGAACTCTAGTTATAAAAGACGGGACTCTTAAAAAAGGAGACTTCCTCGTTGCCGGAGAAGCCTTCGCCGGAACAAAAATAATGGTGGACTTCTTGGGTAAGCCAATCGAAGAAGTTAGCGCGGGATATCCAGTGGGAATCGCCGGATTTTCTATCGTGCCAGATTCTGGAACCAAGTTCGTCTCTTGTGGTTCAAAACGAGACGCTGAAGAATGTGCCCTCCTCGCCAAGAACAAAGTCCTTGGAGACGAACTTGAAGAGATTGAAATAGACGGAATAGAAGAAACTCTTTTCTTACCTATCATTATTCGAGCGGATGTCGGAGGAACAAAAGAAGCAATTGAAGATGCAATTAAAAAAATAAAACTGGATAGATTCCGTTACAAAATAATATCTTCAACAGTTGGCCCAATAACTGAAAACGATATCCGAATCGCCACAACAGACAAAAACACAATTATCGTTGGATTCAATGTCCCAATTGATTCTATGGCCCAAGGGGTAAACGAATCTGCTGGAGTTACAATCAAACAGTTCGACATAATATATAAGCTGACCGAATTCCTCGAAGAGTTTGCCGAGCAAATGAGACCAAGATTTAAAGTTACAGAGCCGGTTGGAGAATTGAAAATATTAAAATTATTCAGCCAGACCAAAGATGACCAAGTAATCGGAGGAAGAGTGACTGATGGCAAAATAATAAAAGGCGCTAAAACTTTTATAATCAGAGCAGGAGAAGAAATCGGTGAAGGAAATCTAAACGAGATACAGGTACAAAAAATGAAAGCCGGAGAAGTTGAAAAGGGAGAGGAGTGCGGACTTCTATTCAATTCAAAAGTGAAAGTGGTTGAGGGAGATATTTTAAGACAAACAAAAGAAACACTAAAATAATATGGAAGAAAGAAAATTTAGAAAAGAAAAAATAGAAAACATAATTCGCGAAACAGCTGCGATGTTCTTCGAAACAGAAGGAACTCGCGACGCCCTTGTTTCTGTCACTCGGGTAGAATCAGACGACAAGATTATTAACACGACTGTTTTTATTTCTGTTATGCCAGACTCGAAAGAAGCTGGAGTTATGGACTTCGCAAAGCGTCACATAAATGATCTACGAAAAAAAGTTCAAGCAGCACTCCCTAGTGCTAGAGCCCCTTTCCTTTCTGTTGAAATCGATGCCGGAGAAAAGCTGGCAGGACTAATTGAAAGACTTTAATCTGGGTCTTTTAAAATAAATATTTTGTGATAAAGTAGTTATTACAAAGCAATTATATGCTGAAGTGGCGCTCTGTCCTGCGAAACCTTGGTGGAGTAGGAAAACCTGCCCCGCCTTGGCGGGGTGAAGTAAAAAGGACAGAGTTAGATAATATGTGGTAGGGTAAAAATTGTTAAATTATATGCTGAGGTGGCGAAATTGGTAGACGCACTTGCCTTAGGAGCAAGCGGGGTGACCCATGGAGGTTCAAGTCCTCTCCTCAGCACAAAGTCTGGCTTCGCGTGGTTCCCTTCCCTAGTCGGTGCGAATCCCGACATAAAACGGCCACGTAGCCAAGTAGTAAGGCATTCCTCTGCAAAAGGAATATACGCGAGTGCGATTCTCGCCGTGGCCTCAGGATAGTTTGTAGTTTAAAATTATAAAGGAATAGAAACATTAAGCATTTACCTTGTTCCATTACCCTTATGATATAATTTATTCATGAGGACTAAAAAATGGGCACAAAAAGAACTTTCTTTAGCTGTAAAACAATCTACAAGTATACGGCAAGTCATAAAAATTCTTGGACTAATACCAGCTGGTGGGAATTATCACCAGGTATCTAAGTATATAAAAGAATTTAATATCGATATAAAGCATTTTAAAGGTAAAGGTTGGAACAAAGGAAACACTGGCGGATATAGACCAATAATCCCAACATCTTTAATCCTAAAAAATGGAATAGAGTTTCAAAGTTATAAACTAAAAAATAGATTATTTAAGGAAAAAATATTAGAACCAAAATGTTCTTTGTGTGGATGGGCAAAAATTTCAGAAGATGGTAGACTTCCTCTTGAATTAGATCATATAAATGGGAAGAGGAATGACAATCGTATAGAAAACCTAAGAATACTTTGTCCAAACTGTCATAGTCTTCAAATAACGCATAGAGGTAAAAACAAAAAGAGAAGTTAAAATTTGGGCCAGTGGCGAAATGGTATACGCGCAACACTTAAAATGTTGTCTCAACTCTGAGGTGCGGGTTCGACCCCCGCCTGGCCCACCATAAATCAAAAAACCTAAGACATTGTCTTAGGTTTTTTGATTGTGCCCCCGACAAACAACATTACGAACGCTGGGGCAATTTATGAAGGTAATTCTAGCCCAGGAAGCCTGAAAAATGAACTTATGGAATTAAAGGACATACTTGAGGATAAAAGTGAGTAAATTAAAGCTTATTCTAACAACTTGACAAAGCAACCTTTTATGTGATATAATAACTATAGACGTATACATTCTGTTTATGTCCCTGCCTCGGCAGTTTCCGAGAATTCTTGTACATTTAAATAAAAGAAAAAACTGTTATGAAACAGAAAACTTTTCATCCGCTGACAGCTACTTTCATAAGTGCTGTTGTGCAAACTCTCCCAACTGACATTTCAACTGAACACATGCAACTTTGGATTGAACATCCAAAAGACCTGCAGATTGTTTTAAAGACAATGTTAGAATCATCTTTCACCGTTATTGATAATGACGATGAACTTTATAAGGGAAGATTATCCTTTAAGATAACAAAAATTGGAGACGAAACCTTTCACCAACAAACTGCGAAATTTATCGCCGTTGTAGTGCAAAGCATTCCTATGATTAGCAATGATCGTATGGAATTCTGGAGCAGTCATCTGAACACTCTGCAAAGAGAACTCAGGAAAACTTTACTCAAGAATTTGGTTCCAAATATCTAAGGCTTAATTACACAGACTACACAATATCATTCCACCAGGGATGATATTTTTTTATATGTAATTGTTATTTATAACAATTTGTGCCCCCGACAAACAAGATTACGAACGGTGGGGCATTTTCTGAGGCTGAACTTAATACAAAAAGCCTTAAAAACGACCTTTTGGAGTTAAAAGAGATACTTGAGGATAAAAGTGAGTAAATAGAAAACCTACTTATTATTTAAATAATATTTTTCCTATATATCTTCTAATCTTTTTATTTCCCCTCTTTCTAAATTCTCTATAAGCCAAGACATTTTATGTCTGGCCTCATCTTCAACCGTATCCCATAGCCAAGAAGAACGATTGAAAGTCTTTGTAACAAGATTTAATATCTTTTGGACAGCATCAAACAACTCTTCTGTGTCTTTAAAAATAATTCTATTGAGTCCATTTCTATCTACATCTAAATCAAGATGAGCCACAGTCTTATCCCTAATATCTTTAAGATATTCTATATTTGTTTGTTGAGAATCAATAATTTCATTAATTTCTTTTAATTGTTCTTCAGAGGGCTCTAGTAATTTAATAATCTTTTTTAGATTAAGTGATGGATCTTGTTTGTCAAAAAACAAACATAGATCGATTACAAAAACATAGAAACATCCCCTAAGAATACTATTAAAAACAAAACCATACTTGCTTATAACAGACACGAAATGATCTGCCCTCTCAACACCAGCTTCATTTGTATTTCTTGCAGATTCTATCCACTTCCATAATAAGTAAGAAGTGTAAGCAGAAGACATTCTTGAAATTGCCAAAGTGATCATATTCTCAAGCTTGATAAGTCTTTTAACTTCTTCATTTATATAATTCTCTGGTATTTCTTCTGGATTAAACCACTTCCATTCAGTAAATTTTTCTGGTTCCATAAGACGAGGCTCTTGGTTACTTGAACAACGATAAACCAAAACCTTGTCATCTTTATAGACTCCGCTAACTTCTCCTAAAAATTTTTCTATTTTTAAATCGTTAAGTCCTACCTCTTCTTCGGTTTCTCTTTGTAAAGCTTGTTCTATGGTTTCTCCATCGTCACATCTTCCACCAGGACAGGTCCAAACTGATATAACCTTATATTTATCTTTAGTATAATTCCTTAGCCCACACAGAACTTTTCCGTCTCGAAAAATAATGGCTTGAGTAGCTATTTTATTACCACCTTTTTCTTTTAGTCTATGCATACGGTTTTACTTATTTAAACTACTGTTTTACCAATTGGGAAAATAATACAATATTTTTATCTAAATAGAAAATTTACCCTATATCCTTCTCTTTAAATAAAATAATTTTGAACCAGAAAATAATCTTTATTTACAAGATAAAAGAGATGTTTTATCTCTTTTATCTTGTGTGGTGCGCCCACTAGGAGTTGAACCTAGGACCGTTCGCTTAAGAGGCGACTGCTCTACCAGCTGAGCTATGGGCGCGAAATTGACTGAAATGAGACTAACGAGCTCGATTATAGCCCGTTCTAGCCTTAAAAAACAAGGGTTTTAACCTTTGACAAACACCCATTAACTATGGTATAATAACAAAAAAGCTATTTGAAAATGATAAATTCGATAAACAAAGCTATTGTGTGGCTAGTAGTCATAACAGTAGCAATCTGGCTATTTCTTGCCGGATTTAATTTGGGGCCATTTGCCCTTGTGTTCCCTGCCCTCACAATAACATTCTGGAGATTTATACTCTGGGATGCAAACAACAAGAACTGGTTTGTTGTAAAGGCCAGAGAAAATGAAGCCATCTGGGCGGTATCAGGCGACAGTGTGCCCAAAAAACCTATTTTTACATCAGAAGGTAGAAAGATTCTCAGAAATGGAGACATGAAAGAAGCTCCTAGTAAAAAAACTGGGATAATGAATGGACCTGGTATTTTTGGTTCAGGAATTTATTTTCTTCCCAACCTAGGTAGAATCGGTGGTGTAAAAATACTCAAAAAGAAAATGTCTTGGCTCGAGTACGAGCAAAAAGACAAGACATTTGATTTGATTCCTCGAGTAAAAGAAGAAACTCCTTATATTTACACGAAGACTGCCAACTATGCAGTAGTTTTAAATAGCATAGAAGACATGGACGGACTTCGGGTTGATCTGATAATAGGAGTCCCTGGATTTTTCGAGAATGTTAAAAAACCAGTTTTTAAAGTAGATGAACCTTTTGCAAGAATACAAAATATTTTGCAAGATGCAGTAGTCAAACTGGCACTGGAAGAATTAACCTTCGACTTCATGACCCAAACAGAGGGAAATCAAGGAAACGCAAATATTCTCAAAAGGAAGAAGACCTTCGAAAGAATAAAAGAAGTTATCAAGGAATCTCATTCTCGTATAAAAGAAGAGCTAGGGTTTACTATTGTTCAAGAGATGATTATCTCTTTCGAACTTGCAGGTGCTATCGGTCAACAACTATACGAAAAGCTGGCCGGTGTAGAAACTGCCCGACTTGATGCCAGAATAACTGTCATGAATGCAGAGGCTCTAGCCGACGCAGCGATTCACGAAGCAAAGGCAACAACGGTAAAGGGTAACGCAGACGCTACGGTTATTAAAGCAAAAGGTGGGGCCACAAACAAAATCCTTAATAAAAGAAAGAAACAACTCGGAGAAATGGGATTCGCAATGAACCAATTCAATGAGGGAATTTCTAATTTCCAAGGAGAGGCCATTTCCATCAACTTTGGAAGTGACGCCAAAAGTAACCTTCAGTTTGTAAAACCCATCGGAGGCGGTGGGGGCAACAAAGGAGGTGGAAACACACCTCCGAAAAAAACCAAACAAATAAAACAAAAAAATTAAAAAGAGATGAGCTTAATTGTATGGATTATTTTTGGGGTGATCATGGGACTGATAATTTTGGCAAACTTTTTCTTCTTTAGAAATAAAGATTCAAAGAAAAAAACCAAAAATCAGGAGGATGATATCATCGCTCCGAAATTCAAGACAAAGGATCCTTGGCAAAAACGGAACCTGTTTAATGGGTTCCTGTATTATGTCGGACAGCCCGCAATTTGGTTTGTGGGAGTGTCGCTGATATTCTACGTAATTGTCAACGGATTCTAAAAAATAGGTGCACCCTCAAAAGTGCACCTTTTCTATTTCTAAAAATTGAATTCAAAACGCCCCGAGAATACGGGGCGTTTTTCTTTTCTTTACTCTTCCCTATTTAAGTAGGCAAGTCTCCATCATAACCAACAGTATTTCCAACAATTCTGATTATTGTATAAACCGCCAGCATTATCACAAATCCGATAATACCCCACATCATATGTTGCTGTCCGTTCTTCTTTGCGTCAGCTGATTCCCAGTCTTTTATGTATTGGAAAACTCCCCACATAAACACAAGTAGTGCAACTGCAAACATGAAGTAGATAACGGGGTTTATAATAAGAGCCCCAAGCTTTCCAATAAAATCTCTTATTGGTTGCAAAACAGCATCATTATCCCCATCCGCGGCATACAGAAAGAGCGGTGACGCCACCGCTCCTACTACAATCAGAACTTTATTCGAAATCGATTTCAAAGTCTGGAATTTCATCATCTGTAATTGATTGTCCTTGATCAAGATCAAAAGTACCAGCAAGTATTCCTACAAGTCCCCATAGACATAGTATTCCTGCGAAAATTCCGACAGCAAGAAGAACTTTGTCTTTTGCAGCTTTCTTTGCATCATCATCTTTTGCAATAAAAAGCATAATCATCTGATAAACGAAGAATAGGAATCCTAGGGCAAGAAGGAATGGGATAAGGTCGTTAATAAATCCTCCGAGTGTTTCAAGGACACCTTGAATGTCATCAGCGGCAAATACAAAAACTGGCATAAATCCAGCGATTATTCCAAATGGAAGTAATTTTTTCATCTAATTAATATAAAGTTTATAACTTCTAATAAATCAATTATAGCATCAAAAGTCCCCTGTAAACAGGACCTGTGGAATACTATATTCCGTTTATTGTATTTAGAATTATTCCCACAATTCCAAATATAGTAACCATGACAGTGAAAGCTATAACACTCCAGAGCATATACTCTGCAGCTTCTGCTCTCTTTTCTGATTTTGCTGGATTGTTAAGATAACTTATTGCATTCCAAACAAAGAATACGAAGGCAATGGCAATAACGAGAGGAATTAAACTTTTTGAAATCAAACAAGTCGCAAAATTAAAAACATTAGCCACAGATCCGGCTGGTTTATCGGGACAATTTCCGAGCCCACTAGAAAAGGATCCACTTCCTCCACCTTGGCCAACCGTAAAAGGATCTATGTCGTTGTCTCCGCTTAAGACATTTATGTTTGTATCTATACCAGAACCTGATCCGTCAGTTTGAAGTATAATCCCGTCTTTTTGTGAAGTAGTAAAACCCCAAGTATCTGTTCCCGCGAAAGAAAATGCTGGAGTTACAAGTAAAATAATAAGTAGGAGTATATTTTTCATCTCAATATTTAAAGTGCGTCTATGGTTCCTTGTAATGCTTCGGCGATGGCGTTTGCACCGAGAATTAGAGCAGTTCCGAGTACCGCACCTAAAAACATACTTTTGGCGTTTGTCAGTTTTGTTTTATCCCCCATTGCTGTAACAAACAAAAATCCTGAGTAGATGAAAACAATTGTCAGAACAGGTATTGCGATAAGTGTAATGATATCAATTATAAGAGTTATCACTTCTGGAACATCATCGGCAGTTCCTGCGATAGGGTTTTCGAGCTTTACATCAAGAGTGTAACCGTCCCCTTCGGCGGCCATAACTGGGCTAAAGGCTAGAAACATTCCGAAGGCTAAAGCAGAAAATAATTTTAGTGTTTTTTTCATTAATTTAATATTATCACAAATAAAATTAGCCTAAAAACTGAGTACACGAATCACAACCCAAGGCCTCGAGAACAAACTCCACAATAAGCCAAGCAGCTAGGGCAATAGAGAGACCTATTAAAACATTCCACATCATTCCCTTGGCCTTCTTTATTGCATCAGGACTTGCCCCTTTGGTTAGAAATATCCAGCCAGCGTACATGATTATTATAGTCGCAATAGGAATAGCTAAAGTAAAAATCAGAAAATCAATAACATTATCAACAAGAAGTACTACATCTTCGAAGCTACAAGGGTCTCCTGCGTTTCCATTACACGGAATAAGACCGTAATCTGCAGCTGAAGATGCCAGCGGGAAAATTAGAACTATTAAAGAAAATATAATTAAAAGTATTTTTTTCATAAACATTATTTTACCAACGAATCAATCTTATCTGATATTTCTGACACCGCTCCGGATGCATCATAAAACCCGTTTGTAACACCGCTTATACCTTCAGCAAAGATTCTATATGTCGCGTCTTTGTCTGGGTCTATCCAAGTCCGAGAAAGTAGAGCTGCACTCCAAAATCTTGATAAATAAGGGTCTTCTGGTTTTACCTTCAAAAGACTTCTCTTTGCAGGAGCTAATCCCGACAGTGTCGAATAAGACATCAGATTTTCATCCTTCAAAAATTCTGTTATGACAGAAAGAGACGCTTCCTTGTTTGCTGAGTTTTTCATTATAGCCAAGCCTTTTATTCTACCAACGGTGTAAGAAGCGGTTGTCCCTTCTGGTCGAGGAACTAAAGCTACGTCAAAATTTAAATTTGGATTCTTCTTCCGAAGAAACTCTGCCTCACTGGAATATCCGAAATAAATTGCAAGTCTTCCAGAAAGAAATTCATTTTCATCATAAGCAATAGATTTATTCCAAGTAAAAATTTCAAGTGAAGGATTGGAGAATGCTGTAAAATAATTTATTGCATCTATTAAAGACTCTCTTCCCTTTTGATTTGAAGACCCTACACCACTTTCTAGTTCGTCATTTTCTCTATCGTAAGAAGTTATCATTCCTCCTGCCTGAGAAGAAAGTAGCGCCAAAACAGTCTTCGGATAACTAGTGTTCTCAAATACTCCAAAAGGTACAGCGGAAGCGGTAATAGCTCCAGAGGCTGTTTCAGAAGTAAGCAAAGGAGTAATTTCTACCAACTCATCCCAAGTGACAGGTGGAAGCGGTAATGTTTTTTCTGCAAAAATAGTTTTGTTCCAATACATAACAAAAGGATCAATAGTTACAGGAAAAGCCAATGTTCCCTTATCTGACAAAAATATTGTTCCCGCATCAGCAAAAGCGTCTCGAAAAGTTCTTTCGGGATAAGAGTCATAAAGTGTCGGAGAAATCAAATCTTTCAAACTCCAAATGTTTGTGTCATCAACTAAAATAACATCTGGCGCACCACCACGAGCGATAGCTTCGACTATGTCTTGAACAAAATCAGCACTATCTTTCTCTACATATTTGATGGTTATATCTTGATCGGTAAATTCTAAATTATCAAAAACTTCATTCATTATTTCAGAACTTTCACTTCCCCAGACTGTTATTTTTACGCCTTTCTGTTTATTGTTGCTAACCCCACCTTTTCCAGAGAAAAAGATAAGACCAAGAGCGATAAAAACTGCAAAAAATATTATTACGCCGAGTTGAATTGGAGAAAATCTTTGAGCCATAGTTTATTTATTTCTTTCTTAATACTAACACATAATTCGAGTCGCCTAAATCAAAGAAATTAACCTCCTCAAAAGGGCTACCAGCAAAGTAAGACCTGGCCTGTTCTCTTTTTATTGCATTAACGGGCCTAGCTTCCCACTCGAGCAGAAAAATGAAACCTCCTTTCTTCAAAACTCGAGCAGATTCTTTTATTGCCCCCTTTTTGTCTTCCAACATAAAAAATGTGTTGCAGATTAGTACCGCATCACAAATCTCATCTTTTATCTTAGTCCCTCCAAGATTTTCAACATTCCCCCAAATTGGTTCAACAATAGAACCGACTCGCGCACTTTCGGCTTCTTTTTTAATTCTACCGATTAAATCTTTTTGAACTTCTACAGCATAGACTCGGCCAGTCGGAGCAACGGCACGCGCCACCTCGACAGTCATAAGAGCACTTCCAGAACCAAAGTCAGCAACTTTCATTCCTTCATGAAGAGGTATTTTTGATAGAAAATCTGAAAATAAAAACATTCTTAAATTATATCAGATTATATTTAATTTTAAGCAAAGGTTTTAAAGTAGTGACACAGAGGCTATTGTGTCAGACTCTCTCAATTTCATAATTCTAACCCCTTGAGTAGATCTTCCGAGAACCGGAACAGAAGAGAGTTCTGTTCTTATAACTTGGCCTTTTTTAGACATGGCAATAAGCTCAACTTCATCTTTTACAAGTCCCGCAACCATAACTGGACCAGTTTTTGCAGTAACATTAGCAGTCTTTATTCCAGAACCTCCTCGCTTTTGAATTTTATATTCATCAACGGGTGTCATTTTTCCAAATCCAAGCTCACTCATTACAAGAATTTTTGCCTCCTTATCTCCTTTTTTGATTATTCCCGCACCAACGATCTGATCGGTTCCTGCAATCTTAAATCCTCTAACTCCTCCAGCTGTGCGTCCCATCTCTCTAACATCTCCTTCGTCAAAACGAATTGATTGTCCTTTTTTGGAAACAAGCAGAACACTGTCCCCTTTTTCTACGATGTTTGCATTAACAAGCTCGTCATTTTTGTCTAGTTTAATAGCGATTATTCCACTTCGACGAACATCCTTGAAGCTCTCATAAGACATCTTCTTGGTTGTTCCATTTTTAGTTGTGAGAATTAGCATCGCTCCATCTTTATTCTTCATGTCTTTTTTAATTGAAAGAATTGAAGTAATGCTTTCTTCACTAGGAAGAGACAGGAAGTTCATAATTGATTTTCCTTTTGTGGCACGCTTTCCTTCTGGAATATCAAACATTTTTATTTGATAAGCTCTTCCGAGATTGGTGAAAAATAGCAAATCATCATGAGTATTTGCAGTTAGAAGCATTGTTACAAAATCTTCTTCTTTTGTTTCAAGATCGATAACTCCAACTCCTCCTCTTTTTTGACTTCTGTATTCGCTTGGGTCAGTTCGTTTTACATAACCTCCCTTTGTAAATACAAGGACTGATTCTTTTTCAGGAATTAAGTCCTCTACAGAAATTGTTTTTACTCCACCACGGATAACCTTGGTTCTTCTTTCATCTCCGTATTTGTCTCTTATTTCTTTCAATTCATCAGAAACAACTTTCAAGATTTTCTTCTCACTCTTTAGAAGTTCTTCGAGACGAGCAATAAGTTCTTGTTTTTCTTTCAATTCATTCTCAACTTGTTTTCTCTCAAGTCCCGCGAGTTTCTGCAAACGCATTTCCAAAATAGCGGTTGCTTGAATCTCTGTAAATTTGAATTCTTTTATAAGATTGAATTTTGCTTCTAGTGAGTCTTTTGATCCTCTGATTGTAGAAATAACTTTATCAATATGGTCTAGAGCTTTCTTAAGTCCGAGCAATATGTGCTCTCGAGCTTTAGCCTCTTTAAGTTCAAACTGAGTTCTTCTTGTGATCACCACCTTTCTGTGAGAAATAAATTCTGAAAGAAGAGATGTTAGAGATAGTGTTTGTGGCACACCTTCAGATAGAGCAACAATGTTGTAGTGAAAAGCGGTTTCTAGGTCTGTATGTTTATAAAGATAATTCAAAACCTTTTGAGGGTGAACTCCTGTTTTTAGATCAATCGCAATTCGAATATCCTTTGTAGACAGGTCTCTGATGTCTTTCACCCCTTCAAGTTTTTTCTCATGAACCAATTCTGCAATTCTAGAAATCATTTTTGCCTTAACAACCTGATAAGGAATTGAAGTGATTATGATTTGGGCAACTCCAGTTTTTTGTTCTACAATCTCGGCTTCTCCACGAATAATAACTGGACCTCTTCCTGTTCCATAAGTGTGAACAATTTCTTTGTCTACATATACAAGTCCGCCAGTTGGGAAATCTGGTCCTTTTATAAACTGAAGAAGGTCTTCAGTTGTGGCGTCTTCATTCTCAATCAAATGCAAAGTTGCATCCACTACTTCAGTTAGGTTGTGAGGAGGGATCTTGGTCGCCATTCCCACAGCAATTCCAAGAGTTCCATTCAATAGCAGGTTTGGCACCGCAGCAGGAAGAACAGATGGTTCTTTTCTTGTTTGGTCATAGTTTCCTCTCCAATCAACAGTTTCCTTTTCTAGATCACGCATCATCTCTCCGGCAATTTTGGACATCTTAGCTTCCGTATAACGCATCGCAGCAGCATTGTCTCCGTCGATTGTTCCAAAGTTTCCTTGTCCAATAACTAGAGGATATCTAGTTGAGAAATCTTGAGCCATTTGAACCATGGCATCATAAACAGAAGTATCTCCGTGTGGGTGATATTTTCCGAGCACGTCTCCCACTACCGCCGCGCTTTTCTTGGTTCGGGCAGAAGAGTTAAGTCCCATTTCATGCATTGCGTATAAAATTCTTCGGTGAACTGGTTTAAGTCCATCACGAACATCAGGAAGAGCACGAGAAGTAATAACACTCATCGCGTAACTAATGTATGAATCTTTCATTTCCTTTGTAATCGGAACTGAAATAACTCTACCTGTGTGAACTACAGGAACATCGTTATCTTTATTTTCTTTTCCAGTTTTTTTCGCCATATTAGTTGTTTATATTTACTCCGGCACTAACACTCTCTGACAATCCCTGAACAATGTTAGCTTGTGGGTTTTTTTCCATTTTCTTAAAAGAATCAATTCTGTGTCCAACAAGCAAAACCATTATCGCCATAAGGAAGACTGCAAAAAAACTTGTGACCCCAATCAGAATGTTCTCTTTTTTCTCGGGATCATAACTTCTTAGCCTTTTTATGTGATGTTCCATACTTTTATGATTTTATAATTATGACATCTCCATCTCTAGATTCAAGATCTTTTCTTTTTACTTGAAGCTTCTCCACTGTTTCTTTTGCGTCATCTCCGTATTCCTTCAAAAATGCAGACAGGCTTTCCTTTGTGTATTCTATCGGGATCACGATGTGTGGCTCCATCATTGTAACGAGCTTGGCCGCTTCTTTTGGAGTCGTGACATCATCTCGAAGAGAAATGATTAAAATATGTGCCCCTAAAACTAAATCTTTCGCTGAATCACTTAGATTTTTTGAAGAAAGACCGAGAACTGCAATCTTCATTTCTTCCCATTCCACCAAAAATATATTGTTTAGTTCTTTTCCTTTTTTTGTTTCAACTTCAGTTGAAACTCCTTTTATTAAAATTGAAGAAACCTCAAACTCTCCAGGGTTTTCTATAACAAATGGAATAGTTTCTCCGAAAGACATCTCCTCACCACCAGAATATTTTTCATCAAAATTTGAAGAAATAACGACATTTGCGCCGAATTTCGGTAGGTCAAGTTTCGCCTCTTTTTTGGGAGGATTTATAGCCAAAGTCGTATCTCCATGAACGACTTTCAAAAACTGCGCTCCATAATAATGAAGTATCATATGGTTTATTATACCAAATTCAAGACTTTTTTCCTACCTTGCAAAGTGGACCAAAGTCTGGTATTCTTGGAAAGTTATCAGCGGATAGTTCGGATAACCTCATGAGCTCGCCTCCTTTACGAAATTAGGGCTCGGAACCCGGACTATTACATCCCGCGAAAGCGGTTTTTTATTTTAAATGGAAACAGATAACAAAATCATGAAAGACTTGGTTCTCTCTCTACCAGACAGACCAAGAGAAGAAGAAATCATAGAAGGAACAGTTATTGCAATTACTCCTTCTAGAGTTTTCATTGACCTACGACCTCACGGAACTGGAGTCATCTTCGGAAAAGAATTTATAAACGCTCGAGATATTATCAAAAAGATAAATATCGGAGACACAATCAAGGCCAAGGTTGTTGAAGCTGAAAACGAGGAAGGTTATGTAGAACTTTCTCTAAAAGAAGCCAAACAAGCTCTAATGTGGAGCGAGGCTGACAGAATAATCAAGGACAAAGAACTCGTTTCTCTTCCAGTTAAGGAAGCAAACAAAGGAGGACTTATTCTTGAGTGGCAAGGAATCCAAGGATTTCTTCCAGCTTCTCAGCTTAAACCTGAGCACTACCCACGAGTAGAAGATTCTGACAAAGACAAGATCTTGAAAGAATTGAAGAAACTTATTGGAACAAAGCTTGAAGTGATAATCATTTCAGCAAATCCAAAAGAAGGAAAACTAATCTTCTCAGAAAAAGATTCTGATCCAGATTCTAAGAAAGAGGTTCTTGAAAAATACCACCTCGGACAAGAACTTGATTGTGAAATCTCAGGACTTGTTGACTTCGGAGTATTCTTGAAAGTTGAAGACGGCCTTGAAGGACTTGTTCACATTTCAGAACTCGACTGGGGTCTAGTTGAAGATCCTCGAAGCCTATACAAAATGGGAGACAAGGTTAAAGCTAAAGTGATTGATATAAAAGACGGAAAAATCTCTCTTTCAATCAAAGCACTAAAAGAAAACCCTTGGAAAGAATTCGAAGGTAAACTTCAAAAAGGAGATATCGTGAAAGGTGTTGTTATAAAATACAACAAACACGGAGCTCTAGTTTCTATCAAACAAGGTGTGGCGGGACTAGTTCACAACTCACTCTTTGGTTCTGATGACAAACTTCATCAAACTCTAGAGTTAGGAAAAACTTATCCTTTCCAAATCACTCTATTTGATCCAAAGGAACACAAAATGACTCTTACTTTCCTTATAGACGAAACTGCAAAATAAAGTAAGTAACTCACAAAAACCACCCGAGAAGTCGGGTGGTTTTTTGTTTTATTGACACAATTAATAAAAAGAGTAGAGTGAGGAAAAATTAGTTCTATGCCTACTATAATTGAAAAAACAAACAAAGAAGAAGTTGACTACAACTATCCACTTCTAACAGAAGATTCCCTTGTGTCAGAACTTTCTGAACAATTGAGGGCCTTGACTCTTAAAATGACTGCAGTAAAAGTAAGACTTGATGACAAGGTTGCCGAAATAAGGAGAAATTGCCCTCATGACAATACAACTTCGAACTGGGAAAAAGATCCCAACTACCGTATAAGATTTGAAGGTGGATCAAGTGAATACGGCCAAAAAGCCCTTGTGTCAAAAACCTGTGACGGCTGCGGAGAGACAATCAAAAGATCAAAAGGAAGAGAATATCAAATATGTTTTAAGTGCTGGGGGGCCAATGAAATACGTTGGAGCAAACCCAGGACAAGGATCCTGTGAAAAAATATACGAATGTGAAAATTGTGGAAGTGCAGTTTCTCACACATAAAAATATCCCCGGATAACACCGGGGTTTTTATTTTATATTTTTCTTATTATTGACAATTTGGTGATATATAGTATAGTTACAGAAAATGTACCACTATGAACTACAGAATGCAGATAGCACCGAACCCAAGTATTTTATTAATTTCAACCAATAAAAAGTTTGTTGGAGAAATAACTGAAATAACCCGAGGCAACCTTGGGACCGCCCCAAAAGGAGCGAAAGAAATTGCAGAAAAACTTCTTGAAATAGAAGAAATTTACACACTTCAGTTCGACGAAGAAGGAAGAATTGAAATCGATGCAGTAGAAGAAGTGGATTGGGACCAAATTATTCCCCAAATAGAGAACATTCTTGATCTCTTCTAAAAAATTAAAATTTAGAAAGAAAAAAACCCGGAATTCCGGGTTTTTTATTTACCCCCATATCAATCTGAGTGGTGTGGGGGTTTGCTAAAAAATCTACCTCCTAATTTCATAAAGCGTTATCGCCACAGACACAGAAGCATTCAAGGATTCAACATCCTTTTCCATTGGAATAGAAATCAATTTATCACAAAGTTTCTTTGTTTCTTGTCTCATGCCCGCTCCTTCTCCTCCAACAACAATCGCACTTCTCTCCCCTTTCATGTCTTTTCCGTCCAGAACTTCTTTGGCTTCACCATCCAGCCCATAAACCCAAAACTTTTCTTCTTTTAGTTTTCTGATTGCTTCATTTATATTTGAAACAGAAACAATGTTAACAAGATCAACTGTTCCAGCTGAAGTTTTGTAAACATTTCCGTCTACAGGAGCCTGACGACGATCCGCCACAATAACATCCGCACCAAAAGCTGCACAGTTTCTGATTATTGCACCGAAGTTGTGAGTATCTTGAATCTCATCAAGCAATACAACTAGAGCGTCTTCTTTTCCATCCACGAGAGTAAAGTATTCTGTAAGACTGAGTAATTTCTTTTCTTCACAAATAGCCACAATTCCTTGGTGGTTTCCGTCTCTTATCATTCTATTGAAGAAAGAGTTGTCAGCTGTTGTAATTCTAATTTTTGCCCGACTGGTGTCACGAAGAAAGTTTCTGTCTTCCAGAAGCTCGCTTCCGTCTTTGACAAAAAGCTTCTTTATTCGAGAAGGCTCTCTTTTAAGTAAATCCAGTACCGGATGTTTTCCAAAAATATAATTTTCTTTTTTCATAATTTAATTAATTTGTATTAGCTTTATTCATTGCAATTTCGAAACCTTTTTGGGCAAAAAGACCTATTGCTTCTTCTATTTTCTTCACTGACTTTTTGAACTCTACTGCCTCAGACATAGAAAAGTTTTTTTCAACCAAAACATCTTTCAATTTTGATCCATCCGGGCGGATTACTCCACCTTTCTTTTTTTCTTTTGAAATCCCAATTCTGATTCGTCCAAAATTCTCACTCTTTAGATTTTTAATAACTGAATCAAGCCCATTGTGTCCACCAGAACTTCTGTTCGTAGACATCTTGATTTTCCCAATCGGAATATCTAAATCGTCATAAGCTACGAGAATTTTTTCTCGGTCTTTAGCTGTTTTGACGAAATACTTCACACTTGTTCCTGATTTATTCATGAAAGTATTTGGCAAAACAAAAGTAACTTTCTTTCCTTCTATAACGCCAGAAGAAATTGTGGCAAAAGCCTTTTTGCTCTCTTCCCACTCGCTAAACTTGTTCTTCTTAGCAATAGAGATGAGCGCCATTCTACCAGCATTGTGCTTGGTATTTTCATATTCTTTTCCTGGATTTCCTAGTCCGAAGATATAAAACATTTTTGCATTATACATCAAATATTGATTTTTGACTAGAACACAAAATATTGTTTTGTGTCAATCCCTTTCGTGCGGTAGAATACATGAATAATGAACGAAGAAATAAGAAGAGAAGAATCTTTTGTAAAAACCCAAGAAAATGAGAACAAGAAAAATTCTCTATGGGAACTAGTTAGAGTTGTTTTGCTTGCGGTGATCATTGTTTTACCTATCAGACTTTTTATTGCACAACCATTCATCGTCTCTGGAACATCTATGGTTCCAACATTTCATGACAGTGAATATCTAATCGTTGACGAAATAAGCTACAGACTCGATGAACCAAAAAGAGGAGAAGTTATAGTTTTCAGATTTCCCCATAATCCTTCCGTTTTCTACATAAAGAGAGTGATTGGTCTTCCGGGAGAAACTATAAATATAGAAAAAGGGGTTGTGACAATTAAAAATGAAGAAAATCCTGATGGAACAGAGCTAGAAGAACCATATGTTTCTGCGGTTGTAGATGACGGACGAGACATGAGCGTTGAATTAAAAGAGAACGAATACTTTGTAATGGGAGACAATCGCCCTGCCAGCTCTGACTCAAGAAGCTGGGGTCCGCTTGAAGAAGATTTTATTGTCGGAAGGGCGCTAGTTAGAGTCCTACCATTCGAAGAATTTGGAATATTCCCTGGATTTTTTAGTTACTAAATAAAAATATGACACAAAAACAAACACCAAAAAAGAACAACGACTCAATCTCTGCACCAAAGGGAATGAGGGACATTCGTGACGCTGAATATTATGAATTTCAAGGATTTTTTGAAAAAGCACAAGAAGTTTCTATGTACTTTGGATTCAAACCGATTGAAACTCCAATCCTAGAACACGAGCATACCTACACAACAACAATCGGAGAAGGAACAGATATTGTCGATAAAGAAATGTACACCCTAAAAACAAAGGGAGGTGATCACCTTGCAATGAGACCAGAACACACAGCTGGAACCATGCGTGCTTATATAGAACAAGGAATGCAATCAGAGCCACAACCAGTTATGCTTTATCACTACGGTCCAGTTTTCCGTCACGACAATCCTCAAAAGGGACGATACCGACAATTCTACCAATTCGATGTTGATGTTTTGGGATCTGAAAAAAGCATAAACGATGCTTTGGTTATAAAAACTCTTTACAGTATTTTTGAAGAAGCGGGAGCGGAAAACCTTGTTGTTGATATCAACTCAATCGGAGACAAAGAATCACGCCCTGCTTACATAAGAGAGTTAACAAACTACTACAAAAAGCACATTAATTCCCTGCCTCCAGTTGATCGTGAAAGATTGAAAACAAACCCGATTCGAATACTCGACTCAAAAGACGAGAAGACAAAAGAAATAAACGAAGGCGCGCCAGACTCTATTTCATACCTTAGCCCATCTGGAAAAAGACACTTCAAAGAAGTGCTTGAATATCTTGAAGAATTAGGTATACCTTACCGAATAAATAAAAATCTTGTTCGAGGTCTTTCTTATTACACTCACACTGTTTTCGAAATAATGGAGGAATCAGAAGACGGTTCTTCAATGGCTCTCGCCGGAGGAGGAAGATACGACTACCTTGCAAAACAACTCGGTGGCAAAAAAGACGTTCCAGCGGTTGGAGGATCAATCGGAGTAGACAGAATAATCATGGCTCCTTGGTACAAAAAACTTGCCCCAAGAATAATGAAGAAACCAAAAATATACTTTATTCAAATCGGATCTGACGCAAAGCTAAAAAGTCTAAACATACTTGAAACTCTAAGAAAGGCACATGTTCCTGTTCTGCAATCTCTTTCAAAAGACTCTCTGTCACAACAACTAGCGATTGCTGAAAAGTTGGAAATTCCTTTTGTTATAATTTTCGGTCAAAAAGAATCAATCGAAAAATCTGTAATCGTTCGAGATATGAAAACTCGCTCTCAACAAACTGTAAAAATAGACAGACTAGCTGATTACATAAAACATTTGTAAAAATGCCAACAAAAATTGTTCAAAAAGAAGATCCTGTTCTGCGGAAAAAGGCCAAGGAGGTTCCTTTGTCTGAAATAAACAGTGACAAAATAAAGAAGGTAATAAAAGACATGAAAAGCGCTCTTAAAAAAGAGGGCGACGGGGTGGCAATTGCAGCTCCTCAGATTGGAGAGTCTGTTCGAATCTTTGTTCTGTCAGATAGAATATATGGAAACTTTTTTGGAGAAACTGGTGTTGAAAAAAATGAAGGACTTGTATATATCAACCCAAAAATAACAAAAAAATCAAAACAAGAAAAACTAATGTTTGAGGGCTGTCTTTCTGTTCGACCGCTTTGGGGACATGTAAAAAGAGCAACTCAAGTAACAGTAGAAGCCTATAATGAAAAGGGTGAGAAATTCACTCGGGGTGCAGGCGGAATCCTCGCTCACATCTTCCAACACGAAATAGAGCATCTTGATGGAATTCTATTTATCGACAAGTGCAAAGACACAAAAACCCTAGAAGAACACGGACTCACAGAATAATATGAAAATAGCTTTTTTTGGCTCACCTCACTTGTGTTTATCTTTTTTGGAAAAAATGAAAGAAGAATCTTTTTGTCCTTCTTTGGTTATAACAAATCCTGATAAGCCAGTCGGACGAAAACAAACCATAACTCCAACTCCGGTAAAAAAATGGGCAGAAGAAAATAAAATAGAAGTTCTAACTCCAGAAAAAATAACGGCTGAGTTTATTTCTGAATTTAAGGAGAAAGATATAGATTTATCAGTTGTCATTGCTTATGGGAAAATCCTACCTGAAGAATTAATAAACGCACCTAAATATGGAACTATAAATGTTCACTTTTCACTTCTTCCTCGTCACCGAGGGGCAACACCAGTAGAAGCCACAATTCTCTCTGGCGACACTGAGACGGGAGTTGCAATCCAGCAAATGGTCTTTGAATTAGACGCGGGAGATGTTTTAAGTGAAGAAAAAATTGAAATAAAAAATGACGACACAAAAGAAAGTCTTTTTAACTCTCTATCAGAAATAGGTTCCTCTCTTTTAATTCAAACAATAAAAAATATATCTGAAGGAAAATCAGAAAAAAAGCCACAGGATAACACTCTCGCAACCTTCTCTAAAAGAATAAAGAAATCTGACGGAGAAATAACAGACGCCGACACAGAAGAAATGATGTGGAGAAAATATCGTGCCTATACACCTTGGCCTCGAACTTTCTTTTTTAAGAATGGAAAAAGATTCGTCATAACTGAAGCTACTTTTGAAAATTCAAAGTTTGAAATAAAGAAAGTAATTCCTGAAGGTGGAAAAGAAATCCCCTATTCAGAGAATCTCTAGAAGCTTGGAGGGAGAATTGTATCCATTTATTATCCGAACATTTTTTGCCTTCAAATGAGACTTTAAAATTGTAACGACTCTAGCGTTCGCTTCTCCCCTTTCGGCCTTTTCGCGAACAGAAATAATAAAATACCCCGGCTTTGTCTCTTCTAAAAAGTCTCTGCGGGCGCCCGCAGAGACTTTTGCATGAATATACTTTGGAGTCTTCTTTACCACTTCTTTTTCTTTAATATTTTGAAGTAAAAGGATTTCTATCTGACAATCCCTTCATCATTTTTTTGATACTTCGAGCTCCTCGACGGAACATTGTGTCGCCTTTGTCTTTTTTTGCTGTTAGTTGTCGCTCTATTTGTTCTCTTGCTTCATCAATAGACGCATATAGATCTGCTTTTTCGCAAACTGCAAAATATTTTTGGCCATGGAAATTTATATCAACTTCAGCTTTAAAAAAGTCTCCCTGTTTATGGTGCATAGTGGTCTTTGCCACTTCAACATATGCAACAGCATCATCTGCAGATTCTTGAAAATATTTTTCTAATGAAGAGACCTTCTTTTCTGCATATTCTCTAATCGCTTCTGTCAGTTCTAGATTGGTTGCTTTTATATTTATTTTCATAATTTTAAGCCTGTTTACTTATAACTACCTGTATTTTACCACACTTTAGACATTCTCGATTAACATCATATTGGTCGCCCCGGAACGTCCCTGCATAAGCCCAGCACAAACTATATAAGAGTCTCCTGTTTTTAGATTAGCAGAGGAACGAGCAATACCACTGACAATGGCTCTAGCCTCTTCAAACTTTTTGGCCCCCTTATGAAAGGTTGGGATAACACCGAAAGAGAGATTTAGAGTTCTGATTGTTTTTATGGAAGAAGATATGGCATAAACAGGAAGAGGTGAACGATATCGGGCGAGCATTCGAGCTGTGAAGCCACTTTGAGTCAGGGCAATTATCGCCTTTGCTCCTACTTCTTCGGCATTATGAATTACGGAAGAAGAAACAGAATCAGCAATATTTCCTTTCATAACTGAAACATGTTTGTGCATTGTAAGGCCAGTTTCTACTTCACTTGCAACTCGGTTCATCACTTCCACTGCTTTCTTTGGAAATTTTCCCACGGCGGTTTCTTCTGAAAGCATTATTGCGTCAGCTCCGTCGTATATTGCGTTCGCAATGTCAGAAACTTCAGCGCGAGTAGGAGTTGCGTTTTCAACCATGCTCATCAACATTTGAGTTGCAACAATCACTGGTTTTCCTTTGCTATTACATCTTGAAATCAAATTCTTCTGAACTGTTGGGATTTTTTCAATTCCAACCTCAATCGCCAAGTCTCCCCGAGCCACCATTATCGCGTCTGTCTCTTCCATGATTGCATCAATGTCGAGAAGTGCCTCTGGTGTTTCTATTTTTGCCACAATTCGCGCTTCGCTTTTTAGTTTCTTCAAAAGCCCACGAAGTTCTCTTATATCTTTCACGCTTCGGACAAAAGACAAGGCGACAAAGTCCACTCCGTTTTTTACACCAAAAACTAAATCCTTTTTATCTTTTTCTGTAATTGCAGAAATAGAAAGATTTGCTCCTGGAATATTTACACCACGACGAGAACGAATCATTCCACCAACCTCAACTTTTGTATCAACAAAATCTTTTCCAACACTTATAACTTTTAGTTTCTTTTTTCCATCATCAAGTAAAATAAACATTCCCGGTTTTACTTCATTTCTCAGTTTCGGATAGTTTATATAAAGAGTCTTTTCGTCCCCCAAAACTGGTGAAAAAACGAGGCGCAAATCAGAGCCTTTCTTGAGGGTAACTTCCCCACCTTTTACGTCCCCTGTTCTGATTTTAGGGCCTGCTAGGTCAAGAAGCGAGGCAACCTCTACCCTAGTGGCTTTACGGGCCAAATCAAGCTGTTTTAGGCGCTCTCCGTGCTCTTCGTGGGATCCATGGCTCATATTGAGTCTAGCCACTGAAAGTCCTAGTTTTATGAGCTCAGATATCTCTTTTGCAGTATTTGAAGCCGGTCCGAGAGTCGCCACAATCTTAGTTTTTGTTTTCATATGGCCGAAATTATAGCACAAATTTAGCTTGCATTTTATGGTTTTTTTGGTAATATTTGCCTTAGTTCTTTGTGGTAATTAATATTCTCCGGTAGCTCAGTGGTAGAGCGGTCGCCTGTTAAGCGATTGGTCGTAGGTTCGAATCCTACCCGGGGAGCAGTATGAAAAGAGTCCGTCTTATGACGGACTCTTTTCATTTACCTATGCACACACCCTGCCCAACAACACGGACGGCGCATTCCGCCTTCAAGTTTTGAAATTGCTTTTGAGATACGGATATTTCTCGTTTCTGCTTTCTTGCCGGAAGTCACCCAACAAATCCATTCGTTCCTTGCGAGTGGTGTGACATCTTTCCATACTCCGCTCGCCCCTTTTGAAGAAGCGATGGCTTTCTGAAAATCCGTAGGCATTTTATGTGGCAAACTAGTCATACCCCTTATTCTACCAAATTTGGCGCTAATGTTTTTACTGGTATAATTAGGTTATGCAAAAAATAGCTACAAAAATATTTATAGGCGCATCTATCTCCTTCGGAATTATCGGTATTATTATGGCAGTAACAGGAGGATTAGACGGAGAACAGACAGTATTAAGCGAAACACTAGCAAGACTCTTGCAAACTACTGTCTTTATAATACTTCCCTCCTTTGCCATTAGCATCGCTGGTAGATATTTAAACAAATAAATAAAACAAATTATTATGAATCCCGTTAGAAATAGCAAACGATACGGGGAAACAAAGATCATGAATTTAATTACAAGAATATTATAAATAACAAAAAAGGATCAAGGATATAATGTCCGCGTCCGATTTCTAACGGGATGAAAAAACACAAAATAATTTTCTGGGTTACAACAAGTCTTATCTTTATTTTCGAGGGAGTCATGCCAGTATTAACTTCACAAAGTGAAATGTCTATCCAAGGCATTGTAGGTCTCGGATATCCGCTCTATTTCGTAACATTACTCACTGTGTTTAAGGTTCTCGGATCTGTCGTGCTTATCGTTCCAAAGTTTCCTCGCAATGTAAAGGAGTGGGCGTATGCAGGATTTGGAATAGATTTCACATGCGCATTTGTTAGTCTTTGGGTAGTTACAGGATTCAGCGCAATGCTTGCGATACCCGTCATAGCATTCATCACACTCGCACTCTCATACAGGTCTTATCACAAGATTACCTCTAAAGCCTTGTAACTGGCCTACCTGCAAGGTAAAATTATCTGTATATGAAAAAAACCAAGGAGGCGTCCAATGTCAAAAATATTTCAATAATATTTTTGTCTTTTGCTGTTGGTGGATTACTTATGTATATATTAATAAACGAAAAGGAGTCCTTTGTTCCAAAATTTTCTGAAAACAGATACACGGATAAATATGAATACATATCTCCCTTACTAGAATGTGACACTTACGAGTCTGACGAGCTTGCTTGGTTTGATAATAAAATAGAAAACAAAGCAGAAGAGTTAATGTCTAATGGAAACACAACTCACATTTCTTACTACTTCAGAGACTTTAATAACGGAGTCTGGTTTGGAATAAACGAAAAAGAATTGTTTTCTCCAGCTAGCTTGTTCAAAACTCCAGTAATGATGTCCTATCTAAAGCAAGGCGAAGAAAATCCAGAACTACTTAGTAGAAAAATTGTTTTTACTGAAGCAGATAAAAATTATGAAAAACAAAACATAAAGCCAGTCACAGAAATGGAGATTGGTAAAAGCTATACAATCGAAGACGTCATTAACCGGATGATAATATACTCTGACAATAGCGCTCTTAGAATACTACTTCGGGAGGGAAACTCTTTCGCTTACAGAGTTTTTTATGACTTAGATGTTGGTATTCAATCGGATCAAGAAGGACTAGAAAACTTCATGTCTGTTTATGAATACTCTAGATTCTTTAGAATTCTATACAACGGTTCTTATCTAGATTTTGAAAATTCTAACAAAGCTCTTGAAATACTAACAAAAGTTGATTTCAAAGACGGGCTAGTTGCAGGGATTCCTTTGGACATTCCTGTTGCTCATAAATTCGGAGAGAGACAATTCGGAAACGAAAAACAACTTCACGACTGTGGTATTGTTTATCATCCAGAAAAACCATATCTAATCTGCATAATGACAAGAGGAAAAGATTTGGAAAAGCTACCGCACGTTATATCTGAATTATCAAAAGTTACATACGAGGAAATACTAAAGTCAAAATAAATCTAATATAATTTAAAAACCACATATCTAATGTGGTTTTTAAATTAGCGACTTTTTTTATTCCTAAACAAATAACCTGAAATCGGAATAGCTATAATGGCAAAACCTACACACCAAATTATTGATATAATTCCGTGACTCCCAATGTCTGTACCGTTCATAAGAGCGCGTATCGCTTCAATAATATGGGTAATGGGCTGATTCTCTGCAAAAAATTGCAAACCTCGTGGCATTCCTTCGGTAGGAACAAAGGCGCTCGATGCAAAAGTTAAAGGGAAAACAACAACGAAGCCTATCCATTGAGTTGCCTCAACTGTTTTGGCCGCCAGACCCATAACTGCAGAAAGCCAGGAAAATGCAAAAGTAAAGAGTAGAACGAGAGACAGAATATACATCCAGTCAATAAATGAAGCTTCTGGACGGAACCCAACAAGAAGAGCAATACCAATCATAACAATTGAAGATAAAACATTTCGAACCAAATCCGCCACAACATGACCCATAAGAACTCCTGAGCTTACTATCGGCAGAGTTTTCAAACGCTCAATAATCCCCTGTTTCAAGTCATTGGCAACGGACAGAGATGTTGTTGTTGCGCCGAAAGCGAGTGTTTGTACCAAAATACCAGCAACCAAGTAGTTCACGTATGTAGTTCCACCAGTGTCTATTGCGCCACCAAACACGTAGCGAAACAAAAGCATAAACATGATTGGGGAAATTATTATAGAAAGTATTTGATCAAGATTTTTAAATATATGACGAAGACTTCTCATTATCAAAACCCCTGTATCCAAAAATACAAAAAATATTTTTGAACGCTTCATTGGAACAAGTTTTTGTTGTGTATTAGTCATTTTTTTCTTTTATATCAGTAGAGTGACCTGTTAATTTCAAAAATACATCATCCAGAGTTGGCTTGTGCAATGAAAATGTTTCCACCTCAATTCCATTCTCTTCCATAACATCAAGGACTCTTTTCAAATCGGAAACGGTTCCATCAGTTGCTACACTTATCCGACGCTCTTCTTCGTTAACTTCTTTATTTTCACCAGTTACAACACTAGAAGCTTTTGCAAAATCGCTTTCATTCTCAATGGTTATCTCTAATCTTTCTTTTCCAACCATTGATTTCAATTCATCAGCAGTACCTTCAGCAATTATTTTTCCATGATCAAGCACGGCTATTTTGTCAGCCAGTTTATCTGCTTCGTCTAAGTATTGAGTTGTAAGCACGATTGTTGTGCCTTGAGACAAAAGTTTTTTTATTATTTCCCATATAGTAATACGACTTCTCGGATCTAAGCCGGTTGTTGGCTCGTCGAGAAAAAGAATTGGCGGGGTGGCTATTAGAGAAAGGGCTAGGTCAAGACGACGTCTCATTCCACCTGAATATGTTTTGGCAGTTCTACTCGAAGCTTCAACTAAATCAAACTCTTTAAGCAATTCTTCTGCCCGAATTCGAGCATCCTTTTTTGAAAGATGATACAGACTTCCCATCATAATAAGATTTTCTCTTCCAGTTAAAAGTTCATCAACAGCCGCATATTGGCCTGTTAAACCTATAGAAGAACGGACACTATTAGCATCTTTCATAACATCAAATCCGTTGATTGTAACGCTTCCTCCATCAGGTTTTAAGAGTGTGCTTAGTATTCTAATGGTTGTTGTTTTCCCTGCACCATTTGGCCCCAAAAGAGCGAGCATCTTCCCCTCTTCAACCTCAAGATTTATACCCTTTAAAACATCCACGGATTTAAAGGATTTGGTTAGATTTTTTATTGAAATAATGCTTTTTGCCATAATGGTTTTGTATTGTATCATAGCTGAAATTTTTGTAAAAATTTGATAGGATGGTATATATGACAAAAAACTGTAAAGATGCCTGCGAAAGTTGCTTAATGCCATTTTCAAAAGATCCGGGAATTCGCGAAAGCGACAAGTATTGTAGCTACTGTTTCAAAAACGGAAAATTCACCTATGAAGGAGATCTAAAGGGATTCAAAGAATTCGTGTATAACGGAATGAGAGGAGTTGGTATACCAAAACTAAAAGCTAAATTCTATACTTGGCTAGTACGTTTTGCTCCTAGATGGAAAAAGTAGACTTAAATAATAAAAATCCCAAAAAAATGTATAATAAGGGCGTTCGTAATACTCAATAATATCAATGAAAATAAACATACACCTCAGGGACAAATTTGGAATATCTCGCAATGAAGCTGAGAGGCTTCTAAAAGCCGGACAAGTGAAAGTAAACGGCAAGCCAGCAAACGGATCCGTGGAAGTGGTTGCGAAAGATAAGGTTGAAATAACTAAAAAAATTCATGAAAAAGAATATTTTGCCTACAACAAACCATATGGACTTCTAACTCAAGGAAAAGCCGAGGAGAAGAGCGTTGTCACTCTTTTCAAAAAACATCACCTCTTCCCCATTGGACGACTCGACAAAGATTCTGAAGGATTAATGATACTAACTAATGACGGATCAATCACCGCAAAAGTCCTAGAAGCCGAATCAAAGAAAGAAAAGGAATACGAAGTAGAGACAGACAAGCTAATTCCCAAAAAAGCAGAAATCACTTTCCGCACTGGAATGAACAGCCGAGAGCTCGGAAAATTAAAGCCGGCCAAGGTAAAAATAACAGCAGATAAAAAAGCTCGAATATCAATAATTGAAGGAAAGAAGCATCAAATCAGAATTATGTTCCTTGAAATGGGAGCAAAAGTGACAAGACTAAAAAGGGTTCGAATCGCAAGTGTGGAAATTGGCGGGTTAAAGGCAGGACAGAAACGACCTCTCACAAAAAAAGAGCTAGCAAGCTTAATAAACTAAAAATCGGCCTTAGGCCGATTTTTAGTTTATTGTTTATTAGAAGAAGTAGCTGTTGAGCTTGTAGAATTTTCTTCTGCCTCAATCCTTTCTGCTCGCTCTTTTGCAAGAGATGGGATCATTTCAACAATATCGTCCGTAGACTGAAAACCAGTCATAACCTCGTCGTTTATTATAAGAGCCGGAAGTTTAGTATCTTCAATTTTAAATACAGAAATCAAGGATCTTACTGCAGACAAATCTAATGAATAGTCAAAAGAGTAAACACGGACATTTGGGAACTCATCACGGAGATCCGTTAAGGCATATCCCTGCTTAGCACATTCACTACAATTATCTTCTGTTGTGTAAAAATACAGAACTACAACCATGTCATCATCTGCCCCACAACGTTCACGAATATTCTTCATCAAAAGATAATCTTTTATCTGAAGTAGAGAATAAAACTTTTTTAATTGATCAACCTGCTCTTTATCTCCAATGTTTTCCTCAGAATAAGTAATTTTGTCAGCGAATACCGCCAACTCTTCAGACAAAGCCGTGTTGTCTACATCTTTACAAGCAAGCTCTTCCAAAAGAGCAAATTGAGTTTCAGTGGACAAAATATCCAAAGAAATATTATCTTGCACATCTTTTAAAGAGTCTATTTTCTTTTGAGAAAAATAACTAGAAAGCAACATTGCACAACCAAAAACAAGTGCTGTTATAAAAAATGAAACTATATATCTTCTTAAATCTTTGTTTTTCATAAAATTATCTCCATTTAACTTCTCTTCCGACAACTGCTGAATAAATTGCTTTCAAAATCCAAAAAGGTGCTACAAAGCTATAAACCAGAACAAAATAAACAAAACCTAGTGAATTAAATTTTATCTTTTCATCTGACATTTTTACCCCAACAATAAAAGTAAACATAGTTACTAAGTATAGAGTTATACCGAGCATTGTTATTAGATTAGTGTTTACATAAAAAAGATCAAACTTTGGAGAAACTTCTAATGCATTAATACCTCTAACGGATAATTCATTTATTTGAGAGGAAGCGAAAGCTACACTATTTGAAAAAAGTGTCACAAATAAATGAACAACAGCAACTAATCCAACCGCACCAAAAGGAACGGTAAACATTGCAAAAACTCCAAACTTTTTATTAAATAAATATTTTCTATAATCAAAAGTGTTCATTATAAAACCATAAATCCATCTTAGTCTTTGTTTGTATAATCCTTTTATGGTTTTTGGCGAATATGTATACACAAAAGCCTTGTGACAGTTAACAATTTTCATACCGTTAATTTGCATACGGTAAGCAATTTCCATGTCTTCTGTCTTGTGCGCAGATCTAAAACCTCCTATCTTTTCAAAAACATCTTTTCTATAAAAAGAAAAAGGACCGGGAGTAACGTGTATTCCACCAATCATACCTAAAACTTTTTTCAAAAATACTCCCATGAAATACTCAACCCTCTGAGCAATCTGAATTGGATTTTTTGGATCAAAGATAATAACGTTAGGGGCAACAGACATGACTTCTTTATCTTCAAAGTAAGAAACTATTCTAGAGAGAGCTTCTGGGTGAACAAACGAGTCTGCATCAAGACATCCAATAAGTTCAGCTTTTGAAGTTTGGATTCCTAGGTTAACAGCAGTATGTTTTCCACCATTTTCTTTTTTAACCAAAGTAATTCTTGGATTATCCTTGTACTCGAGCATCTTCTCCCAAGTATTATCTGTACTACCATCATCAACCAACATTATCTCAATTTTATTTTTTGGATATTTCAAAGCTAAAAGAGACTTTACTGTCTTCTGAATAGTATTAGCTTCATTCCAACAAGGAACAATTATAGAGACTGTCGGGTATCTTTTGGGTGCTTTTTTCTTCTCGTCCATCTTTATATCATCTCGATTCTCAAAATAAGACACTATCAAAAAAACCTGGGCGTAGAGCGCCAGAAAAGTAGTTCCGTATAGGATTATAGTGTTTATTCCTTCCACAGGCTTAAAATAAAGAGATTCTTCTCTTTCCACTATTATAACACAAAACCCCTTATATTTAAAGCTTTTAAAACAGTTCTAAATTAGGGCTGTTTTGCTATAATTATTAGATAAAAGTAATAAAAAATACATGGAAAATAAACTATCCCAACCAGTGGCAATAATTATTGCAGGAATTCTGGTAGCTGGAGCGATCGTGCTCTCAAATATGCAGAAACCGTCTGATACAGAAAAGGAGGTAAAAAAATTTGAAGTTGCAAAAGTAACTCAAGACGAACACATAAGAGGATCTTTGTCTTCAACAATAATTGCAATTGAATATTCTGATACAGAATGTCCATTCTGCAAAGTTTTTCATAAAACAATGACAGAAGTTTTTAATGAACGAGGAGATTTTGCTTGGGTCTACAGACACTTCCCTCTTTCAATTCATCCAAAAGCATATAACGAAGCCATCGCCACAGAATGTGCAGCCGACTTAGGAGGAAACAATGCCTTCTGGGCATATATGGATAGAATTTTTGAAATAACCCCTTCAAATGATGGACTTGATGTAAACGAATTACCAAAAATCGCCACTTATATAGGACTTAACGTTTCAGAATTTGAAACATGTCTTGCTTCTGGAAAATATGATTCCGCTGTGGCCGAAGATATTGCTTCTGGAGAGGCTTCTGGGGTACGAGGAACACCACACACAATCCTTCTTAATCAAAAGACAGGAGAAACAGTGATAGTATCTGGTGCACAACCAAAAGAAGCAATCAACTCCGCGATCGACAGTTTGCTTAAATAAAACTGAAAACAAAAATCCCCTCACAGACGTGAGGGGATTTTTTATTAATCAAAATAATTTTTAAGTTTTTGAATCTTTTCGTGGTTTCGAAGTTTATCA
Source organism: Minisyncoccota bacterium (assembly GCA_018061865.1). Taxonomy (GTDB): domain Bacteria; phylum Patescibacteriota; class Minisyncoccia; order Phycocordibacterales; family UBA9973; genus JAGOTH01. Next base: position 52,487 of record JAGOTH010000002.1, read on the forward strand.
TGAACCTTGGCTTCAATCTGTCGGATACGCTCACGAGTAACACCGAACTCTTGCCCAACTTCTTCAAGAGTATGTTGTACACCGTCAATTAATCCATAACGAAGCTCGAGAATTCTTCTCTCTTTTGGAGATAGCTCGTCTAAAACTTCTTTGAAATGATCCGCCAGAATTCTTCTAGAAACTTCTTGATCGGGTCGTAGAATCTTCTCATCAGCAATAAATTCACCAAGAGTAGATTTATCTTCATCGTCTCCGATTGGTTGTTCAAGGCTTCTTGTATCTTGATTGATTTGCTCAATAGTGTGGACCTTTTCAACTTCAATTCCCATCTCTGTTGCAATCTCCTCAGCAAGTGGTTCTCTTCCAAGGTCTTGTCCTAGTCGACGAACAACTTGTTTATATTTTGAAATTGTTTCCACCATGTGAACCGGAATTCTGATTGTTCTAGATTGATCAGCAAGCGCTCGAGTAATTGACTGTCGAATCCACCAAGTTGCATAAGTTGAGAACTTGTAACCCTTTGTCCAGTCAAATTTTTCAACTGCTTTGAAGAGTCCCAAGTTTCCTTCTTGAATCAAATCAAGAAGAGAAAGTCCTGAACTTCTTCCATCATATTTCTTTGCAATAGACACCACAAGACGCAAGTTCGCACGAGCAAGAAGATTCTTTGCCTCTTCATCCCCCGCTTCAATTCTTTTGGCAAGCTCTCGCTCATCTGCTCCAGAGATAAGTGGATATTGTCCGATTTCTTTTAAATAAATTTGAATTGAATCATGGTTTGTCTGAGTTACTCTTCCAGTTGTTGGAGCCTCGGCTAGTGAAGAGCTGTCCAGGTCTAGGAGGTTTCCTCCTTCTAGCACATCAATACCAGCCTGCTGAAGACGGTCATACAGCTCTTCGAGGAACAGAACATTTTGTTCAATATCAGGAAAAGTTTTTAGAATCTCGTCGTAAGTAACAAAACCCCTCTTTCTTCCTTTTGCAATAACCTCTTCTTTTCTTTTTTCTAAAATTTCAAGCTTTTTATCTTTTACCCCTTTTACTTTCTTTACAGGTTTTTTTGCAACTACTTTTTTGGCAACAATTTTTTTCTTTATAACCTTTTTAACAACCTTCTTTTTTGGAGTAGGTTTTTTCTTAGGAGCAGTTTTTTTGACTACCTTCTTTACGATTTTCTTTTTTGTTTTTGGTTTTGCTTTTACTTTCGCTTTTTTAGACATAGATTTTTAAACTTTTACTGATAAGGTTTTTATTTCTCCGATTCTTTTTGTTAACTCTTGGCACTTTTTTAAAATTTCTTCTGCTTTCTTGGGATCTCCGTTTTTTTCAGCTTCCTTCAGGTCATCCATTAAAAACTTTAACTTCTTTTCTATTTGAATCCTCTCAAGAGCAACCATCAAATCTTCAATCAAATCTTTTATCTTAATGCTACTACCAAACATATTTTCTGCTCTGAGTGCCCTCTCTTCTATTTCTTTCTCTGTAAGCCTCTTTATCCTTGTATCTAGATCCTCTTCCGTCAAACCCTGAAACTTCTTATTCATCTCAGCTTTGTCGAAAGGAGGAGATTCTTTTCCGCTCCAAATCAAGTATATACCTTCAATCGCGTTTATTATTCTATCTTCCTGAGAAACTGACACTTGCGGAACCTTGGAGGGCGAGAATTCTACATCTGTTTGATTTTCCAATTTTACCTTATCTACCTCTTCGCGAACAGAGTTATCGTCAATTCCAAGCTCTCTTGCAACCTCCTTAATTGCCTCTGCTTGCTCAATCTTGTCTTCCATAACTTTTATTATTGGAAGAATTCTTTTCTTTACTTGCAGAGACCTTTCACTTTTGGGATATTTTTCTCTTATTTTATTTAATAGATATTCAATCCCCGTCTTTGATTTCTCTGTCATCAAAACCCAAACATCAGCATTTTCTCTTATCTGATCCGCCGGATCTTTTCCGCTTTGGATTTCTATAACCTCACTTCTAACTTCAAGTGCATAAGAGATCATTAGGGCCCTTTCAAGCGCCTTTATTCCGGCATCATCAGAATCAAAACAAAATTGAACTTTGTCCGCGACTCTTCCTACAAGCATGATGTGTTCAGGTGTAAGAGCTGTTCCGCTCGTTGCTACAGTGTTTTTTGTTCCCGTTTGATGAGAAAGTACTACATCGAACTGACCTTCAACAACAATAACCTTTTTACTTTTCAAAATATCTCCCTTGGCCTTATCGTAACCATAAAGAATTTTTGATTTGTGAAAAACTTTTGTCTCCGGAGAGTTTAGATATTTTGGCGCTTCGCTGTCTTCTACTTGCCCAAATATTCTTCCAGAAAAACCAACAACGACTCCTTGAGTGTTTCTTATCGGGAAAATAATTCGTGATCTGAATCTGTCAAAATATTTTCCATTCTTTTCATTTATCAACCCCGCCTCAATCATCTCTTTTTCATTATAGCCACGCGCTTTCAAGTGATCATATAGATTTCTCCATCCATCTGGAATAAATCCTATATTCCAATCTTTTATTGTCTCAGTCTGAACTCCACGATCCTTTATGTATGATAGAACTTTTTCATTTTTAGAAAGACAGTCTTCAAAAAAACTTTCTGCCTCTTTTAGAACTTCAAGAATTCTTGTGTCGTCCTTTTCTGTTTTTTGGAACTTTTTTATCTCAACTCCAGCCTTCTGTGCCAGAATAGTTAAAGCCTCTTTGAAAGGAATTCCCTCTACTTCTTCAATGAATGAAAAAATATCTCCTCCTTTGTTACAACCAAAACAGTGATATGTTCCCCTGTCTGGTGAGACAAAAAACGAAGCTGTTTTTTCATTGTGAAATGGACACTTGCCCTTGAAAGACGCCCCGGCACGATCGAGCTTAATATAGCCCGACACAACGTCTACAATCGATAGACGGTCTTTTATTTCTTGAACCGGGGAATTCATAATTTATATTTTATTGTTCTATGATTTCTTCTTTGTCGCGTCCGCCTTTTCCGAATCCAGTTCCGGCTGGTATTAGTCTTCCAACAATAACGTTTTCTTTTAATCCTCTTAAGTGATCAATTCCTCCTCGAACAGCGTTATCAATCAAAACCTTGTTTGTGTTTTGGAATGAAGCAGCTGACAAGAAGCTCTTTGAAGTAATAGAAACTTGAGTGATTCCGAGTAGATCTGTATCTCCTTTTGCTTCTTTTCCACCAATTTTTACAATTCTTTCGTTTTCTTCAATCAACTCTACTAGTTCTACTTTGTCTCCAACTGAGAAATCTGTATCTCCAGAATCTTTGATTATTCTTCGAGAGAACATTTGTCGAACTATTATTTCGATGTGTTTCTTAGAAATTGGCGCGCTTTGTAGCTCGTAAACTTTCATGATTTCTCGAATAATATACTTTTCTGTTTCTTCTTTACCGGCATATTTGTAGAGCTCACTCAAATCAGCAGAACCATCAGTGATGAGTTCTCCTTTTTTGAATTTGCTTCCAACTTTAACAATCGGTGCACGTCGAGCAGGAACAGTGTATTCAATTTCTGCCTTCTTGCTTCCAGCTTCTCCGAGAACCTTTATGATTTTTTCTTTTCCATTAAGTTCAATTGAGATAACTTCACCATCTTCTTCAGCAATAACAGCTGGAACTTTTGGCGGTCTTCGGTCAAAGATTTCTTCAATTCTAGGCAAACCTTGTGTGATGTCGCTTCCGGCAACTCCTCCCAAGTGGAAAGTTCGTAGAGTCAACTGTGTTCCTGGTTCTCCAATCGCTTGAGCAGCAACGATTCCCACAGCTTCTCCCTTTGCTACTGGCTTGTTTCGAGCCAAGTCTAGTCCGTAACATTTCTGACAAACTCCGTGAACTGTTTTACAGGTTAGAGGTGAACGAACTTTTACAGATTTAACTCCTAGAGATTCTATTTTTACAGCTTCTTCTTTTGTGATCAAGAAACCTCTCTTGTATAGAGTCTCTCCATTTTCATCTTTTATATCTTCAGCTACAACTCTTCCACGGATATTTTTTGATAGAGGAATTTCAACTCCAAGAATATCTTCTCGTGTCATTGTAACAGCGTCTTTTGTTCCACAATCTTCTTCTGTAACAACTATGTCTTGTGCCACGTCCACGAGTCTTCGTGTTAGGTATCCAGCTTGAGCAGTTTTTAGGGCTGAGTCAGCAAGACCTTTTCGGGCTCCGTGAGTTGTAATGAAGTATTGAATTGGAGAAAGTCCTTCTTTGAAAGATGGGATGATTGGGTATTCGATAACTTTTCCTGAAGGGTTAACGATGTTTCCTTTCATTCCAGCCATCTGAGTAAGAGAACCGAGAGATCCTCTAGCTCCAGATTTGATCATATCGTAGTAAGGACCGTGCTTTTCGATTTTATCTGGAAGCATTTTTTCGATTTCACCTCTTATTTTTTCCCAAGTCTCAATAAGTTTTTGGTATTTTTCTTCTTCAGAAATAAGTCCATCGTTGTATTGGTCCATGATAACCGCTTGTTCTTTCATTCCTTTTTCGATGAAAGCAGTTTTTTCCGCTGGAACAATAACGTTGTCTATTCCCCATGTAATTCCTGAACGAGTTGAATAGTGATATCCAAATTCTTTTATCTTGTCTAGAATTTTCGGCATGTTTTCAAATCCATAGTGCATTATAAGCTCATCAATAAGAGCCATAACTCTCTTTGTGTTTATTTCATCGTTAACATATTCGAAGTCATCAGGAAGAACTGTGTTAAACAAAAGTCTTCCAACTGATGTCTCAAATAATTCTCCTCCGAATTTTTCATATTTCTTTTTGTCAGTTCCCACAACTTTAATTTTTGATTGCAAAGCAAGTTCTCCGTAGTCGTAAGCTAGCATGGCAGCGTTTGGAGAACCGAATACCATTCCTTCACCTTTTGCTCCTTCAATCAATTTTGTCATCCAAAAACATCCAACGATAATATCAAGTTTTGGGTTAACGATTGGATCTCCGTTAGCAGGTTTAAGTAGGTTTCCGGCTGCACTCATAAGAGTTTTAGCTTCGTTTTGAGCCTCATCAGAAAGAGGAACATAAACAGCCATTTGGTCTCCGTCGAAGTCTGCGTTGAAAGCGGTACAAACGAGAGGGTGAACTTGAATAGCGTTTCCTTCAATTAGAACTGGGTGAAAAGCTTGTATTCCTAGACGGTGAAGAGTTGGCGCACGGTTTAGAAGAACATATTTTCCTTTGATTACTTCTTCTAGAATTGCCCAAACTTCTGGAATTCCTTCTTCTATAAGTCGGTTTGCTCCACGAATGTTGTAAGCCAACTCATTTTTTATAAGTTTAGAAATTATAAATGGTTTGAATAACTCAAGTGCCATGTGCTTTGGAAGACCGCAGTGATCGAGTTTTAGTTTTGGTCCCACAACGATAACGCTTCGTCCTGAGTAGTCAACACGTTTTCCAAGAAGGTTTTGTCGGAATAGTCCTTGCTTGCTCTTTAGGTTATCAGCAAGAGATTTTAGAGCTCTCTTTTGCGCTTGGCTTGCATTTTGGTCTCCTTGTTTTGAAGAAGATCCATCAATCAAAGTATCAACCGCTTCTTGAAGAATTCTTTTTTCGTTTC
>JAGOTH010000003.1 GCA_018061865.1 Minisyncoccota bacterium
ACTTTTTGAGCCACGCGGAGCGTGGCGAATCCTTTCAGATTCAGGATTTTGTGGGGGGAATGCAGAACAGACGGCGCTTCGCGCCGACCATATTTTTGGTTCTGAAACCCTTTTCGAAAATTTGCGGGCCATGTGAGTTAAGTACCCATGAAGCGAGGTGGTATAAAGGTATTTTGACTAATTTCAATATTGGTGTTTAAGTCACCCGGGTCAGGTATGAGTTTTTATAAAATAGGGAAAGTGTAGACTTTTTGGGTTGATTAGGAATCAGAAGAAGCCACCTCTTCTTTTACTGGCAAATGATCTGCGTGTTTGAATTTAAAAAAATTGAAACTTTTGTCATTGAAATAATGGGCGTATTTTGCATGACCCCAAGAAAGTTGTGGGATTTTTTTATGACCTATAAATATAGGAAGATAATTTTCTACCGTCACAACTGAAGCGTTTGTTGCAGGAGAAATACCCTTTCCCCAATCAAACCCATTCTTTTTATAGTCTGCAACAAGAGAAGCATTATAAAGAAATTTAGGATCAATAATTTTATTGATATTATGAGATTTAAATAAACTATTAAAATATTCTTCTTGAGAAATATTCGTTTCTTGAAATGACCTCATTATTAATAAATTTGCAACAACTTCCTCAAGCTTTTCTTGTGGAGCATCAAGCTTAATCCATGCACAAAAAACTTCCTCAAAATATTCTTTCAAAAGAGGGTCTTTAAATGAAAAGCCAATGGATATCATGCTGGTGTCCGCACCATAAAAGAAACCTCCAGGGGTACAATTTAACCCCATAGAATATAGAGTGGTTGCATAAGCATCGCCATTTATCATTATATCTTTGTAACTTAAAACATCACTTGTAGGGATAAAATTTTGAGGGAATATTTTCTTATTTGTAGACTGATTAAAAATAGAAAAATTGGGCTGAAATTCTAAACGCCTACCTTCTGCTGGATTAGAAAGGCTGTCTATAGAAAAGGCTTTCAAATCATATATTTTATTTAAAAAGAATTTATTATCCTTGAAAAAATTGTTGTATTTATCTATTTGTTCAATCGTAGCAAATCCGCCTATTTTATGATTAAAAGAATATCTTGGATATTCTCCATCCGACATTATTAAAAGTAGAGAAATAATACTATCTTCTTGTGCCGGCATTATCTCTTTTGTAATCTTTACTCTCTCATACCCCAAAATTCCTGTCTCTTTCTGTATTCGTTCAGGATACTCAAAATAATATTTCACAGCTTCAATTTTTTGCCCATCAATTTCAAGGACAATATTTTCTCTTTTACCGGACTCCTGTTCTTGCTCATTCAAAAGACCCTCGTTTTCTTGAGGTGTTTTTTCTACTTCAGCTTTTGGTTGATTGTTAAATTTCAGTGTTTCCATGTTTGTATTTTAACATTTTTACCAAATTTTTTCACTTTTTAGAAAAAGAGCATTCTTATACTTACTTTGTGTAAAACTTATACTTACTTTGTGTAAAAATAGAGAAAAGTGGCCACCCAAAAAGATAATCTCTTTGAATGTTAGAAATGTTAATGATTGTATCTTTAGAAAGATTTTCTGTTTCTTTTGAACTTATCAAACAGTATATATTACCATTTGAACTAAACAAAACACACGATTAATCGTGTGTTTTGACTTACTTGGGTCGCACCACTTACCTAGACAAGTGAGTTGACTCCGATACTAAATTTTAAATGCGGAGGCGGTGAGATTCGAACTCACGGTCCTTTTAACGGGACGACAGTTTAGTAAACTGTTGATTTAAACCACTCATCCACGCCTCCCTACTTACCCATGGACTCTATCACAATCAGAGTGTGTTAGTCTAATTTGAATTACTGAAAACCAGAGATGGGATTTGCCTCTCGTCGTTGCTACGACTCGAAACCTTCGTCCCATGCTGATGGGACTGCGGACCGAATCCCGCTTTTGCTCGTTTCGGCGGATTGTATCACGCCGTAGCCGAGCTTCATCTAGGCGAAGGCGGAGACGGAGGGATTTGAACCCTCGAAGGCTTTGACACCTTGCCGCCTTTCCAAGGCGGTGCACTAGACCACTATGCGACGTCTCCTAGCCTCCGACCGAAGTCGGAGAGCAGGCCAAACCGTAAAAACGGAAGAGCCTCGCAGGCCTTACTTAATAATTCAAGCCCGCACTTTAATGCAAAGAACTTCCGTGAGTTAATATACTTGAAGTAAATAATTTTTGCAAAATAAAAACCTCAGTTAATAATTCTGAGGCTTTTTAAAAAATGTTTTTATTGGAGTTATCACTGAACTAATCTGATCTTTTATCTTCTTCTTATTTTCGTGCTTTCTAATATATACCCTCCCTTCTTCAGGAAAAGAGCAAAAGTCAAAAATAGAATTCATCCCTCCTTGGTAATTCAAGGAGTACGTTGGGAATATTTTAAATTTATTAGGATATTTTTCCTGGAGTCTCTGCACTTCTGCATAATACAAATCCCAATATAAACCTATCCCCTCTTTTTTCGAGGTAAAAAATTTTGGGAAAATTGGATCCCAAATTGGATCCTTAAATTCCAAGAAAGAAAGGTTAAGCGACCAGTGGTTTCTTCCTCTTGTCTTAGCCATGAATGAAGAAATTACTTCATTTCTGTCTCTTTTTAAACAGACAAATTTTACCTGCGGGTATTTTTTTATAATAATTTCAGCATATTGAATCAAGTAAGAGGCTGATTCCCCAAAATATTTTCCGTCTAAATTTTTAATCTTTTTTTCCCATTCCAAAAACTTTGAGTGGTCTACTTCCCACGGAAGTAAAAAATGATCATACTTTTTTCCGGAAAAAAGCCCCTCATGAACAAAGGTTGAATCCGGTTGTGAGTTTAATAAGTGAGCCAAAGAGGCAGTACCGCACCTGCCGGTACCGAGACCAATAATAAGGTTTTTCATAGTGCAATGTTTTAGAAGATATTACATTTAAAAAAGAAATTTGTCTATTTCTTGCCAAGAAGAGCATTTATTCTATCCTCTACTGGAGGATGAGTTGAAAATAAGTTTTTTATATTCTTTGCTCCGAAAGGATTGGAGATGAAAAGATGGGCCGTTGCTTGATGAGCATTTTGCATTGGACGAGAATAGCTTGATATCTTTTTTAGTGCACTAGCTAAGCCTTCTGGATAACGAGTAAGGAGAGCCCCTGAGGCATCTGCAAGAAACTCTCTTTTTCTTGAAATAGAAAACTGCACTAAAGTGGCAAAGATTGGAGCTAAGATGGCAAGAACAATACCAACAATCATCATAATACTACCAGCCTTGTTGTCCTGGTCTCTACTTCCACGAAACAAATTGGAACGAAGGAATATATCAGCAATAAGAGAAATAAATCCAGCCAAAACAACAGCAATAGTTGAAAGAAGAATATCTTTATTTCCTATATGAGACAATTCATGAGCCGCCACTCCTTCTAGTTCATTCTTGTCCAAAATTTCTAAAATTCCAGTTGTAAAAGCAACAGCTGAATGTTTTGCGTTGCGTCCCGTTGCGAATGCGTTCGGAGCCGGGTCATTAATGATATAAACTTTTGGCTTAGGCAAACCGGCAGTAATAGAAAGGTTCTCAATAATATTGTGAAGTTCTCTGTATTTATTTTCATCAGCAGGAATTGCTCGAGAAACTCTAAGCGCGATCTTTGCACTGTTCCAATAAGCATAGATATTCATCAAAAGAGAAAACGCAAAGAACCCATACAAAATGTTTGGGTTCCCATAAATCTGCGCAAAAACGAAACCTATCGCAACGATAAGAACCAAAAACGTTGTCATCAAAAGCCAAGTTTTTCTTACATTCTTATCTTGTTGTGTGTAGAGTGTTGCCATAAATTAATCACCGTCAAAGCAGTTTCCTTTAAGAGGTGTTTTATATAATAATGTGGTTACCCCTGTCTCAGGGTCCATTTCCCAATCTTGACGTTGGTATGCGCAGGTTGCCCCGTCTGTATACTTAGAAGAGAATAGTATTTTCCCCCAAACATATCTTACTGAATTTGATGCATACGTATTATGATCGTCATCTTCAAAAAGATCACCATACTTTTCTCTTACTTCTTCATTGGGCCATGTTCCCACCTCAGGATACTCCGTACCCCAATGTGAAGTATTGGTACTAATAAAGATGCAATCTAGATAAGGGATACTAGGATTCCCTATTATAGAACTGACAACCATGCCCTGCCCACAAGGTTTTTTATTTTCAATTCGATTTACAACAACCAAAGAAATTCTAGTTGTGCGGGCAGTATAATTAACATCAATCGATTCAATTAGAAAATAATTCTGATCCTCCAAATAATTAATCAACTCATCATCCCCTGTCTCTGTATAATCTTCGGACGTGGTCTGTACGTCCACATCTTGCGTATCGGTATTTTGACCAATTAATACCCATATCCAAACACTAAATACTATAACAAGCACGGCTGTAAGAATTGTATTTAGTTTTGAATTATTGTTTTGCATATAAAATAATTATTAAGCACCACAGTTATTATACGTTTCAATCATTTCTGTTACCACTCCATCCTTTATTGTAACAAAATAAAATCCTGGGAATTGCCACCCGTATTTTGCATCACTTTCCTTATTCCAGTAATAAAAATCTGTCTTTTGAAGTCTAAAAACATAATCTGAAAAGTTCTCATACATTTCATTCGGAGAAAAAGGTTTACCGACACAGTCTTCGCTGTCGATTTGCACTTTTAGATCTGGTGAAATTCTGAAAGTCTCTGCGCTCATGTTTGTGTTAGATATTTTCCAACCCTCTGGAGTTGGGTACCAGTCATCATTGTTTAGTGTGTGCATCGCATCGAAACTAAGATACCAATTTCCATCAGACCGTTTTTCATAGTTGGTAAGGTATGCAGTTTGTTGTTTTGACGGACTCCACATCTCGAGGAGATTGAGAAACTTTGTTTTAAACTCAGTGCTCATATTTTCTGGATGCATGAATTGGACTGAGTAGTATTTGAATCCTTGTTGTGCGTCTTCATCAAAAACAGCAAAAATATAATTTTCATATGGGGTATTTGTTGCCCACTCATCAGTCACTCCTTTAACCGCAAAGACTGAGGAACCCAAGTGGTCTGTTTCGATATCCTCTATTCGAACGACATCCCCAGTATCTATTTTGTTCTTATAGAAATACTCAGGTTCGACGGGAGAACACTCAGTATCTGAATTTTCATAACAAAAATTAGCTCCTTCTAGAATTTGGACTCCAGTTGCTTCCATGTCTGGAACTTGGACCGTGTGGTATGTTCCAGCTTCTGTGTCTCCACAACAACCAAACTTATAATCACTGGGATATGAAATATTTACTGCGTAATCTTCGCAAGGCCCCGCGCACCCATGAGCAAAGTCAGTTGTTATCCACTCTTCTACTTTTGGTAAAGTATTCGTCTCGTCTTTCTTCACTTGTTTATTGAACATAGGGAAATACGTACCCGGCATCTGAATCATAATCTTGATTGCAGCAATCACCAACAGCATAAGAACAATCAGTAAAACTCTGTTTGTTTTATAGGCAAAAAATCTTTTCTTTTCTGATATATTCTTATCTTGTTGTGTGTAGAGTGTTGCCATGGGATAGGTTATAGGTGCAAGGTTTTAGGTTATAGAAGTAAGTCCCAATGCGGTTGATCCTTATTTTTTCAATAAATAAACTACTTTAAAACGACAGTAGACAAATCAACTCCCACCAATCCTCCGCTTGTTTCTGTTGAGAAAAGAAGTCCAACGTTTTCATTCTTTATGTAGTAATAAGTAAGTGCATCTCCTGTCATTTTCTCAAATATTTGATACTCATTATCTCCAAAAGTTATTCTTCCAACTCTTGAGAGATTAACTCCTCCTTCTACCTCTGGCACATCTGTAGGATTATCATAGTATCTAACCACCTCTTGATAGTTTGAAGGACCAACAATTTCATAAACATTTGAATCATCATTGTCTAAAGAAATTGCGTATCCACTTCTTAGATTCATTGTTGATTCAGGAATTTTTGTTGTAGTGTAAAAAGGTGTCTCTTCTTCCCAAACAGCCTTTTCAGCTTCTATAGTTCCTTCTTCTGCAACTGGCTCAACTGAAGCCTTTGGTTTCTTTTTGAAAATAGAACTAATAACTGACTCAGTTGAAGTAGGTGAACCTTCTGGGTTTATCACCTCTTCGTTATTTTTCTTATTATTTACGATTAAAACGATTCCAACGATTACCACAATAACGGCTACCAATATAGCGATGCTTGATTTTAATTTCTTGTTTTCCATAAGGACTATTATAAACCAAAATTTGGGTAACAAAAAACTCCAGTACTAACTGGAGTTTTTGTCAATTTTATAGATTTTATCCTTTTTTGAAGTTTATTTTGGGATCCTCCTCGCCATTTAATATCTTATCTACCGCTTCAATCTCTTCAGGAATCCCTGGAATCATTTCAATTTGAAAAGCCTCTGTAAAAGTAATCCAACGAAACTCTGTATCACCACCCTCTTCTTCATCAACCAACTTTACCTCTCCCCCAACAAATGGAACATAGTAAGAAAGAGTTGCAACAGGAACCCCATCTGGACGAATAAATATCAAATCAAGAAGATACTTAGGTTTTCCAATCTCAATATTTACTTCAGTTCTTACTTCCCGACGCAAAACATCTTCTAAAACAAAGTACCAACCTTCACTGGTGGTTTTTTCTTTATTTTCATAATCTTCAGCTTCCAATCCTCCTCCTGGAACAGTCCAAAGATTTGGATAGACCTTCTTGGTAGGAGAACGTTTGGTAACTAAATATTCAAATCCACCACCTTGTTTGGGTCGATAAATAATTGCCGTTAAAACTATTCGATGAAGATCTTTTTGTGGAACTAAGTTGGCCATATATTAATTGTCTAAGCAGCCTTTTGATAATCAGCTACATCAATGTGTTCTATTTGAGAAGCTGTATCGATAAAAATCATCTCGCACATAGATTCATAGTTTGAAGATCCAATAGACTCTGCAAAATCCATAATATTCTCAATTGCCACCTGAGCTTTGTTTATTGTAATCAAGGCTCCTTCTCTTTCACTCTCTGGAAGAAGCTTTACTTTATCTGCAAGGTTAGAAATATCTCTCAAGAAATTTCTTTTTTCACTAAAATTTTCTCGTTCCATAAAATTAAATTAATTACTCTATTAAACACATATAGAAAAGCCCCTATCGGGAACTTCATATACAACAGATCCTCCAATCTTTAAACCCCATGAATAATTTTGGCACCATCCCATGTCAGCAGTTACCCACCGAAACTGTATTACTTCCATTTTACCAAGGAAATATAGCGCAAGAATAATTGCAAGCAAAATAAGAATTATCTTGAAAAGTTTTTTCATAATTAGAATTTTACTTCTACCGGCTTACTTTCTGCTCCATCATCTGGAATATCAAAGAATTCCATTTTTGAAAATGAAAACATATTTGCAAAAACATTTCCTGGGAACATTTCTATTTTTGTATTTAGATCACGAACGTTTGTGTTGTAGAAACGACGAGCTGATTGAATTTTGTTCTCTGTATCAGAAAGCTCTCTTTGAAGTTCGAGGAAGTTAGCGTTCGCTTTTAGATCAGGATAAGCTTCGGCAATTCCAAACAGTCCTGTGATTGCTTGTCCGAGCACTGCTTCACTTTGTGAATGCTCCCCTGCAGTTTTCGCTCCCATAGCCGCAGCTCGAGCTTGAGTTACTTTCTCGAAAGCACTTGATTCATGAGTTGCATAACCTTTTACAGTTGAAACAAGGTTTGGAATCAAATCATAACGACGCTTTAGCTGAACTTCGATATCAGCCCAAGCTTCTTTTGTTCTATTAACGAGGCGAACGAAACCGTTGTACATCCCGACAACCGCAAGGATTATTACAACACCGACAATTAAAAGTATTATTCCAAGTGACATAAGTAGTTTATAGTTTTTAGCTTTTAGAAAAATCCGACAAATGAATTATACCAATAGTTGAGCCAAATTCACCATTGTTTGACAAAAGCCTCTATTTTGGTATAAATAAGAAAAATTTGAATTATGGCACTAACAAAAAACCAGGCTCGCTGGGCGGAAATCTACATAGAGTGTGAAGATGACCGGAAAAAAATTATTGATGGAAAAGACCCTCTCGAAATTCTTGAGGAGAGAAGTGAAGAGATAAGGAGATATTGTCATCTTCCGAATCAGATAACATTGAAACAGGAGAAAGTTTCGAGCTGATAAGAGAAGAAACTAAAAAAAATAAAAAACTTAATAAAGTACTTGAAGGAAACAACCGTACCAATCTAGGGGCGGTTTTTTATATTCAACAAAATTGACTTTTACAGTTTTTCGTGCTATACTGTATGCAAATTTAAAAACATGAATACTAGAAAAATCATTGATTACATCCAGGTCCTGTTTTGGATCTTGGTGCTGGTTGCCGGAGCTACCGGGGCCTACACTTATTTCTCATGGGGATACCTTGACTGGTTTGTCATAGGAGAAGCAATTATTGTTTTTTTAAACCCATTTATGTGGACGATTGCACTTCGAGAGTCTCATTACTTCAGAGATAAAACCAATCCTTGGATACTTGCATATGCCTTAGTAGTACCAATAGCCCTTTTGCTAATGAACCTAAACAACGCATTTACAGGATGGAACACCGGATTTGAAATAACAGGATATACTGCCATGAAATATTGCCTAATTATTCTTATTTTTATATTAAGCTTAATAAAAGGACGATATGGAATAATCAGCACGCTGAGCCTTTCAACTGTTGTTTACTTGGCAAACAAAGACTTTAATCAGTACTTGATCATTTTTTGTACAGGATTTATTTTGGTTGCCGGAATTCTAATTCTAAAATTAATTTCAAAAAAAGTTATTTTCCGCCGTTGGAGCGACATCTTCGTAAAACAAGAGCAAAAAATGGAACAACAACAGTGATCTGAATCTAAAAATTGAATGAATTTAATAAACCGCCTCTCGTTATGGGGCGGTTTTTTTGTTGCCTAAAAAGTGTTAAAATCACGGGATGAGTCCCGTACGAAATAGCGGACGACGGGATAGTAGAACTACGCTTTAATTTACAAGAACTCACAAAATAACCAAATATGGAGGCAGGGCACAACTGTCCGCGTCCTATTTCATACGGGATGAAAATCATTCTAGCGACTCCAATCTACCCTCCAGAAATCGGAGGGCCGGCAACTTATGTAAAAGAGCTTTCTGCTCGAATCCACGACAAACACGAAGTAACAGTTGTCGCTTTTACCGATAACCTTGAACCTTTCCCTGGAACAAAGCTTGTGGCAATCAGTAAACTCAATCCCCTACCTGTTAGACTTTGGAAATATTTCTGGGCTCTTATGAAAGAAGCGAAAAATGCAGATGTCATCCTCGTTCAGAACGCGATGGCCGCTGGACTTCCTGTGGCTCTGGTAAAAATCTTTCGCGGAACACCTTTTGTTATTCGAATGGTTGGAGACGAAGCTTGGGAAAGAGCCGAACAACAAAAAATCACAACCAAAACTTGGGAAGAATTTATAGACTCTCCAGACGGAGGAACCAGATCCAAGATTATGATGATAGTCCAGAAATTCGTCCTGAAAAGAGCAGACTTCATAATGCCACCATCAGAATATAACCGAAATCTTGTTATAAAAGCTTATGGAGTAGACCCTAAAAAAATAATTGTAAATTACACAGCGACAGAAGAACCAGAAATAATAGAAATAGAAGCCAATCCAAAACCATACCAAATTGTTACAGTGGCGCGTTTAATCAGTCTGAAAAAAATCGACGAAATAATAAAAGGAATGAAAACTGTGTTAGAAAAATATCCTGATGCAAATCTAGTGATTGCTGGAGAAGGCCCTGAAATGGAGAACTTAAAAAATCTAACAAAAGAACTTGGACTTGAAAGCAGTGTTGAGTTTTTGGGGAAAATTTCCCGAGCTGAAACTTGGCAACTTAGAAAAAACTCTTCTGTTTACATCATCAACTCAACACACGAGAGCCTGCCTATCTCTGTATTAACAAGTCTTTCTTCGGGAATTCCAATAATCGCCACAAATGTCTCTGGAATAAGAGAAGTTGTTTATCATGAAAAAACAGGGCTCCTTGTTGAATCCGGCGATATAGAAGGAATTGCTAAATCAATAATAAGATTTTTTGAAGACGAAAACCTTAGAAAATCAGTAGTAGAAAATGGAAAAATCCTTCTAAAAGAAAGATTCTCTTGGGAAGTTCACTTGTCTAATTTGAATAAGCTACTTAGCGACTCTTTGAAGAAAACCAGTTAACATATCTTCTAACTCCTTCTTCTAGAGAGACCTTTGGATTCCAACCAAGGGTCTTTTTTGCATTGTTTATATTAGCGTGACTCATTTCAATGCTTGCTCTATTACTCTCGCGCTCTTTTACAATCGCTTTCTTTTTAGACTTTTGTTCAACAACCTTGAGAAGTTCTCTCAAAGAAACAGGTCTTGAGCTGGCAATATTTAAAATAGAGAAGTCTCCCCCTTTGCTGATAGATTTTATAATTGCATCAACAAGGTCTCCAACATAAGTAAAGTCTCTCTTTCTGGTTCCCTTTCCTGACATTTCTATTTCTTTACCGTCAAAAATATTTTTTACCCACTTAGGCAAAACTGTAACTGGTTTCATTCTCTCTCCATAAACATTAAAGAAACGAAGGCAAACAACTGGAAGAGCGTGGTTGTATGAGTATGTATAAGAAAGTATTTCCCCTGTCTTCTTTGTTGCTCCATATGGAGAAAGTGGAAAATCTGTAATTTCAGTTTCTTTTATCGGAGGAACAGCGCTGTTTCCATAGACAGAAGAAGATGAAGCAAAAATAAATTTCTTAATATTGAAATCTTTTGAAAGCTCAAGAAGATTTAGAGTTCCACCAATGTTTACCGTTTCGTATTCAAGAGGTTCAGTAACCGATGTTCGAGTGTCAGTTTTTGCTGCGAGGTGAATTACAACTTCTGGTTTTTCTTTTTTGAAAATATTTCTTAAAGCAGGAAGATCTCTAATGTCAGTTTTATAGAGTTTAAATTTTTTATTATTTTTAAAAGAAGAAAGATTCTCTTTTCGAAGGTCTGCAGGATAATTGTCATCCATATTATCAACACAAATAACCTTCCCTACTTTCTTATCTTTTATTAGGGCTTCTGTTAGGTGAGAACCGATAAATCCCGCTCCTCCTGTTACTAAAATGGTCTTCATTAAAAAGTAGTTTAAATTGCTAAAATCGTGCTTTTACTATATAATACAAGCACTATTTAATCAAATGTCTGACTCAATCTCCTGGAAAACAAAGACCGAAGAGGAATTAAAAAAAATTGAATCTACTCTAGAATCTCTAGGGTTTTCTCTTGAAGAAGATCAGCCTCATATAAGCGGAGAGCGTTTTCTTATGACCCGAGAAAAGCTGGTTCTAATGGGAACTCAAAAATCTGACGGCTCTAGAGTCATTATAAAAGTTAGCAATAGACCTCTCGGTAAAGAAGAAATTGAACTCGAAAAGAAAGTTAGGGATGCGCTCGTAAATGTGGCTTTTGCCAACGACCGAATGCTTCTACCTGAAATATCTTTTTTTGGAGAAAAAAATGGCTATCTAGTTCTAACCCAAAAATTTATTCCACAAGAAAAAGTTTTTGCCAGCTTCCCTATTGAGAGACAGTTCTTTATGTCACTCTTAATGTTTGAGGAACAAGAAGCATTTCATGCAACAACATTCGAACACCGAAACAAAATAAAAAATATTTTCAAACTTCAAACAACAAAAGATTATTTGCAATCCTTCTCTGAATTCAAAAAAACAATTGAAAATTACACAGAAGATGAGAACTGGAAAACTGTAGTTGAAGAATGCGAGAAACTACTAAAAGACAACGAAAAACTTCTAGATAAACATTCTAATTATCTAACTCACACAGATTTCGTGCCAGGTAACTCTAGAATAAGTGGACGAGATATTTATATGTTAGACCTTTCTTCTATGTATTTCGGAAACAAATATGAGGGATGGGCACGATTTATAAACTGGGCAACAATCCATAGTCCTGAACTAGACACTCTTCTGAACAGTTATGTGCTTAAAAACAGAGGCGAAGAAGAACACACAACCCTACGACTTATGAGAATATACAAAGTAGGATACTTGATTGATTACTATATAAAAACTTTAGACAGAATTTCGGGAGACTTGGAAATATTGAATAAAAAAAGAATCGAGCTCTGGCTTAACGTTCTTAAGTCAATAAAAGATAACTCCCCGCTCTCTTATGATTTTATTGATAATTATCGAAAAGAAAGAAACTCACTTCGATCTCCTGAAGAAATGGAACGTCAAAAAGAATTCAATATTCCAACAGCCTAGATAGAAGAGATTTCTTTAAATAGTTCTTTTGTTGAAGTTGCGATTATTTGTTGTGGTGAGTCAGACAAAACAACAGGAGTTCCGTCTAGATTATAAATTTCCCCTCCAGCAAGTCTAACCATAGATAAGGCGACAGCAATATCAAGAGTCGTCATTGTCCCATATATAACAGCATCGACTCTACCAGAAGCGAGGAAGGCCAGATCGAGTGCGGACGAGCCAAGGTTGGCATTCTTTTTAGCGGAAGCTAAAAACTTCTTTTGGAGGCGAAGTCCCCAGTCTTGGATATTTTCCTTCCGTCCAATGTGGAGTAAAACATAAGAATCTTTTATGTTTTTTATATCTGATGTTTGTATTGGTTTATTATTCAAAAACACTCCACTTCCCTTTTCAAAACTAAATAATTCTCTAGTTATCGGATTAAATATGGCACCAACAACGGCTTCTCCATTTTCAACAAAAGCCACAACAATAGCGAAGTGTGGAATTGCTCGAGCAAAGTTCGAAGTCCCGTCTATTGGGTCAAGAGACCAGATTGAACCTTCTGTAAAAATATCTCCTCCTTCTTCTGAGTAAATTTTTTCTTCGGGATATTTTTCTTTTATTTTATTTTTCAAAAATTGATCAATTGTTAAATCAACTTCAGTAAGAATGTTTCTGGAGTCTCCTCCTTTCGAAGAAACCTCAAAATCTTTCTCAGTTTCAGAGACAAGAAGCTCGCCAGCTTCCTTTATGGTTGAGATTATAAAATCGTATCTTTCTGTCATTTGGGCATTATAACACAAGGTTTTTGTGGATTTTTATATATTGACAAAAGCAATTAAATATGCTATTATTAAAGAAAAATTTGTACTATGAAAATTATAGTTATTTACCCTGACAGGTTTGCTAAACACTCCTTAGGAGATTTTGGTAGAAATCTTTTAGATTATTCCAAAACCAAAGAAAATATTGAGCACGATTTCACTTTTATGCCAATCGTTAATGGTGGGACTTTATCAGAGATGGAATCAGTAGTAAATCTCTTAAGCCCCGCTTTTCATCCTATAATTTCTGAATCCAAAGGATTAACACAAGTTTTATTAGATGGATATAGAAAACTTGTGTCATTACACGCAGACCATGGAGCAATGCACGACACAAGTATGATCGTAAGAATGGATACGAATGAACACCCCATTGATTTGATAACTACACTCGTAGAACTATCTGGGGGAAACCTTGTAATCTACGGAAGAAAGTTAGATAAAGAAAATGCTAGCGCCGAAGAGATACACGCTAATAACTTTCTGTGGCCAAAAATTTATGAGGCCTTTACAAACGAACGTTTGAGATTATCAAACACTCACGGATTTCAAGCATTCAACATGGATACCCTAGAAAATATTCTTCCAGTGGCGGAAAAAATTATCTCTGAAACTGAAGAAATGATTGGAGAAAAATTATCTTGGGGAATGGACGCCATTATGGCTTTGGCCGCAGTTAGCCAGCGTCTATATTCAGGGCAATTTATCTATCACACAAAGGAGGTGAGAAATCGCCCAAAAGAAAAGATCGAAGAGCAGTTTATAAATCACGTAAATTTACTGATAACAGCAAGAAAAATTTTGTTTGCAAATTAAAATGCAGACAAAAACCCGGCAAAATTGCCGGGTTTTTTATTTGCCAGAAATTATTTCTTCTTATTCCAAATGACGAGCAGTGGGGACGCGAGGAAGATTGAAGAGTAAGTTCCGAAGAACATTCCGATTGTAAGAATTATTGCAAAGAATCTAGTTGATTCTGGACCGAAAAATACCAGAGAAAGTAGCGCCAAAATTACAGTGAGCGAAGTATTGAGGGATCGTCCGAATGTTTCAGACAAGCTCTTCCCTACTGTATTCTCAAACTCTTCTTTTGCACCAGTTTCAATATTTCTTTTTAGCTTTTCTCTAATTCTATCGAAAACAACAATCGTGTCAGAAACTGATAGTCCAAGGATTGTAAGGATCGCCACAATAAATAGAGAATCTATTTCCACAAGTCCGAAATGGCCCAAGATTGCCACAATTCCGGTTGGAATTGAGACATCGTGGATTAGGGCAAAGATGGCGATGATTCCATATTTCCAAGAAGAAACTTGAGCAGAAACTTTTCTAAATGAAATAGCGATAAATACAATAATAGAAAGAATAACCAAGATCATTGAAGAAACTGCTTTTCTCTTCAGTTCGTTTCCAATTGACGGACCAATCGTTGTGAATTTCTCTTCTTTTGGAGAAACTTCGCCATCTTGTGGTATAGCTGAAATCAGGCTGGTCTTCTCAGCGTCAGAAATCTCTTCAAGAGTTATAACAACCTCTCCTTCATTTTTTACTTCAATCTTTGCAGATTCATAACCTGCACTAGAAACTGCTTCGGTTAGAGCCTCTTCGGTTGGGACATTCTCATAAACAACAGACAGTCTTGATCCACCCTTGAAATCAAGCCCGAACGGCAAACCAAAAGCAATAATTGATCCCCAAGAAGCTAGGACCAAAAATATTGAGATTGAAATGAATATTTTTTTATTTCGAATTACAAACATAAATTAAGAATTAAGATTAAATAGTAAGTTATAAGTTAAGGAATCAACAACCACTTCTCGCCCCGTAGTCAAAAATAAATGCATTTGATTTATTTTTGTACTACTGGGGTTTTTTATTACAAACATATTTTATTGATTATTAGAATTAGATGATTTCTTCAAAGAAAATCCTGATCCGAAAACAAACCACCTTTTGTCACCGTCTGGCGTTATGGCTTTCAGCATTGCCTTTGTAACAAAGACTGCAGTAAATAGTGAGACCGCGATTCCAAGTCCCAAAGTTAAAGCAAATCCCCTGATTATAGATGTTCCAAACCAGAACAAAATAAGAGAAGTGATTATTCCTGAGAAGTTAGAATCTCTAATAGAAGTCCAGGCTCTTCCAAAACCAGCCTCAACTGCATCTCTTATGTTTTTACCCTTTCTTCTTTCTTCTTTTATTCTCTCAAAGATAAGAATGTTAGCATCCACAGCAATTCCAACCGATATTATAAATCCAGCGAGTCCTGCGGCTGTAAGCGTAACTGGAATCAATTTGAACAAGAACAATATTATTACCACATAGAAAGAAAGTGAGATTGAAGCAATTACTCCTGGCAATCTGTACCAGATAATCATAAACAAGACGACAACCAAGAATCCGATCAGTGAGGCCTTTAGCCCCGCATCAATCGCTTCTGCTCCAAGAGAAGGACCAACCAGCTCTGTTCCAATCAATTCGATAGGCAATGGAAGTGCTCCGAAGTTCAAGTTTCTGGCAAGTGACTTCGCTTCTTCGGGCAAGAAAGATCCGCTAATTACCGCCTCCCCTCCAGAAATAGTATCTCTAATTATTGGAGCTGAGTTAAGTTCCCCATCAAGGAAAATAGCGAGAGCCTCTCCAGTGTGAGCGGTTGTAACTTCTTCAAAAATCTTTGAACCTTCTTCGTTGAAATTAATAAGAACAACAGGCTCTCCAGAATTTGGATCGAATTCAACAGAAGCTCTCTTTAGATATTTTCCAGTTAAAACTGGCTCCTCAAAATAAGCAGAGATAAATTCTTCTGAACCTGCAACATTCGGATCTAGTATTGCGTTTTCTGGTATGCCTGTTTCTTTGAATTCTCCTTTCAATAATCTAAATTCAAGTGAAGGTGTTTCTCCGATGGATTTTATAGCAGAATCAATATCAGTAATCCCAGGAAGCTCGACAACGATTCTCTCTTCACCAAAAACAGATTCATTTAAAACAACAGGTTCGGAAACACCGAATAGATTAACCCTTCTTTCAATTACGTCTCTTAATACAGAAACAGCGTCCGGCACATCAGAATCTACCAACCCAGAAGTGTCGGCTTTATAGGTTAGAGATGTTCCCCCCTTCAAATCAAGACCTAAGCGAAACGGTTTTCTGACTTCCCCGTTTTCATTTGGAGATGAAGAAAGAACAAATAAAAATGTTAATAATAACCCGAGCAGAAATACGATTATCCCAAAAATTCTTCTTTTCATATAGACATTGATTATATTCTTTTTTTAAGCTTTATAAAATTGACAAGAGCAAGATAAAAAGTCCTAAAAATATACGATAAAAACCGAATATTTTGAAAGAATTATTTTTTACATAACCCAAAAAAACCTTTAAAACAAAGAGTGAAACTAGAAAAGCTGACAAAAAGCCGATCGCCAGAAACAGAATATCCCCACTTGTTATAACTGCAGAAGTTTTATATAAATCGTAAAGAGAAGCGGCCCCTATTGTCGGGATAGACAAAACAAAAGAAAAGAAGACAATTCTCTCCCTTTTAAATCCCAAGGAAAGCCCTGACAAAACAGTCATAAGAGAACGAGATGTTCCCGGAATCACGGCCAACGCCTGAGCTAGTCCAATTATGAAAGCCTCCTTATTGTTTGGAATCCTATCTTTTATTTTTGACTCATCAATTTCCCTTTTTGCGTGGTATTTTTCAAAAACAAAAATCAAAATTCCTCCAACAACGAGAGCAGATCCAACAACGACTAGATTTCCAAAAAAGAAATCTTTTATCATCCTGTACAAAAAGAAACCAACAACCATTGCTGGAATAAAACCAACAATGGCTGAAGAAATTATTTTTCTTTCTTTCAATATGTCTCTCCAATATAAAACCAAGATCGCCAACACCGCTCCGAACTGGATAAATACTTGAAATAGTTTCAGGGTGTCAGTTTCTGGGATATTTAATATTTCACTGAGAAATATCAAGTGTCCAGTCGAAGAAACTGGAAAAAACTCTGTTAATCCCTCAACTACCCCTAAAATTATAGCTAAAAATATTGTCATAGTTTAAAAAATTTAGTTAAAACTTTGTAGATTATATACGAAATAAATATTCCGAGAAGCCCCCCAACAAAACAGTCATAAAAAGTATGGACACCACTCAAAACCCTGGCCGTTGCAATCAAGAAAGAAGCTATAAAAAATAAAAACCATATTTTCTTTTTTGTAAAAAATAAACAAGCTGAAATAGCAAAGAACACGGCAGAATGAGAAGAAGGAAAACTATATGGATCAAATGGCAAAAATAAAGGCTCTACCCCACTTTCAACGAATGGTCTTTCAATCATAAAAGCTTCTTTGATTAACATTGAAATAGCTAGCGCAATGGTGGCTGAAATAAAGCAAAAAACAAAATCGGAAAAGGTTCTTTTTTTATTTTCTGTAAAAATAAATAGTACAATAAAATATAAAGCTACCGACAAGATGACAATTCTGTCTAGATTTGTGGCAAAGAAAATTGTAATTTCAGGATTAATCATAGACCAAGAAATTCGTTTCGCATCTCATCTCTGTGAGCCGAACGAATATTTGTTCTGGCGCTCATTAGTATCCCAAGCGCCAAAAATTCAGCTATTAAATGCGACCCTCCGTAACTCATAAATGGCAAAGTAATTCCGGTGACTGGCAAAAGTCCTATATTCATTCCAATATTAATAACAATATGACTCATAAACATAATCGCCACCCCAAAGGCAAACAAAACTTCAAAGTTTGACGCTCCATATCGGGCGACAATAATAACCCTATACACAACCACCCCATAAAAAATAATTAATAGGAACGAACCAATAAAACCCCACTCCTCCGAAAATGCGGCGAAAACAAAATCCGTCTCATATTCTGGAAGATAGTTTAACCTTGACTGAGTTCCATATCCAAGACCTTTACCCAGAAATCCTCCTGAACCAACAGCGATTGTCGATTGATATGCGTTATATCCACTATCTTGAAGATCTGAAAGTGGGTTGAGAAATGTAAGAATTCTGTCTCTTTGATAATCTTTAAATAAAAACAGCCAAGACAATGAAAACAAGACGACAGATGTAAGAAAGAAGGCCAAGAGGTGTTTTTTTGAAATTCCAGAAACCAAAGTCATTCCAACCCAAATTAAAAGCAGAATCATTGCAGATCCAAAGTCCGGCTGAAGCAAGACAAGAGCGAACGGAATTACCATGTAAATTCCAGAGACAAAAATGTGCTTGAAATTGGCAATCTCGACATGCCGTCTAGAAAAATATTTTGCCAAAATTAAAATCAGAACCACTTTCATTAAGTCCACCGGCTGAAAAGAAAATCCTCCAAGATCAAACCAGCTTTGTGCACCTTTTGCCACTTTTCCAATTGCCAGAATAAGCAAGAGTAAAGAAAGCATTGCAAAATATAAAGAAACTATAACTTTTGATTTTCTTAAAAATTTAAAATCCAAATTAGAAGCACCAAAAAAGACAATCAAGGAAACAATTATCCAAATAAGTTGCCTAGAGAAAAGAGACGAATCCCCACCAAAAGAATACATTGTCACGAGTCCCGCTCCCAAAATAGGAATTAGTGCTCCTAATAAATAAAAATCAATGTTCTTAAAAAAATCTCGCATATTTTAACGAGGCAAAACCCTAGGAATTATATCTGCGCGAACAGGGTCTCCATCAAATGGCTCTAACCAAGTAAAGAATACTTCTGACTGTGCCTGTGGTCCCATAGATTGAATAAAAGTTTCAGAAGAATGGATCGCACTTCCCTTCTCATCATACAAAACAACAACAAAAGTTATATCTTCTATTTCATTCAAAGAATTATTAGAAGCGGTTGCTCTAACTAATGGAATATTATTATCAAAATCTATTTCTCTTTTTCCAATAATAATATTATCCTTTGTTTCTTCTCGTGGAGACTTTTGCCAAGTTATGTTCGGAGCAAAGGTAAAAATTGTTCTCTCTATCTCTTGATTCCCTGTCTGAATTGTTGGTTCAAATATGTAAGTAAAACCATTTTCTTCTAAAAATGTTGTTCCGCTTCTTGATCCAATATAAGATCCGTCTGGTCCATAAAATTTAAATTCATAGGCTATCGATCTTGAATAAGCACCAACATTTTTATTTTCAACATAAGCAACTGAGTTCCAAATACCATCTGCAACCTTAAAAGATCTACTCCAAGAAACAACTGGTGGCACAAGTAAATCTGCACAAAGTCTCTGACAAGACCCGCCACAATCCACTCCCTCTTCATCTCCATTTTGCTTTTGATCAGAGCAAGTAGCTGGCTTCAAAATAGTAGGAAGTAAAAAAAGTAATATTGAAGCTCCAATAATAAAGCCTAAGAAAAAAATAAACTTTAGTTGTTTTCTGGCACCCCAAGATAATGACATATATAAAGAGTATACCAAGTTTGGAGTCTAAAGTTGAATCTTCAAAAAGTTTTTTTATTCAATCACTATAGGTATCTCCAATACGCCAGATAATCCTGATGTTGTATTTGTGGCAACTATGGTTATTGGGTAAACACCATCCTCTGGTATATCTTCCCCCAAGCTAAACGAAAGGTATGTATCGTCGTAGTGGTCCGAACGAATCAATGAATATCCTCCAAAAGATAGGTAGTCAAATACAGGTGGCTCAAGTAGAGAGTACTCAAATGAAGAACTGTCCCCACAAAAAACTGTATCCCTATTTACAATAGTAATAGGTAAACTAATGAAAGCGCCACCCCCTTCTCCACCTTCGTAATATGGACTGTATGTGTAGGGGTAATCTGGGTCAGCATATAATTTTGGTGGACGGCGAGTACAATCTGTTTCTGGCATTTCAACATGAAACTGAATACTTGTTGGAGAAATGGCGAGAATTGGTCCAATCTTTATGTTATTCGCTTCATCATAAAAAACTTTATCTGCCCTCAAAGTAACTCGCTTCACATCTGCGTACCATGGTGTGTCAGTAGGCTGTAGGTCCAAAAGTTGTGTATATTGATTTTCCGAATCGTCTACAAGTTCACTAGCACTGTGATACATCCGATTAATAAACAGTCCGGCCTGATTCGATGTGACTATGTCATTTGCTAATTGCCCATCAAAACCCATCGCTTTCCTATATTCAATAGTATAGATAATACTCTCTCCTTCTGGGTCAGGAGAACGTACTTGCGCATATTTTTTTGAACTTCCTATATCTTCCAAGACATTGATCGTATAATCTCCCGTCTCATCTATAATCTGTACATCAGTTGGAGATAGCCAACCAAGCACGTCCTTGTACCATCCATTGAAATGAAGCGCGAACGCCCCTCCCATAACATCAAATTTATTTCCATATTCGACATGCTCACAATTATATGAATAAGAATTGTAGGCTTTCACACCACAGTCAAGACCGTTGGCATGCCGTAGACCAAGACTGTGTCCAATCTCATGTGACAAAACATAATCCAGTTTTGTAAAAGGAAATGGATATTCTCCATAATAGTAATACTGATCAGCATATTCCGAATCTTTAAATTGGAGCTGTGCATATGAGATGGAATACTCCTCACCACCAAGATCAATATTTACAGGACCTACTGTGGAGAAACCGGAATAAACACCTGAAGTACTGTCATTATAGATAACGATATGATCATATGATGAAAGATCTATATCGTTTTCTATAAGATATTCATCCAGTTCTCCACCCCACAGACTAACACTCCACGGATCAGACTCACGCGGGATGTTCACCCACCCATATACATCGCCATAGAAATCTATTTGATTGTACGATTGTTCTTTGTAAAATTCATCAAACGGACTGCTGAAAAATATTTCATCTGCTTCCTCTGGTGTAAAAAATACATCTCCTGTGTCTTCGTATCTAACAAGGAAAACTGCGACTTTGTTTGTTGCCACAGCTTCATCCTCTCCTCCTGGCATTTCCATTTTTGCAGTTTCCCCAGTATGAGTATGTGAATGAATAGAACTTTTTATCTGTGTCGGCACAGGGTTTCCGATTATTGTCGAACCGGAAATCTTGCCGGAAACAGTGACACTTGCTCTCGCGAATTCTATTTCTTTTGTTGGTAAAATATCGTAACGTTTTCCATTGTTTGTTACAACAAAGCTTCTGAAATAAGAATTCTCAGGATTTTCAAAATCATCTACATGTTCGGTATATAGCTCTCCTGTGATAGTGTCAGGTGCCTCAATTTCTTCTTGCGCAACTTCGGGCAAAAGTGCGACAAGATTTTCTGAAAGAGATATTTCTGTTAGGTCTACAGTTTTTCCTTCAGTTGCGAGTAACCCTATAGTATCTCCTCGGACTGCCAATGTTTCTGTTAGAGACTTCTCTGCTCTTTTCTTTCTCGGTTCCCATATATACCACGCGTCAGATGTACGAACATTGTTCAATCTTTCTATCTCTTTATTGAGCGCAACAACCGTATCTGTCGTCACGCCTGATCCGAGTGTGTTTGTGTCTCGAGTAGCTTCTAGTATATTACCTGCCTGAGATAATGCGTTATTACCCGCGAGCCCATAAATAAAATAGCCAGTAAATACAATTAAAGAAAAAAACAAAAATAATCTAACAGAGTCATATTCTGGTCCCTTTAAAAATTTCATATAAAAATTATATCACATAGCAAAAAAAAGCGAACTCACATTCGCTTTTTTTGCTTTTGTATTTCGGGAATTTTGTGTTGGCGACTAGCTACTCTCCCTCTTGCGAAGTACCATCACCACTACTGCGCTTAACTTCTGTGTTCGGAATGAGAACAGGTGTACCCACAGCGTCAAATCACCAACACAAAACCCCCGAAAAAACTTGTTCTTATGGAACAAGATAAAATGATATACAAATTTCCTAATAGGAATCGAATATTAGTACGCCTCAGCTAAAAAGATTACTCTTCTTACACTTAGCGCCTATCAACGTGATCATCTCTCACGATTCTTAACGATTCCTTATCTTGGAGCTGGCTTCCCACTTAGATGCTTTCAGTGGTTATCCATGCCCGACATAGCTACCCTGCGGTCCAGTTGGCACTAGAGCAGGTACACCAGAGGTCAGTTCACTTCGGTCCTCTCGTACTAGAAGCGACTCTCCTCAAGAATCAACGAGTGCAGTAGATAGGAGACCAACCTGTCTTGCGCATCTTTTCACACATTACTGTGTGGATTGGACTATAACTTATTCTGCGAAGCCTTTCGGCGAAGCAGAACCTCAACATTTAGTCTCTACGGGTAATGATAAATTTTTTAAAAGAGAGGAGGCAATGGTGGACAGCAAAAAGTACTGCCGAGGTTGCTACTTTTTACAGTAGCCCGCTCATTGTCATCACCTCCTCAAAAAAATCTACCACCTTCCCTCGGTGTTGTCCTTTTCACTTACTGAATGAAAGGATTTCACCGATATTAGTTGAGCATGTCATTGCATATCACTATGCACGACCGCCGCAATTGGTTGGTTTCTATTCCCGACTCACCAGTCGGGATTTCGATTCTTGTTTTTAATTAAGATATCGAAACTTTATTTAGTCGACGAAAAGACTAAAACAGATTTTGTTCTGTAAATATTTTTTTAATGAAAAAATATTTGAAAAAATTTCCTCGGGACTCAGACGGTCCTTCAGTCAATATAAATATTGACTTCAGGACGGTCTGAACCCAGCTCGCGTACCTTTTTAAATGGCGAACAGCCATACGCTTGGGAGCTTCTCCACCCCCGCGCTAAGGTGAGCCGACATCGAGGTGCCGAACTCCGCCGTCGCTATGGACGCTTAGGCGGAACTAGCCTGTTATCCCCGGAGTAGCTTTTATCCGTTAATCGTTGGCCGCATCTAATGCGGGCCGTCGGTTCACTAGGTTCTGCTTTCGCACCTGCTCGACATGTCCGTCTTACAGTCAAGCCATCTTATGCCCTTACACTATCGGCACGGTTTCCATTCGCGCCTAGATGACCTTAATAAACTCCTCCGTTACTCTTTAGGAGGATACCACCCCAGTAAAACTACCCATCAGATACTGTTTCTCTGCGTTTTTGCCGCAGGGATTAGAATATACCTTGCTAGAGAATGGTATTGCACTGACGACTCCACAAGAACCAGGGTTCTTGCTTCAAAGTCTCCCATTTATTCTACGCAATAGAAAAATATACTCAATATCAAATTGTAGTGAAGCTTCCGGGGTCTTTTCGTCTAACTGCACTTAACCGGCATCTTCACCGGTACTGTATTTTCACCGAGCAAATCTCCGAGACAGTTCCCCACTCATTACACCATTCGTGCGCGTCGGAACTTACCCGACAAGGTATTTCGCTCTTCTATACCTCTCAGAAGGACTCTATCTTCATCCGATTCACCAGAATCGCCCTGGGGGCAATTCGAAATAATTCGGATGCTTGACGTTGGTCTCTCGTTTATCAAGTTTGGACTACATTCACATTACTGTGGTGTAGGTAGCTTATTAATGGGTGATGAAATTTGTTTAATTAACTATTTACTTTTTTCTATAACAGTCCCAGTCCATCGCAACACTTATAGTTAAATGTTGCGAACCTTAGGACCGTTATAGTTACGGCCGACATTCACCAGGGCTTATATCACTAGCTCGTACCAATCTGAGAACAAAATGAATTGCACTCAGGTATGGTACGAACCTGCAATATTTGACCTTCTGGCATTGGTCAGGTGTCACCCCCTATACTTCCTCTTTCGAGTTCGCAGGGAGCTGTGTTTTTGGTAAACAGTTGGCAGGGATTCTTTCGCTGCGGCCGCTTGAGTTAACAAGCGGCAAGCCTTATTGCAAACTTACGGCTGCTATTTTGCCGAGTTCCTTGGAGATACCTCACTCGTTCGTCTAGGTCTTCTCGACCAAACCACCTGTGTCGGTTTTGGTACGGTCTCGTTGTAGTTGAAGCTTAGAAGTTTTTCTCGGAAGCGTGCTTTGTAGAATTAGCATGGGCGAACCCACACTTCTGCATTTCGCTTGGACATACACATTAAAGTGTTCGCGTCTGGATTTACCTGGACGCTACCCTCACTGACACACAGAAATCCAATTATCTGCTCTACATACTACCCTTCGTCCCTCCATCGCACTACTGCGAGGTCACGGAATATTAACCGTGTGTCCATCATCTGCGGCATTTGCCATCGACTTAGGACCGACTAACCCTTCGCTGATTATCATCGCAAAGGAAACCTTGGTTTTTCGACGGTAAGGATTCTCACCTTACTTGCGGTTACTTGTGCCAACATTCTTACTTCCGTACGCTCCACCATGGGTCACCCCTTTGGCTTCAATGCGAAGTACGGAATACTCTCCTACCACTCACGAACTTCATGAAGAATATAAAAATAATCTTACGAATAAAATTACATTCTTCATGAAGTTCGCGAATCCTCAGTTTCGGTACAATACTTAGCCCCGATTATTTTCGGCGCGAGATCTCTAGATGAGTGAGCTGTTACGCTTTCTTTAAATGATGGCTGCTTCTAAGCCAACATCCTCATTGTTAGAGAAATTTCACCTCCTTAAGTGCACTTAGTATTAATTTAGGGACCTTAACTTGAGATCTGGGCTGTTTCCCTTTTGACTGACGGAGCTTAGCCCCCGTAGTCTAACTGCTATATTCTGGCGTATGGTATTCGGAGTTTGATAGATTTCGCGAGATTGCTCCCTGTCGAAACCTTCCAGTGCTCTACCCCCACACGAAACACATAGCGCTCGCCCTAAAGCGATTTCGGAGAGAACCAGCTATTACCGAATTCGATTAGCTTTTCACTCCAACCCACAAGTCATCCAAATGCGTTGTACGACATACTGGTTCGGACCTCCCCCCACCTCTCGGTGGGGTTCATCCTGCTCATGGGTAGCTCATCCGGCTTCGGGTCTTTAGCATACTACTTATGTTGCGCTATTCACGCTCGCTTTCGCTTCGGCTCATATTCTTTAAAATCTTTGCCTTGCAGCATGCTAAAACTCGTTGGCTCATTCTTCAATAGGCACGCCGTCGAGGATATAAATACCCTCTTCGACTCCTTGTAAACATATGGTTTCAGGTCTATTTCACTGCCCTCACCGGGCTACTTTTCACCTTTCCCTCACGGTACTAGTTCACTATCGGTCTCTACACATATTTAGCCTTACCGGTTAGTTCCGGCAGATTCCTTCGAGCTAGTCGTGTCTCGAAGTACTCAAGAACATGAACACAATAGACACAATTATTTTCACTTACCGGGCTATCACCGTCTATGGCTAAGCTTTCCAGCTTATTCTGTTAATAATGCGTTTTGTAACTATCTGACTATTAAAATCAGTTCATGTCTTACAACCCCGCTCGCATCACGCTACGCGCGATGTCTCTTAGGTTATAGGGAAAAGGTTATAGGTTATAGTAAAAGAAAATTTAATTTCTTCACTATTCCCTATTCGCTATCACCTAACACCTTGAGCATCACATGCAATGTGATGCGAACGGTTTGGGCTTCTCCGCTTTCGCTCGCCGCTACTTACGGAATACTTATTAGTTTATTTTCCTCCAGGTACTGAAATGTTTTACTTCCCTGGGTATACTTCACAGAAGTCTAGTCTGTGATCATTGAGGTTTGCTCAATGGGGTTTCCCCATTCGGAGATCTCCGGATCAAAGGTTGCTTGGCACCTCCCCGAAGCTTATCGCAGCTACGCTACGTCCTTCATCGTTGTGTAGAGCCTAGGCATCCACCATATGCTCTTGTTTAATTTTCCTATTAGGAAATTTATATATCATTTTTTTTGGACTCTTAAGACCGCTATCTTAAAAATCCGTTTTTCCGCATACAGCCATTAAAGACCCCAAAATTGGGAGCTGTTGCGGGATTCGATTATCAGGGGGCACTCCATTCAATCGTGAGAACAAAAAATCGCCTTTCGGCGACAGTTTAAGAGCCAAGAGGCTATTACTGCCGCGGTTGGTAATTCATGTTCATAATCATACAGTGAAACGAGTATATACTAAGGAAAAAAAGAAGTCAACTACTTAGCCAAAAGGGTAAAAAGGGCTCCAAAATAAGGCTAAAATTGGTAAATAAAAAAGCCCTAAAAAGGGCTGGAATTGAAGAAAAAATTAATCACAGAGATAAGTAAAGATTCCACAATTATTTTCTATTTTATAAAAATATTTTTCATTCTTTTTAAACAACGATTCTGAATAAACAGAAAAAGAGTAGTCTCCTTTTGCGTCGGCTTGTAATATGTTTCCGAAACTATCCCAAATAAAAAATCTATTTCCAACCAATGAATCAGAAACAAATATTCCACAATCCTCCGAAAAATAAATTCCACCTGAATTACTTTCAAAGGTTAGGTTCAAAAAAGAACCAGAAACATCAGGATCTAAAACAGATAGATTTATCTTTTCGTTTTCAATCTGAGCAACTGTTTCTTTTGCAAAAAATAAAAAGATACTAAAAAACAAAATATAAAAAAATTTCATAAAAACAATTTTGTTTGAAGATAACACAGATTTTTAGAAAATCAAAACCCCGCCAAAAGACGGGGTTTTGAAAAACAGGTGTCTATTAGTTAGACTCTGAACGAACTTTGTCTAGGAATCGAGAAGCTGCCTCTTTTCCTCCAAGACCGAATGCTAGTCCTCCTCCAATTGAAATCATTGCGATAATTCCTGTGAAAAGAATTTGCATGAATTGTGGAGCTACTCCAAGTTGTGAAAGCGCAATTATGAATGCGAAGATCCAAACTGCGTACTTTGCGATAGTTGAAAGCATTTTAGCAGTATGAATGTTAGCCGCTCTAGCTCCTCCTTCTACAACCTTTTGGATTGCTGAAGCAACAACAGAAGCAATAACAAGCACAAATGCTGCAATGATTACTCTAGGCAAGTAGTTGAGAACCACTTCTCTAAGGAAGGTGTTTACATCGGAAAGTCCGATTATCTCAAGAGATGTCATTAAGAAAACTACGATTAGGAACCACTTAACAATCATTCCGATAAATCGGCCGAAGTTAAGTTTCATTCCTGCTTTCTCGACAACTTCCTCTACTCCAGCACTTTTCAAAACTCGATCGATTTTCAAAGCACCGAGAACTTGTTCTACTGCTCGGGCAACGATTCCACCGATAGCCCAACCAATAACAAATATGATAACCGCGACTATAAGATTAGGCACGAAGTTAACGAATCCCCACCAAAGATTTTGGAGAGATGCGCTGAAAACTTCACCCCATGTATTTATCAACATAAAATTTTTAGAAACCAAGAGGTTTCGGGTGCCGTGGCACCAATTTATTTCTTAACTACCTATCTTTTAAAGCTCGACCCTCGAAAGTAGGTACTAGAAATATTATAGCATTTTTAGAGAGCACAAAGTGGGAGTTGTGGAAAATTTAGATAACTCTAACTTGAATACGGCTAGGTAAATATGGAGTCTCGTCCCCTACTATAACTTCATGAGGATATTCCATAACATCACAGACAAGCTTGTCGAACATTTCAACTCTATATTTAAAATCTTCTAGTTCAAAAAGTGAATAAGTTAATTCCTTTCCAATTTCCGCTTCCAAGCTTCGAACAACGTGTTCGATTTTCTTTTTATTTAATCTTTTTCCAACAATCATAAAATCAATCCTGCTTTTTGGATCGTGAATAAATACACCTGACAGAATAAACAAATCAATTTTACCAATACCTCTGAATCTTTTTAGAATTGACGCTCGGTCAACGAGATCTCCGTCAACAAGAAGGTTATAAAGTTTTTCTCTATATGGGAAATTTTTTACTGTGGACCAAGCTCTCACTTTTTTTCTTTTTAATTTTCCTCTAGTTACGATTCCAACTGTTGTAGATCCAACTTTTATTAAACCAGTTTTTGCAAGAGAATTAAGCTCTCTTCTTAGTGATGACTTTGGAATTCTGAGACGATCTTTTATTTCATCTTCCGGAACAATCCTGTCATCATTCAAAAGGAAAAAACGCATTGTTTTCACTTTTGCTACAGATCCAAATATTTTTCCTAAAGTTTCCATTGAGTTAAGTATACAGAAACAATAGATCAAATCAAGCATCAAAAAACCACCTAAATAGGTGGTTTTTTGATGGAAAAGTGTATCGTTGAAGATTACTTCAACTCAACCTTTCCTCCAGCCGTCGTCGAGAGACTCCTCCTTTAGAACCCACGGTTCTCAACACTCCACTTCGCAAAACTCAGTGTCGTTGCTTTCCTCCACGGGAAACTACCGTTTCCCGACCCCTTCCCAAGCAGGTGAAAAAGTTCTAATTAAAAAACTCCCCATCCGGGGAGTTTTTTAATTATTTTAATTCTACTTTTCCACCTGCCTCTTCGATTCCTTTCTTCATTGCTTCAGCGTCTTCTTTCTTCACTCCTTCTTTAAGAGTTGAAGGTGCTGCGTCAACTAGATCTTTTGCTTCTTTAAGTCCAAGACCTAGAGCTTCTTTAACAACTTTCATAACTGCAATTTTGCTCTCACCAGCTGAAGCCAAAACAACTGTGAAGCTGTCTTTTTCTTCCGCTGCTGCAGCTCCAGCTCCCGCTCCTGCTGACACGGCAACTGCTGCTGCGCTAACTCCGAATCTTTCTTCGATAGCCTTAACGAATTCGTTAAGTTCGATTACTGTCATGCTCTCAACTTTGTCGAGCAAATCTTTGAATTTATCCATAATATAAGTAACTTGATTAATAATTAAAAACTAAATTTAGTTTGATTTTGTTTTCGCTACTTCGTTGAGTCCGATTGCAAGTCTTTGCATTGGGCTCTTCATAAGGAACGCAAACTTTGAGTACAGAGTTTCTCGTGGAGGAATAGTTGCAAGTGACATAAAGAATTCAGAATCCTTATATTCACCTTCATAAATTCCACCAAGAATCTTTACTGTGTTTGGAAGTTCTCTTCCAAAATTGAAAAGCTCTCTTGAAGAAGCGAGTTGGTCAGTTCCTGACGCAATGGCAACTTCTCCAGACAGTTCCGGCATGTCTCCTTTTATAGAAGAATCATCCAGCGCTCTTTTTATAAGAGTCTTTCGAGCAACTTTGTAACTAATTCCTAGATCTCGAAGAATTCTTCGGAGTCTCATTGAGTCAAATACTTTGAGTCGGGAAAACTCCACGAAAACGACTGTATTCCCTGCAACAAAGAGCTCCTTTAAACCTTCGACAATCTCACCTTTCTTGTTTCTTGTTAATGCCATTGTAGATTTTAATGAGCTTGCGATTATAAAATCGAGGATCCCGTATGAAATCCGCTTAAGGCGGCAGCCGACAAGCGGCTTATTTCATCCGGGATAAAGAAAATATATTCGTTCTACTCATTATTTTCTTAAAATAAAAAATCGACCTGATTAAAGGCCAAATCGAGTGTTTGGTATTTACCTCTGCAGGACTTATGGGATTTTCTCTCCCGCCCGCTTTCTTCGGCCTTATGAAGCTAGATTATCACAAAAAAACAGAGTGGTCAAATATTACTCTGGAACAAAGGCGTCGTTATTTATCACCTCATTTTTTGAATAATTTTCAATCAAAAAAAGTCCGGCGAGACCAATCATCCCCATCAAAACTAGACCTATGAGCATTTTAAAAAAATGTTTTCCAATCATACTATTTAATTAGAATTTCTTCTCCGCCAACTAGACCACTAGTTACTTCGACAAAAGCACCATCTCCAGTTCTTCCAAGAACTATTTTTCTTTTTGCCTCTTTTTTATTATCTTCGAGAGTTACATGAGCCTCCCCTTCTTCGTCATATCGAACTACTCTCTTTGGAATTTTCACAACCATATCTTCCCTGAAAACAAGAATCTCAACTCTTGCAGAAAGTCCTGGAATTATTTCTTGTTCAGTATCTTTTAAAGTAATTAAAACTTTGTAGTTAACAATGTCATTTGATATCTGGGGAGCAATGTCGACAGACAAAACTTCAGCTTCATAGACTGAATCTGGATTTGCATCAAAGTAAACCTTTGCGGACAAACCCTGTTTAACATCTAGAACATTATTCTCATTTACTTTTGATTCAATGTAAAAACCTTCTTTGTCATTAATTGAAACAACACTCTCAAGAGCTTCTACACTCTCTCCGACTTTCACATCTATTCTAGTAAGAATTCCATCAGCAGGAGCTCTTATTATTGAGTCCTCTAGAACGGCAACAGCGGATTCATACCTACCTCTTGCTTGAAGAACTTTTGCCTCTGCCAAAGAAGAACTAGTTGATGAATTTTGGGCTTTGACTAAAGCCAAATTTGCTTCTGCATCTTTTATATTATTTTCTTTGTTTTGGACAGCTAGATTGTAGGCGTTTTTATTTGCAGTATATGAAGAGCTGGATTTATTTGGAATATCAATTCTCCACTCTGTTCCCACTCTAAAATCTTCATCAAACTGAATAAAAAGACCGCTCTCTCCTATTTGAGTTTTTGAATTTATAGATACAGTCCCCCTCTCTCCGACATCAGACTCTGGCCCTTCGGTCACCTCAAAAGAAGCTCCAGTTTCTCCAGCAGAAGAAGAATATAATTTTATAAGATAACTAGTCTCAACGTTGCCATTATAGTTTCCAGAAATAACCGGAGCAATTTCTCCAGTTGGTCCATCTTCAGGAATTGCCTCAAGATCATCAGAGAGCAGAGTTTTGTACGCATTCTCTACCGCTAGCTCATTTTCTTGAATTGTATTTTCAAGATTAATTTCAGCAATTTCTATTTCTTCATTTAATCCAACAGACAATTCGGCTTCGGCAACCCGAAGGTTACCCAAAGCCTCTGTTACATCAGCTCTTTCTTTTGCAGAAACAAGCTCAGCAATTATTTGGCCTCTAAACACTTCTTCTCCAACCTTTTTGTATACTCCTCTAACTTCACCAGAATTTCTAAAGCTCATTTCTAGATCAACGTTACTAGTTACAACACCAGTGGCCTCTACTGTTTTTTCCAAGACTCCAATTTCAGCTTTAACAATATCAGTTCCGTTTGTCCCACCGTTTTTAAAGATCATTAATAGGATCAAAACAAAAACAACCAAGAAAAATATTTTTCTTCTTAGACTAAAACTTCTAAAAGAACTTATTCCATTTCCGAAACTTCTTTTTATTTTATTTAAAAAATCCTTAATTATTTGCACAAATATAATTTACCATGAAAGTGCGTCTTTTGGCACGATTACATCTTCATCTAGATCTGTTTTTGCAATTTTACCAACAAGAGACTCGAGGTCCTTCGGTGGGATTCCAGTTCCCGGGCCCTTTATTGCAAGCATTTCTTTTGTTATTTTTGTTCCTGCTTTAATTGCAACTTTTGTAGCCACACTTTTAGCAAGCTTTTCTCTAAGAGGAACAAGTTCTTCTATTATTTTCTTTTCTTTCTTTCCAAGAATTCTTTCAACTCTTCTGATTCCATCTACCATTTCTTTAAATTCAACGGGCGTAAGTGAGGCGGCATGATCTCCACCTTTCATTCCTTTATCAAGAGTAAAATGTCTTTCTACAATTGTAGCCCCACGAGATACCGCCATTAGTGTTGGAAAGATATCTATCTCATGACCAGAATATCCAACAGGAAGTGGGTGGAACAATTCATTCAACCTATCCATGTATGATAGATTTATTTTTTCTTCTGGAGAAGGATAAAGTGAGAGGCAGTGGAATATAATAACTTTTGGATTTCTTTTCAGAACAGTTTGAACAGCAACAGATATTTCGTCTTCTGTATTCATTCCAGTAGAAAGCAAAACTGGCTTTCCCTTATCTGCAACATATTCTAGAAGTGGAATATTTATTGTGTCGGCAGAAGGAATCTTATATGCGTCAGTGTCGAGACTCGCCATAAAATCCGCACTTGTCTTATCCCAAACACTGGCAAAGAAAAGAATTTCTTGTTCTTCACAAAACTTTTTTATTTCACGATATTGATCTTCATTGAACTCTAGCTTGTCTCTGTGTTCTCCATAAGTTGGAGCATATGCATGCGGAGAGTTGTAAGGTTTCTCAAGTCCCTCCTTTGTTAGGATTTCTGTAGTAGTTCGCTTTTGGAATTTTACAGCATCAGCTCCAGATAATTTTGCTTCGACAATCATTTTCTTGGCTGTCTCCATGTCACCGTTGTGGTTTATACCAATTTCAGCAATAACAAAAACCGGCTCCCCTGCCCCTACATACTTATTTTTAATTTTTACTTTTCCTGGAAGTCCCCCGAGAAACAACTTAATTTTGTCTGTGAATTTCATAAGAATATACTACTCCTGCCCCAAAAAAACACAACTACCCGAAAAGCTCCGGTTTTTGCTTAATAATTTCTTCGGCTATTTTCAGCTCCAATGGAGAGTCGATGTCCACGTCTCGCCATTTTTCAAAATAAAGAGGCATGATTTTACTTCCACTCATAGAATTCATTTCCAAAATAACAAAAGGTCGAATAATATCCACATAACCAGAGTGACGCCATACTTTTGGCAAAAGCTGTCTTGGCATATTGTAAGCTTCAGGATATTTTTCAAAAGTCTCTGGAAATACTTTCGTTAATAATGGAGAAAGAAACTTTTCTCCATCCTTGTGTTCATACATTTTAAAAGGTGTGTGCATTGGCTCACAAATAGAACGAACAGAATGAGCGTCTTCATTTTCAAGAATTAATTCAATTCCCTCGTCGATATCTTCAGCGCTTTTAAGTGGTGTTGTTGGCCTTAAGTGAACAACTACATCTGGTACATAATTTTCTTTTTCTTTTAAAGTATTTAAAACATGTTGGAAAACTGGAAGATCGGGAGTCAAATCTTCAGCTAATTCCTTTGGTCTCATAAAAGGAACCTCAACTCCACAAGAAGCTGCGAAGTCAGCCATTTCTTGATCGTCTGTAGAAATAATCAAACGAGTTATGTGTTTACTCTTTTTCGCCGCATCAATTGTGTAAAACATCAAAGGCTTACCCGCACAAAGAGCAATACTTTTCTTTGGTATAGACTTAGATCCACCACGAGCAACTATCACCGCCAAGACTTCTGGTCT
This sequence comes from Minisyncoccota bacterium, assembly GCA_018061865.1. Lineage (GTDB taxonomy): Bacteria > Patescibacteriota > Minisyncoccia > Phycocordibacterales > UBA9973 > JAGOTH01. Next base: position 33,275 of record JAGOTH010000003.1, read on the forward strand.
TTTAGAATTATTTTCCATATTTGTTAATTATATCACTTACTTTTTCGGCCAACCGAACACCTGACTTACCATCAAAAGGATTGACAAAAGTTTCTAGTAACTTAACTCTTCCCTCTTTGTCTTCATCTTTATTTTTTGTATAAGAATTAATGGCATTAGCTAACTCGTCGTCATTTCTTACAACCTTTACTCCACCAGTCGAAACCAAATCCTCAAAGTGGGTATATTTGTCATAGAATCTTTTTGCACTCATCCAGTATCTGATGTTTGGAATATTTAAATCATAAGCAATACATATAACCGGCTTACCTAAAGAGGTGGCGTCGATTGCCATTGTTGAGGCGCTCGTTATGATAAATTCTGAATGTAAAACTGAATTAATCAAGTGCTTTGTATCGTCTTCTCCTATTTCTTTTCCGGCTTGATCGCGACCAATGTGCATAGCAACACTGTCTGGAGTAACGCTAGACAAATTCACCATTTTTTCAAACTGTTTTTCGAATCTAGGATGAGCTCTGTACAAAAGATGCATATCCTTATCTATCTTTCCTGATTTAGATAGTCGTTCAAAAATTTTACCAATCTCGCCTTCATGAACAAAGTAATCTCCCATCGCTCCATAAAGAATTACTTTTTTGTCTTGACTTATATTTAACTTTTGCAAAAATTCTTCTCGAGAAACATATGGAGATGTTGTTTTCTTATAGATATCATAATGTGGAAGTCCGCTTATAAAAATATTTTCTTCTTTAAGACGCATGTTCTGAACAGTGTTTACAAGATCATAAAGATATTTATTTTCAACAATTAGAAAATCTGGAACAACCCTAATTAACCCGTGACTTGTAAAATTATCCCAACTGCGAGGCATTCCAACAATAAAAACACCTCTCTGTTTAGCTAGAGTTCCAACTCTAATATCAAAGTCATAGTTTGTAAGAGATGTCAGAAAAACAATATCAGGATTATATTTATTGAAAACATCGAATAAAGATTTTTCTGGTTTTACAAAAATAAACAATTTTCTTGTTAAGTCTTTCCAGAAAGATAGATTTCCAAAAGTCTTTGTATAAAAATGTTTTATAAAAGTATGAACTAACCCTGCCCCACGCTCTCGAGCCCTCATCTTTTCCCATTCATTTGTATGTGTATCTATTCCATTTATCGCAAGCCAAGCAACAAATTTCCCCCAAAAACCATATGAGCCAAATTTTATAGAAACAACTTCAACGTTTCCTTTTTGAAAAATTTCTTTGTATGCACTCTCTTTTTCTGGTTTAGTCAGAATTATTATCTTGTTATCTTTTTGAAGCTCTAGAAACTTAGGCCAGAAATCTGTAAAAAAAATATTTCTAGCAATAAATGTCTCAGGCAATGTTATGAATACTGTTTTCATATTTTCATTTGTTCTAAAGAAAGTAAGACCTTCTTTGTTTCTTCTGGAAGTGGATATACCTCTTTTAGTCTTGAGGCTCTTCCTCCTGAACGATTTAGCTTGTCATCAAAAACACTTTCTAGTTTTGAAGAATCAAGCCCTGAAATTTCTGACATCTTTTGAACTATATTTTTTCTTTTTTCTGTATCAAGTAAATCTTCATATGATATAAGAATTGCTTTTTTCTCCCCACTCAAATGAAAAATCATATCTTGGTGAGCTATTGTCCAAAAATTTAATATTTGAGAAGCATAGAATCTCCCGAACCAAGCACTATCAAAAGAAGCCATTACGGAAAATGGATCTCTGTAAATTGCAAAGACGACTCTTTCGCCTATGTATGGTTTTAAAAAATACCAGAAAACTGGAAAAGACTTTATTCCAAAGCTTTCCCCTTTCTTGCTTACTTTAGAAAGATTTTTCATTAAGGAGATCCTCGTAAAAAATCTTGAAACTCTGTTGCAAACCCCAAAGGCCTTTAGCTGAGAATCTTTTGAATAGTTAAAATCCAAAAATATATTTGATTGTCTTAAAAACTTTCTAGACAAGCTAAATATCTTTTTGTGTTCAAAAAAACCGTTTGGGTTTCTAGAGTCTGGAGCCATTAAATCATTCGGGGCACCGAAAGACACCCCCGCTCTGTTTAACATGTCACAAATTAAACTTGTCCCACTTCGTTGAAAACCAAGCACAACAAAAGCCGTCTTTTTAGACATTATTTCTTTATTTTTCCTTTCGCGAGAGCCTACTATTTTGTATAGAGGGATAAGAAGCTTTTTCATAAGACAATACTACCACTTATTTCAGTTATGTGAAGTTGGCAAATATTTGCTAAAATATATCTTATGAATATAAAAAAATACCTTTTAAAAGCTTACTTTGAGGTTAGAACATGTTGGGTTGTATGGTTTTATTTATTAAACAGAAAGCCACGAGTTCTATTTAACAAAAATAAGCCCGCACTTTCTCCTGTTGGAAACAGGGTTCTGGAAGACTTGAAAAGAGACGGTATCTCTACTGTAAAACTAGAAGAGTTATTCCCGAACAAGAGCATTCTTTCTGATTTTGAAGAATTCATAAAAACACTAAACCCAGAAGAAGCAGAGCAAGGGAAAAAAAGTTTCTTGAAAAAATATTGGGACAAATTCCCAAAATTTAACAAAAACAATCCATTTGCTAAATTCGCACTATCTAAAGAAGTAATGGATATTGCAAACTCCTACATGGGAATGTGGACAAAGCTTGTTTACTACGACTTGGCACTCACTCTGCCAGTGGGAGAATCTACTCCGGTTCAATCACAGCGCTGGCACAGAGATCCAGAAGAAAAAAGAATCTGCAAAGTTTTTATATATTTAAATGACATAAACGAAAACGCCGGTCCATTTACTCACATAAACGGAAGTCAGCGTGGTGGTAAATATGGAAAACTATTTCCCCAAAAACCACCGGAAGGAGTATACCCAGAAGAAAAGGAACTTCTGTCAAAAGTTGACCCTAAAGATATAAGACTAATGACGGCGCCAAAAGGAACCGTTATATTCTGCGACACAAGCGGATTGCACCGTGGAGGATACGCAAAAACAGAAGAAAGATTAATGTTTACAGCTTTCTTTTCTGCACCAACAAACTCAGAAAAACCTTGGTACAAGATATCTAAAGAACAGGTAGAAGAGATGGAAAGACCCGAACAAAAATTTGCCCTATCTTTCGCTAAAGAAAAATAATTATTTCTTTATAGTAAAATATTTTCCAGTTCTTTCTTCTTTTAGAAGCTCTAAGTTGTTTTTAGAAATAAAAGCATCAACAGCTTTTTTTGCACCTGGCCAGTTTTCGTCATCGTATTCATCAAAAAGGACAACTCCCCCAACTGCCACAAATTTATAAAGATTATCTAGAACATCATTGTAAGAATCATACAAATCAACGTCTACGTGCAAAAATGCGATTGGGCCGAAATTCCTACCAGGCAAAGTATCCGAGAAAAATCCTTTAACGAGGTTAACGTCATTGTGTACAAAGTTACTTTCTATCCGCGCTTCTCTCAAAATTGAAATTATGTCAGAAGTTGAAGTACCAGACCATTCTCCTTTTTTAGGCTTTCTTTTACCATCATCTTCTTTTGATGGTTCTGGGAATCCTTCGAAAGAGTCAAACCCAAATACTTTTCTTTTCTTTTTATCAGTAGAAGCAATGAAAGATAGATATAAGAATGTTCTTCCCCTCCCAACCCCACACTCAACAAAATCTCCATCTATGTCTTCTACGATTTTAGTTAATTTGTTAATTGTATAAATATTTTTTAACTGTCTTAGGTCTGCTTGTATAGAAAAATTATTTACAACTTTTAAATTTTTTTGTCTTAAAATGTTTTTTAAAATTGATTTAATCATTTATTTATTATTTATTAATAATTTGAACTGGATTACCGTAAGCAACTGAATTGTCCGGAACAGATTTATTGCAAAAGGTTAAAGCTCCTATTTGAACGTTATTCCCAATTTTTATATCACCCAAAACCTTTGCCCCACTACCAATTGTCACATTGTTACCAATTATAGGTTTTTCATCTGGTTTTTCAAAATTCTTAGCTCCGATTGTAACTCCATTGTAAACATGAAAATTTGAACCAATTTCAACCCCAGCCCCAATTACGATATCGGACACGTGGCTTATTTTAAATCCAGGACCAATTTTAGATAAAAATGATATATCAATACCAAATACATAAAAACGATAAACACTAAGTAATTTTGCAAAAATACCAAATTTACGAATTTTTCTATTCACTCTATAAAGAAATACGCACAAGAATGCTGGTTTTAAAATTACACTATAAATGAAATACTTTAAAATTTTAAAGAAACTACTCCTCTCGTCAACCTTAAAACCACAAACTCTTAGATCTGAAGTTATTGTCCTTTTTATACTCATAGACTGAATCTTATCTTAAGCTGCGACTATTGGCAATTTAGAAATTACTTTCTGAAAAAACCGGCAAATTTACTTAGTTTAAAAAATTTCTGTTTTATCATTTGAAAAACAAACTCATCATTTTCGTCAAAAGAAAATATGTTTTTAGGACTAATTGAAAAATCTGGGAGTCTCCTCTTTATTCTCCTATATCTTTCAATTGTGAAAGTTAATATTGTAAGGACATACTCGAAAGCAACACCGTAGATACCAAAAACTGGTAGGAAAATTGCTGAATATAAGACTATAAAACCATTTTTAAGCATAACAGATGAAAACAACTCTTTCTGAGCCTTGAAAGTATTGTAAAGAGGAGAAAGGACGACGGCGAAAGAGTGAGGTATAACGGATATAAGCATTATTGTAAAAATAGGAATGACTGGTTCGTATTTTGGGAAAAGAAGAACAAGAAGTAATGGAAAGGCAATCGCCACAAAAACGGCAAGTAAAACGAATATAACCATCTGATATTTTACTGACTTTACAGCAAGAATAGAGAGCCTCTTTATGTCATTTGTATACCTAGACAAAACCGGACCAAGAACGCTTTGAAAATTAAATATAGATAAAGTATGAGCCATAAGAGTCTGAGCAAGAGAAGCGACCGCAACAGCCTCTGTCCCAATAAAGAATTTCACTAACCACAGTCTCACAGCCTGACCAAAATTATTCGCATAATTAGTAAACACACCCCAAATTCCATGATTAAAAATATAATATTTTATTGGGAAACTTTTATTCAAACCAAAGTTAAAAGATTTTAAAGTCCTAATTAAAAATGGTGAGAATATAATAATTGGGATAACTGGAGCCAAAACAGAGGAAAGAATAACCGTTCCCACTTCAATTTTCTTCGAAAAAAGAAAAACCAATATTATCGCCAATTTTGAAACCTCTTCAAAAAAACTAAAAGCATTTCTTTTGAAAAATTCATGAGAAACTGAAAACGCCGTAATAAAAAGCGATCTAAATGGAGAAGTTATAAAATTAAAAGAAAGTATAAAAAAATAAATAGACGAAGTGTGAGAAAGTTTACCCAAAAAAGAACCCATTAAAATTATCAAAGAAAAAGCTAAAAGAGCCAAAACTACCTGCAGGTTAAAATAACTTCTCAAAAGAGACTTGGCGGCCAAACCATTCCCTTCTGCTATTTCTACACTCATGTCAGACACCACAGTTGAACTGAGTCCAGGTAAAACAAATATGTTTAAGACAGCAACAGAAGAAAGGATTAACTCTATTAATCCGTATTCATAAACAGAGAGTCTTGTTAGGACAATAGCCGCAATCGCGATTCCAACCACCTTAGAAGAAATATTAAAAAGTGTATTCCAAAAGGTACCCTTGCCCATGATATTAAAAACCTCACCCTTTGTTATTGTTTTATCCATTGTTTTTTTCTAGAAATCGCATTATTCTCCCGGCTCTTTTTTGCCAAGTAAATTCTAACACTTTATTGTAAGCCGATAATGCCTTTGATTCCCTAGAGTCATCCGTTAAAGCTGTATCTATTTTTTCCTTCAAATCCATCTCATTGTCAGGCTCAAAGAAAAAAGCGGAAGACGGATCAACAAGTTCCTCAATTGCGGGCACCCGAGAGGCCAGTATAGGTGTTTTACTAGCCATATACTCAAACAGCTTCATAGGTGAAGTATAAAACTTCCCAATAGGCTCTCGAGCGGAATTCGGAATAACTAGTAAGTCGGCTGACTTTTGCCAAAGAGGGATTTCTGAATGTTTCTTGTTTCCGGCAAATATTATATTGTGAGATTCGTATTTATCTTGATATCGATCAACATCTTCACTGGTTCCACCAACAAAGTAAAAATTTATATCTTTTAGTAATTGACCGGCTTTTGCCAAAGTATCTGTTCCCTTCCAACCATACAAGTGCCCAGTGTAGACAACTATTTTTTTGTCATGAGGCAGACCAAGCTTTCCCCTCGCCTCTTCTTTTGAAAGATTAATATCGAACTGTTCAAGCTCAACAGCGTTTGGTTCATAGAACAGTTTTGAATCAGGAACTCCAAATTCTTTTTTTATATTCTCCATCTTCCAGCGATTGTGAACAATTATTCCTCTAACTGAGAAAAATAACTTCTTATAGAAATTTTTCTTCTTTTCAGGGAAATCGTGCATCTCATAAAAACAATTTTTTGAAAACAAAGACAAAAACATCAGTGGTAATGTTTCGTTTGAATAGATTATAGAATCTTTTATTTTTCCGACACCAAAAACAAAACCAAGAGTTGTAAAAGAGAAGAAAACCAAGCTAACTCTAAAAGCAAATCTTTTCAAAAAAGGAATAGAGAACAAGTCTATAGTTGGTAAATATTTTATTTCAAAATTTTTCTCTAAAGAAAAATACTCAAAAGGGTCTGATTTAACCCTACCAAATCTTCTTGGAACAATAAGGGTTACATCTATTCCCTCTCTTGCAAAAGCCTCAGCGCTTTTACCCGCAAAAAGACTAGCTGCTTTTTCGCTAGGAAATCTTCCGTGAAATATTAGAAACATTTTTTTATCTTTCATATGAGAATACTTTTATTGTCCAAGAAAGACCTCTTTTTTCATCAGAAACAATATATCTAGTTAATGCCCTTTTGAAAACAGAGAGCCAGATAAGTTTATTTCTTGTAGAATTATACATCGAGATTATCACCTTTGTGTCTTTATTTGAAAATCTTTTTAACCTCCTCAAAATACCGATTGGATAAATATAGTACAGAACCTCATTTAAAACTATATAGTCAAAACGCTCTTTTATGTCGATCTTTTCTAGATCATTAATGTCAGCTGAAATAATAACAGCCTCTTGATGTCTGTCCTTAATTAAATTAAGTGCTTCACTTGATATGTCTACGCCGTAATATTTAGATTTCCCAGGCAAAAGGTAATCTGCGAGAGCGCCGTTACCAGACCCAATATCTAGAACCTTAAGGCTTTCCTTTTTGTCTTCCAGAATCAGCTTGGCAATAAAAGAAGTGTTCTTCTCTCTTTCTTTATCAAGAAGTCTGTCCCACCTACCCTTTTTAAAGGAATTATCCCAATATTCCTTGCTTCTTTTTATTATTATTTCCATAGATTTTTATATCCTGTAATCAAAAAAGTGTATCTTTTTATAACAAAAAATAAATGTACCAAAATTCCATAAAGTCGGTAAATGTCATACTTAAAAGGAACTAAATCTTTTGATCTAAATCTAATACGAATTAGAACCATCTTAATAATTTGTTTAAAAAAGTTTTTTAATAACTCAAAAACCTTGGATAGAAAAACAATCGGGCTTTTTGAATTATTTTTTTCAGCTAGCGCCTTAAACCTTCTTAGAACCTTTCCTCTGTACACAGAGAATGTTAACTGAACATCAAGTGGAACAAACCAAGGTGACTCTGTTTTTCCAACAGGAAACTTTTGTCTATCAAACTGGAGTCTCTCGTGAGACGGCCTAATAAAAACAGCTTCAGTTTTTTTGTGCACCAATCTTATTTGATATTGAGGAGACCAAGATTTATAAATTCTTTCCCCTCCAGCTGAGACAAGGTGATATCTAACAAAATAAGCATAGTGATCAGGATTTTCTTTTTTTGTAAGTTGAATTAAGAAATTTTTGAATTCTTCGCTTATGTATTCATCGGCATCAAGATAAAAAAACCAATCTTCTTTTGCATTCTGCAAGAGATTGTTTCTTTCAATAGAAAAATCCTCTATTGGCTTCCCTGGATTTGTTTGCGAAATAATTCGAGCTCCATATTCTCTGGCAATCTCCAAAGTCTTGTCTGTGCTTCCTCCATCAGATATCAAAATATCAGTCGCATCTTTCACACTCTCTAGTGCCCGACGAAGAGAACCCTGGGAATTCCAAGTTAAAATACCGATTGTGATTTTCATTTTTTTATCTTCGTTTTGCATATTTTTTGAAAAATCTCTTTATTTTTTCCGCCACATCAACCGCTCTTGTTAGCCTTATTTTAAATAGAAAGAAGTTAGTATCTCTATCAACCTGAACTCTAGGTAACGACATTATGTTTTCAAGATTAGAAACCGTTCCATAATGATTTCCAAATCCAACACGAATACCCAGATTATTTACAAAATTTCTAACCTCCTGACTTTCTCTACCTGACGGATAAGCCAAAAAAGTGGAACTATGTCCGGTTAACTGAAAAATCTTATTTTGACAGTCTAATATTTCAGATCTGAGGACATCTTCACCCTCGAGAAGGGCTTCTCTAAATGGTTTATGATTTTGTCCATGTATCTCAAAAACTAAACTTTTTTCATTATACGATCTAGTTATTTGTTCTTCGCTTGGTCTCTTAATGCCACCCAACTTCTCTGATTGGTCTAAGTTAGTAGTTAAAAAAACAGTAGCTGGAGGAAAACCGAATTCTTTTATTTTGGTAGCAACAAAATCAACAGTATCAAGATATCCGTCATCTATTGTTATTGCGACAAGATTATTTGTTTTTTGAGAACTAGCGACAAGATTAACAAGCTCTTCTAACGAAACAACTTTTTTATTTCTTTTCAAAAATTCCATTTGTTTTACAAAATTTTTCTCCGAAACTGTGTACTTGGAATTATTTTCACCCACTGAGTGATAAAGTAAAATAACTGGCCTCTTAAAAGAATAGCCAAAAAATGACGCCAGCTTTGCTGTAATAAATGAAACTGCGAAAAATATATTTTTAAGTATTTTTTTCATTTAAATATTTACTAAACATTTCACTTGAATCAGAGTCAAAAGAATCAATGAAAATCACCCTAACGCCACTCCGATTTAACACCGTAACTAACTCATCTAGTACTTTTTTCATTTTAATCGACACTTCTTGAGATAAGTCTTTTGTAAGTCCCCTTCTTTTTTCAAGCCTCAATCCACTCATATAAAGAGATTTTTCTTTATCCTTTATTTCTACAACAATAACAGTTTCGGGTAAAGATATGTATTTAAAATATTTTTTTATTTTTTCAATTGAATCAAATTCTTCAAAAAAGGATAAGAAGTTCTGCAAACCGCCCTCATCAACTAATTTTTTATTAGACACAAAAGAATCAAATCCCCTCTTTAGGATTATTTTTAAGTGCTTTTTATAAGAGATATTTTTTGACTTTCCAAAAAATAAAATTTTAGTCCAAAAAATTATATAAAAAGGTAGATAAAAAAATCCAGAAAATAAAAATGACTTCTTTCCTTTTTTTGAATTATTAAAATAATTACCAATCAAGGTGCTTTTTCCTTGACCGGGTAAACCTATAACTTCTACTTTTTTAATCATAACTTTCTAAACAAAACAGCATAAGACTCAGAAATCGGATAAAATATTTTAAAATATGGGAAAATCCTGATTATCTTAAATAGCACAACATTCAAAACCGCACTTCGGAGTCCCGGGAAAACAACAGAAACGGGATAAACCCCTAGAACATCACAACCATTAACCCGCAAATTATAAACGAGAGTTTTTGGCTCGATCATCATTTTGTGAATCGCCCCTTTCTTACCAATTACGGCAGAACGCTTGTGTGGCATTTTTGTAATAACAATTCCATATCCACCACTCTTAAGAGATTTAGAAAAAGTTCTAGTTACAGGACGGATGTCTTCTACATATTCGATGGCACGAGAAGAGAAAAGGAAATCGTATTGTCTTCTTGGAACATATGTTGCCATGTCTCCTTGGGCTAGTTCATATCTTCCAGACCATTCTTTCTCAAGAGAGGCCTGAGCTTGAAGTAACATTTCTGTTGAAATGTCTACCAAAGTTCCTTTTATTTCTGGGAAACTTTTTAAAATCATCTTTGTCCAAGTACCCGGGCCTGGACCATATTCAATAAAATTTTTAGGTTGAGGAATTTTTTTAAAGAGCCTATTCAAAACAGTTTTTTCCATCCAAAATCCAGCCTGCTTAAGAGGCGTTTCCATCCATCTAGCAAATTCATAGTTTCTACCTTTAGAATTGGCTGCTGACCTGTCGTAATGTTCTTTTATCCAATCGTTTCCCTTTGTCATAATTAATTGTTTGTTTTTTTAACTAAAAAAAAGTGATGATACTGATTTTCGAACGGTATAAAATCCATTTCTACCTCACCATACTCTTTTAATAAATTCTTTAACCTACTCTTTTTAAATCCAGACTTACCCAATTCCCAATAGTGCTCTCCATCAAATTTGTGTTTCTTAAAATAAGGTATTTTTATTGCGAATTTTATTTCTGGAATAAAAGGAATTTTTAATAAAAATTTAAATTGCGGAGAAAAATGCGGGACTGAAATAAAAACATAATTCTTAGAAACTCTAAACATTTCGCCGAGCGCAGTTTTTACTTCCTCAAAAGGGATGTGTTCCAAAACCTCAAAAGCACAAACTGTATCAAAAGATTTATCGGCAAAAGGAATACTTCTTATGTCGCCAATAACATCTGGATTCAAATCTTCAGCCAAGTCTAGAGTTTTTACTTCTATCTTAGTGTTTTGTTTTATGTATGAAGAAAATACTTTGTCTCCAGAACCAATCTCCAGAATACTGCTTGGGTTGGTTTTTATTGCGAGAGAAATCTGATTAAAATAGCTTACGAACCTTCCGGCATATCCATAACCAGAAATCTTGTAATGAGTCCTCTCAACCTGTGCTTTTCCTATTTCCACGAACAGATTTTAGCATAAAAAGGCTTCTAGAACACGCTTTTTATCTCTTTTGAAATTATTTCTATCAGTCTATCAAGTGAGTGGTTTTTTTCTATGTTTTTAGACAATTCCACCCTATCTGTCTCACTTATTGATACCGCTCTTTTTATTCCCTCAGCCAAAGAATCTCCTTTTTCAATAAAGAGCCTGAATGGTAATAAAATATATTTAAAAGCTTCATTGGTCGAAACGACAGGAATTCCAAGACCCAAAGCCTCAAGAACTGCCTTGTCTAAACTTCCTGTCTTGCTTGCACTAACAAAAACATCATAATTTTTTAATTTTGAGATGGCTTCTTCGTGAGGGACACCATCAACGAATTTGACTCTATCTGCAAGAGAGAGTGATTTAATTTTCACTTCTAGATTTCTTTTGTAGTCCACGTCTTCTAAAGACAAAGCTGATCCAATTATTTCGAGAGAAACATTCTTCCCTTCTTGTTTTAACTCAAGAACAGATTCTATTATTGTTTCTATTGATTTTGACTTCGTAATTCTACCGAGTGTTACAAGTTTTATTTCATCTTTAGAAATCAAATTATCAGAACTCTCTCCAAACGGGATTTTTATTCCGTGACCCACACTCAAAACTTTTTTTGATTTTATTCTACAACTATCGAAAGAAGCGGTGAAAATTCTTGAAACTAGAATATTTGATATTTTAAGAGGCAAAGAAACCGCGCCGTGGGTATACCAAAGAAATATCTTTTTTTGCAAAAAAAGCGCGGGCAAATATGCCAAAATTGCATACTCTGGAATCATGTGAACAAAAATTGCATCATAATTCTTCCTCTCTTTTATCAAAGTCTTCCAGAGAGAATAAATAAATCTAAACCCTAAAACTCTTCCCTCTTTGTCTAGCTGTATCGTTTTGATTTTAGACGAATCTTCTATGTCTCTTGATACAACAATGATGTTTTCAAACTTTTTTGAAAACTCTTCAACCCACTCAGTAAAAAATCCGAGATTTGTATGACTTTTATTATAAGCTTGGCATAAAATTAGAAGTTTCATTTTGCTGTATTTTTTACTGACTCAACAAAGGCGATTACACTTTCTTCTTCGGTTTTTAGTTTAGAAACTTCAGTCAAAGCAATTCCTGCATACTCTTTCATTTTATCCTTATTTCTATACGCGAACTCCATTGCTTCTGTTAATTTTCCTGCATTTCCAATTGGCACAACGATCCCGCTTTCTTTATTTTTTATCAATTCTCCAGCACATCCAACATCCGTCATTATCACCGGCAAGTGCGCCATAGTAGCTTCAAGAATTACTCTTCCCCAACCTTCATAATTTGAAGACAAGACGAAAACATCAGAAGCACCATAAAAGCTTTTTACATCTGACTGATGTCCGAGCAGTTTTACTTTGTCTCCAAGTTCCAGCTTTTCTATTTTATTCTTTAAGCTTTTATAAAGAATTCCCCCTCCTATGATTTGTAGTTCGGAATTATTTTTTATTTCTTCCGGTAGATTGTTGAAAGAGTCTACTAAAAGGTGAAAATTTTTTTGTGAGACAAGTCTTCCAACTGAAAGGAAGACAAAATTACTATCATCTCTTTCTTTTTTATCTACAAAAAAAGAACTCTCCGTATAGACACTAGATACATCTATTTTATTTTCATTTATACCAAAGCCAACCAAAGTGCTTTTTATTCTTTCTGCCACCACCCTAATCCTGTCGGCTTGTTTCAAGGCAATCCGGCCCAAAATAATTCTCACTTTGTTGAGACTACTTTCATTCCTCCAAAAGTTGGATGAGAAAAAATCTCCATGCTCCTGAATGTGAAGTTTTGCTTTTAGGGGTGATTTCAACATGAGTCCCACAAAAGCAGACTCAAAAGGATCCTGACAAGTTATAACACTCACTCCTTTGCCTACTTTTTTCCCAAGGAAAAAAGCGTTTGACACCATTCCTACTTTTGAGACGGCGTTAGTTGGAAAAACAGAAACAGAAGGAGATAGTTTTATTTCTTCAAAACCTTCACTTCGTTTGGTGAATACAATTATTCGCAATTCGCCAAACATCTCTCCATACCGCACAATTCTTTTGCTTGCACGAGAATTTGGATCGAAGAGATCCTTGTCGTAACCTATTGATAATACTTTCATTTTTTCCATTTATTTAATAAATATAGCAATACTACGAACGTTTCAGGTCATTGACACTCTCGTAGATTAATGTTAATTTAAACAAAAAAATGCACTTATGAGAAAAGAAACTTTGGTGGGTTTTATCTATAGAATCTGCCTTGAGAAAAGTGTTGACCCGTTTTTTACCTACGAAGTAAGGTACGGAACAAAGGAACACGGTAATATTATGGAAATAGTATTATCAAAAAGAATGAAGCCTTGGCTTAAAATTTTTTATTTAATTTTTGGATGGTTTTCAATGAGAAGTAGATTCGGTACTCCAAAAATAAAAATCTCACACTTTATCTCAAACGAAAAACGCCTATTCTGTAAATTTTATACAGAAAAAAATGGAAAAGTTTATGATCAAGAAATAATTTTAGATGATGGAGAAGCAATTGGTAACTTTGGTGACAATACGAAACCAAAGACCTTTGATCCAGGAGAAAAAGCCTACAAATCTTTTTCTTCAATCTTGAAAATAATTGAACAAGAAGGGCACGTAAAAATAATTAAAAGAAATATATAAAAACCGGGGAACACCCGGATTTTTTATTTAAAATAATTTCTTAATCTCGTCTGCTATTCCCTGCCAATCATATTTTGAAAAAGCCAACTCCTCTCCATTTTTTGAAATTAACTTTAAAAGATTTTTGTCGTTCATTAACTCTTCAATTTTTAAAGCTGTGTCTTTCGGATCATCAATCGCCACAAAGATTCCAGTTTCTCTGTCTTTTATAAAATCAGGAATTCCGCCAGCTTCTGTTGCAATGACAGGCAAACCAGTGGCCATCGCTTCTAGAAAGGCGCTTCCGAGCCCCTCAGACCTCGAAGGCCGAATGAAGGCGTCCGCAGAATACAGATATCTCGGCAAATCCTCATGAGTCGTGTAACCGAGGAATTTTATTCGTGACAGCACCCCTGAATCTCGTGCTAGCTTTATCAAAAATTCCTTATCCTCCCCTTCTCCTAAAATTAGGAATTTTACGTTCTCTGGCAAATCTTTCAAAGATAGAGTTACAACATCTACCGCGTTCTTCTTAACAAGTCTTGAAGCTGTAACTAGAACAAAATCATTTTCATCATACCCAAGTTCTGCCCGAACAGCTTCTCGATTGAAATCAGCAGGTCTTTTAAATCTCTCTAGATCAACTCCGTTTGGAATTACGACAGGAACAACCTTTGCCCCCATGTCTTTTGCAAATTGAGATAAGAAATTTGAAATCGCATGTATTTTGTTCGCTTTCTTAAAAATCATTTTAAATAACGGCAATACAAAACGAACTCTGTGTAAGATGAAAGGAATCGGATCCCCTTCTTGTAGAGTTAAAACAAATCTTTTCTTTGGAAAAATAAGTTTGGTGAAAAGTGCCCCGAACCCTGCATAGTTGGCCATCAACGCCCATATCGTATCAAATTTATATTTTCTATTTAGACTAATTGATTTAAAGGCCGACATGATTGGAAAAAGATATTTTTCCAATTTAAAAATGAAACTGTTTCCATCTACGGACACACCGACATGATGAATAAAAACATTTCCATATTCCCCATCTTTTGATTCTTTGTTTCGTAGTGCCACAAGATGAAACTCAACTTCTTCTTTTGGTATTCTTTTTACAGTTTCGTGCACTGCCACTTCTGCGCCACCAACAAACTCCGGCAGATAAACCAGTGAAAATATGAGGACTTTTTTCTTTTTGAATTCGTTACTTAGTGGCATTGATTTTTTAATAAAAAATGTTATAGTTTAGGCACAAAATTATGAGAGAAGCGAAAAGATTAATTGTGTTCCTTGGCGACATCCTGACGATTGGGCTATCCTTTTTCGCTACCCTCATAATAAGCTATCCTCGCGAACTTAGCGAGCAGATCAAAATCCACGCTTATCCTTTCATTATCTTATATCTTGCTTGGATAATAATCATCTATGTTTTCAATCTATATGAGCCAAACAATCTCAAGCCTGGAATTGAGGGGGCAAAAATGATTGGCTGGAGCCTTTTTACCTGTCTTGTTGTTGGTATTATCTTTTTCTACTTTATTCCACTATACGGAATTAGCCCAAAAACAAACCTTCTAATAAATCTTGCGATATTCGGTGTTCTTTTTATCCTATGGAGAAGAATTTGTTTCAGGTGGTTTTCAAAAATTTATAAAAGAAAAGTTTTGATTATTGGCGATAATGTTTTCGCAAAATATCTAGACAATGTTTACAGAAGCAATCCTCACTTAGGTTTTACCTCTTTGGGTATTACAAAAGATTCAGAAGAAGCAAAGAGAAGAATAGCTGAGGAGAATGTAGACTCGGTTGTTCTTGAAGAAGGTCAAAATATTGATTTATTAAAAGATCTAATCTCTCAAAAAGTAACAATCATCCCACTCGGAAGTGCCTACCAAACAATCTTTCAAATATCCCCTCTCGAGCTTGTCTCTCCGAGTGAAGTTATTTCTCTTGCCGAAGAAAAAGATTTATTGATTTATAGATTTTTTTCAAGAATACTTGAGATAATATTTTCTACTATCATCTTGATAATAACTCTTCCTATAACAATAATCTCTGCTATTTTTATTATGCTTGAAGATGGAGCTCCTTTTCTATACAAACAATCTAGAGTTGGTGAAAACGGCCGGACTTTCCTTCTATATAAGTTCCGCTCAATGACTCGCGACGCAGAAAAAGACGGTGCCAAGTGGGCAGAAAAATCTGACTCTCGAGTAACTCGAGTTGGAAAAATATTAAGAAAAACTCATATAGATGAGATCCCTCAAATGTGGAATATCCTAAAGGGCGATCTTGCTCTTGTTGGCCCACGACCAGAGAGACCTGAGTTCGTGACAATG
The DNA here is from genome assembly GCA_018061865.1 of Minisyncoccota bacterium. Taxonomy (GTDB): domain Bacteria; phylum Patescibacteriota; class Minisyncoccia; order Phycocordibacterales; family UBA9973; genus JAGOTH01. The sequence continues at coordinate 49,351 of JAGOTH010000003.1, forward strand.
TTAGAAAAAGAAGTTCCCTACTACTTCCTCCGACACACAATAAAACCAGGATTTACCGGTTGGGCACAGGTAAAATTCCGTTACGCAAGAACACTAGATGATTCAAGAACAAAATTCGAATACGATCTCTACTATATGAAAAATAGAAATATTTTTATGGATTTAGGAATTATAATCAAAACAGCGCAGATTATTTTTACTCACTAGTTTTTATTTAGCGATCCTTTGAACCTTCTGAACACTTCCCCACGCTGGATAATCCTTTTCAGTTAATTGAGGGAAAGTAACCAGCAAAAGATCTACATATTCATCATACTTTTCTTTATTTCCTTCTTCCATCGCCACAATCATTCCTCTCATATAACTAGTCTTCTGATATGGAGCGATTTCTATTGCTCGGTCTAACATTTCATAAGAGAGTTCCCACTCAGTCACTATTTCATAGACTTGAGCCAGAACCCAAAGTCCTTGAGGATTATTTGGAGAAACTTCAACAGCTTTGTTCCCCCACTTTTCAGCCTCCATAATAAAAGCACCTCTATCCTGTTGTGGACTAAAGTAAGCCGCTAGATTGTTTAGAGAAGCCAGAACGGTGAAAGTTCTCTGGTAATAAGGGAATCTCTCTGCCCCTCTTTCGGCGAATCCAATAGCCCCTTTCAAGTCAGCAACAACAGCAGACTTATCTTGCGCTGTCATATTAACGGAAGCACTTGTGAATTTACTTATCTGATTGAAAACCATTTCAGCAATAACCGGATTATCAGTTGAGTCTCCAACAGATATGATTTGCCCGTTGTCATATAAAGAAGCTCTCTCTATTGGATCTTTTGCGGTGGCAATCTTCACATATGACTTAGATTTGAAAGCTGGTAAATATGCGAAGAAAATAAAGGCTGTTATAAGAATTGCCCCGAAAATAATTGGTGAAAATGGATGCTCCATCAGTTGATAAAACTTTCCGTTCTTTTCATTATCCTTTTCATTGCTCGATATAAAGGAAATAAATCCAAAGGTAATAACAAACAAGATCAGCGGAATCATCGTATCGAAGATGAAAATGTTTTGAATCAAATAAGAAATTATCAAACCATACAAAAGAGATGCCTCGAGATTGTTTATTCTAAGATTTTTTCTACCTAAATTGATTGAGTAGAATAATGAGAAAATTAAAAACGCAAAAGCCAGAGCTCCTACAATTCCGAAGTTATAAATAATTTCAATATAAGCATTGTGTGGACGGTCAACGAAGTATTCGTTCAAGTATTTTGGTGTAAGAATTATTGGGTCAAAGTTCTTTGTAAACTCCGCAACAAACATTTCATGCCCCTGACCAAACACTGGGTTTTCCTTAAAACCTTGTATTCCAATATCCCAATAAATAAATCTGTTAGGCCAAGCAGCGTCTGAGAATTTCTGGTTTATTGCGCTCCCTGGGGTAACAAGCTTCAATGTTCCAACCAGCACAACAGAGAAAAGAATAACCCCTAGAATAATTCCAGACATTTTTATGGCTTTCTTGCTTGAAAAAGAGGCGTATAAAATAGCTGAGGATATCGCTCCGAAAAATAGACCGAGGGCTGCTCCTCTCGCCTCCCCCGCAAGAGACATAACACCGTCTATCGTTCCAGAAAAAATTCCTGGTGTGTTTATAAAAATCGGACACAGAACAGATATCAAGAATATTATTCCAGCTATAATGTAACCCTTCTTCTTGCCGAATATCTTTGGCAGAGCAATAAATGAGACAAACATTGGGAAAAGAAGAGATGCTCCAACAAAAGAAGAGTTTCCAAGGGTAAATCCTCCCCCGAAAAAGTTTCCTATGTTTTGATCAAAAAATGTGAAGACTGCGATAACAGTCATAGACAAGGCAATCCCGAAATAGAGCTTAGCCCAATCTCTTTCAGTTTTAAAGATTGATTTAAGTAAAATAAACAAAACAAACAAAGAGACATAAAACAAAAGCCCTGTTCCTCTTTCAAAGGCAGACCAGAAAGAGTGCCCGAAATCTAAACCAAATATTGAGGATATAAACATACAGCCGATGAAAAACAAGAACGAAGCGCCAACCATATCCAGTTTTGGAAGTCTGGCTTTGCCAAGATGAATTGCATATAGGAATAAGAACAACAAAATTATTATTGAACCTTGAAAAACAGCCGTTTTCGCGCTAAAAAATGGGAAAAAATAATTTGGATTATAAATAAACGGAATAAAAGCAACCAATCCAATAATTGAAGCTTTTAAGAAATTTATTAAACCGTACTCTTTTTCTGTTCTTTTCATAATTTTTATTTTATTAATTCATCATATACTGCAAAAACCTTTTCACACATTACCTCCGAAGAAAATTCTTTTGAAACCCTTTCTTTTTCTTTCTCACTGATCTGCAACAAGAAATTTGGATTCTCTATTACTTTTCCGAAAAAGTTTTGCATAATAGACACCTCTTCTCCTTTTTTCATAAGGACACCCGCACCATCACCGATCGCCTCTTTTATGCCCCCCACGTCGCTGGCGATAACCGGCAAGCCATACGACATAGCCTCAATTATAGTCATTGGGAAGCCCTCCCAGCGCGTCGGCAAAGCGAATATATGAGAGGATCTATACAATTCACCAACTCGCTCATTTGGTACATCTCCGAGCATTTTAACCTCAATTCCTCCTCCATTTTTATTAAGAAAATCTTCTATTAGAACCCGCTCTTTTCCTGTTCCGATTATTGAAACTTCAAACCTGTTCCAGTCCTCTTTTCTTAACTGTGAAATAGCTTGGAGTATTTTCACTGGCTCTTTTGGTGGAACAAGGCGCCCAATAAAAAGGATTTTTATTTTTTCATTTATTTTTGGCAAGAAATAAATAACATTTTCAGGAATGTCTATTCCATTCCAAACAACCTCCAGTTTATTTTTAGAAAAAATAAGTTTTTTCTTTGCTAGATTATAATCATTTCTTGAAACTGTAATTATTTTGTCGGTAAAAGGCGTGATGATATTCTCCGCCAAAATAGCAATCACTCTACGGAAAAGTGGCGTTCCTTTTGTAAAACTCCAACCATGAGCCGTGAAAACTTTCTTGGCTAAGCAAAAAGAAGCGATTCTTCCAATAAATCCCGCCGCTCCGCTATGCGCATGAACTATGTCTGGCTTTTCTTTTTTAATAATTTTTCTTAAGAACAAAACTGACAGGAGATGCCGAACGGGATTCCAAGAATTGGCAAAAAACGGATTTTCAATAAATCTAATCCCAAGACTTTCTGTTTTATCTTTTAGCCATCCGTTTCCTCTGGAAATAACCACCATATCAAAACCCCGACTCTTTCCCTCTTTGAGAAGATAAGCCAAATGAACCTGCGCCCCTCCAACTTCAGTTTTAGTAATTAAGTAAATTATTTTCATTTTATTTAGATATTTCCAAATGGGAATATTTCTATACTTGGGAAACTTCTTATTTGATCTTCAATGTGCTTTTTAACTTTCTGAGGCAATACAACGTTTGGATATTTATTCGCATAAGCATTGGCGTAATCCCAAGAACCTTTTAGGTCTTTTGAATACAATCTTCCTAGGGCAACGAAGGCTGGAGCAACCGGATGATTTGGAGATTCTAGAACCGCACTTTCGGCAAGTTCAATACTTTCTTTTACATTACCCTGTCCCAAAACAAGCTGATATTGCAAAACGTAAGCAAGATTTAGCTTTGCTCTGAAATCAAGAGGATTTTTCTCTATTCTACTTCTAAAGGTTTCCTCATATAGAGAAAATTCTTTCTTCAAAACTTCTACTTTATTTTTATCCTTAAGAATTTCTGGATTCTCTCTTATATTTTTAATTACTTGGAACATGACGAAACGAGCAGAATCGTGAGCGTAAGGCGTAAAAGTGAGTCCCCGAGACATCATCTCGTTTCTTTTTATTCCGTCTTCAAGTTCAAAAGAGGCGAAGAATGACTGCTTGTTTGAACTAGTTGGTTTAAATAGAACCACACAGAGAGTTGTTGAAATTACAACCAACACAATCCCGACAATAATTCTCTTGTCTCTATTCATCTGAAAATCAAAAGTTGGGATAGATAAAATCTTTTCTTTGTCCACAATTGAAGAAAGTAGCGACAAGGCGCAGAAGATGTAGACAGTTGAAATAAGAACATCAAAAGATGTTTGTAATTCAACAAAGTGAACAAGGAGGAGAAGCGGAATCAAATATTTGTGTCCATCCTCACCGAAAAATCTAATAAATAGATAAGCTGGTAAAATCAGGAAAACAAAAAGATAAAAAACGAATAAAACTATTCCCCCACCAATAAGAGTATCGAGGACAACATTGTGAACTCTATCAAACCAAATTTCTCCAACATAATCAGGTTGAGCCAACCTTGCGTCAAAGTATTTCTGATATCCATACTCAAAGTTTTCAATCCCCCAGCCAGTCACAGGCCTTTCTTTTATTGCGTCCACCGCCATTTGCCAAACAATCGGTCTAGCTGCAGTAGATTCCGCGTCGTACCACTGTCTTAATTTACTCTGATCATTGAAGAATTGTCCTAGCAAAATTGCATAGACCGCGAAGAAAAGAGCCATCGCACTTCCCGCAAAAATAAGACGAGTTTTCTTACTTGTTCTAGCGTGAACGAATCTAAGGACCAGAACGACAACAACTGACAAAACAAGAACTAGGGCTGAAGTTCTGGCAGAACCAACAAGGTCAAATATATTGGACTCACTGTTTGAAATTAAAACTTCCCAGTTAAAAAATAGTGGTGATAAAAATATCAAAACAAGAGAAAGTGAATCAAAAATTCTTCTACCAATTCTTCTTTCCTTCCACTCATCTGCTAAGGTATTTAAAATAAAGAAGAACATTATGACAAGATATAATCCTGCATAAGAAGAGTTCCCTATCGTGTAAGACTCCGCCCCATAAGCGAAGTATCCCTCCTTTGAAAAAAGTGAGATGTAGCTTAAGAAAGAAAACACCACTCCTCCAAGAGTCGATAGTCTTCTTACAATTTTCCAACCATCAATATTAATGAAAAATCTTGAGATTATATAGAAACCATAAACCAACGAAAGAAGAGCGAGCCCCTGCATTCTGCTTTGGTTAGACCAAATAGAATGAAGCAAATCTACTCCGAGAAATGCCGTAATCCAAGAAGCTAGAAAGAATAAACTTATAGATAGATCCACAAGATTAAATCTACTTTCTATCCTCCTTTTTGGGGCATAAAAAATAGACCAGAATCCGACAATGAATAATAGTGAGATTATTAATACTGAAAAGGCGATGTATTTGGACGTTGTAGCCGGAAACAGGTAATTCTCAAAAAAGACGAACGGGAAAATACCTAAGAATATTCCGACAACCCAAGCTATAAATTTCTGCATAAGAGCTATTTTAGCAAAATCTGACCTTTTAATAAACCCCTCAAAAATAAACCGGAAATAAGAAAAACCCCCGATTTCTCGGGGGTTTTTCCGTAGCCATAATACAGCTATCTCAATATAAACTTATTAGTTTATTGAGATGTAATCAGTCTTGAAGTCATCAAGATTGAATGTGTAGCTGTTATATGTTCCTGCAGAGTCAGTAGTGTTCCATCGAATATTACTCAATGTAGCTCTATAGAGACCTGCTCCAAGTGAACCACTGTTAGCAACAGAGATTGTTAGAGTTATAGTCTCTCCTGTTTCGTCTACGCGAACTTCAAAGTTTCCATTTCCAGATAAATCACTTTCAGTGCTTGTAACAACCGCTGATACAGCTGAGCCGTATTGAGCAACTGATAGTTCTGTTCCAGCTTTGTCAATTGTGAAATCAACAGCAACTGTTCCAGCGTTTGAAGCAACATCAGGAATGTATACATCTTCGGCAAATGCTTCAACGTCAAATTTAACTATAAATGTAGCAATGTCATCGTTTGCACCTGTTCCTGTTGTTACAGTCTCAGAAGCAGACACCAATGTAACCATGATTCCTGAAGAGTAGGCAGTCATAACTTCTCCAACAACTGTTCCTGTTTTATCTCCAGATTCAAGTTCTTCTCCGTCTTGATCTTCAACGTCAATGTTTCCTCTTTGAGTAACACCGATTTGAGCTGAAACTGTTGTTCCTTCAGCAAATAGAGTTGCGTCTATTTCGTTAAAGTCAGCAGTAACAGTGAATTCAACTGTGTCTCCTTCGTCAACTGTTAGATCAAGATTGTCGAATGTAATTGTAGATGAACTTGCAGCTGCAGTTGTAACTGTTTCTGTATATTCTTCACCATCAATTTCTAGAGTAACACTGTTGATAACACCATCAAGATCAGCTTCACTTGATTCGAAGTAAACTGGGATTGAATCAAATACTAGATCTGATCCATCAGCCTCAATTTCTCCAATAACAAGAACTTTACCATCAGTGTTGCTTGTTTCATCAACTTCAATAACTCCTGATTCTGGTGAATCATCAGAAACTGAAAGACTCATTTCAACATCGTTTGCTTCTGCAAATGACGCAAAATCAAAGTGTGAATCCAAAATTCCTAGGTCTCCTGTTGTTGCATCTGTAAATACTTGACCTGTTTGGTCTCTGTATCTAATCTCTTCGATAGAAGCAACCCAGTCATCTGTTCCAATCTCTCCTGAGTCAAGATTGTCAACAGCAGTAACTGTAATTGTTAGATCTTCGTCTGAATCAGCATCAATGATTGCTGAAGATTCAAGAGTTATAGTCTTTGACCAAACTCCATCATCTTCGTTCATATCATCAACATCAACTGAGGCAACCTCATCGTCTCCAAACATAACAGAAATTGATTCTGCGTATTCATCAAAATCTTCGTCTGTTGTAGGAGCGTTATAGTTTTCGAATGAAACTTTAACAGCTGTTAGTTGGATGTCTGAATCTTCAGAAGCTCCGATGTTTGCACCGACAACTTCTACGTTTTCATCACCTTGTCCAACTTCTTCACCTGAAAGGCTTCCAAGTTCGTCAACTGATTCGATTGAACCAGCGTCTCCGTTAATTACGAAGCTTCCAGTTGAACCAGTTCCAGTTGCTGTACATGTGTAACCTGCTGGGCAAGTTGCTGTACCTCCTGTAACCATTCCACCTTGAACTGCTTCAAGTTTTTCTTTTGTCTTTGTTCCAACTAGACCGTCGGCTGTTAGACCTTGTGCCATTTGGAAATTCATAACTGCTGTATTTGTCTTAGAACCGAATGCTCCATCAGCTGTAAGACCAGCTGCTGAATATGTGTTTAGAACTGTTTGCAAGTTTGTAACGTACATTCCGCTTGATCCAACTTTTAGAGTTGTAGTTCCAAAAGTTA
>JAGOTH010000004.1 GCA_018061865.1 Minisyncoccota bacterium
TTCACGAAGCCAGAACACTAACCAGAGAATAGACGGAACAATTCCGGCAATAATTGCGAAAATTATTGTAATCGGATCTTGATCTACTTTGCTTGTAGCTGTTTCTAGTTGGTTTAAGAAATCCATCACGTATGAAATAGGACGCGGACAATTTTGTCTTTGACTCTATTTAAATTATTTGTAATTTTGAAAATAAAATCATGTATTTGCAGTGCTGTTGTGTCGTCCGCTATTTCATACGTGATCCATTCTCTTTATTATACCTTAGGCCACGATGTGGTCATAAGTAATCCGTCAAAGCCAGATGTAGACCAGAGCTCTTCTGTAACAAAAGGCATGAAAGAGTGTAGTACCTTTAAGGTGTCTCGGTATGTTGTTCTTAGGAATACTTTTCTAGAATTTTTTGCGCTTTCGTCTTCTCCTTGGAAAATATTCTTACTCTCCTCTAGTATTTCGGAAGCGAAACGATTCCAGATATAAGCGTATATTTTTTCGGCGCTGACATGATACAGATATTCATCCATTTCTTTTGAAATTTCTTTTACAAAATTATCAAACTCTTCACGGAGAAGTTTGTCCGCGTCATTCATTTCACCATCAATATTTTCTTTTTCGGTATTAGAGAGAACAAATCTTCCAATGTTCCAAACTTTGTTGGCGAAGTTTCTTTGACCTTTTATTTTGTCGTCGCTTATTCTAGAGTCAATTCCTGGGGCTGATCCGAATACAAGAGCCATACGTCCAGCATCTGCGCCAAATTTATCTGCAACTTCTACTGGATCTATTCCATTACCAAGAGACTTACTCATCTTGCGTCCTTGTCCATCACGAACAGTTCCGTTTAGGTAAACTGTGTGGAAGGGAATAGTGTTGAGTGTGTATCCTGTCATCATGATCATACGAGCAACCCAGAAGAAAAGGATCTCATATCCAGTCTCTAGAACATCTGTCGGATGATAAATTTCTAGATCTTTTGTTTTTTCAGGCCATCCGAGAGTTGAGAAAGTCCACATACCAGAAGAGAACCATGTGTCTAGTGTGTCTTCGTCCTGAATCCATTCTTCACCTGGTGAATTTTCTCCAACAAATATTTCTTCCCCTTTATACCAAACAGGCACTCTGTGTCCGTACCAGATTTGTCTTGATATACACCAGTCACGAAGGTTGTCGATCCAGTTGAAATATGTCTTGTCGAAATAATCTGGGATTATTTTTACACCACCACCTGCGACTGCTTCACGCATGATTTCTTTTAGTGTTTTATTTTCTCGTGTTGGGATGGGTTTGTTTACATTTATAAACCATTGAAGTTTTGGTAGTGGTTCTACAACTCCACCAGTTCGCTCTGCTGTTCCGATATTTTGGTTTACATCTTCTTCTTTTTCTAGAAGATTATTTTCTCGGAGCCAAGTAACTACTATTTCGCGCGCTTCGGCAACTTTCTTGCCATTTAGAAGTTCACTTTCAGTTACCATTTTCGCGTATTCATTTATAACTTGCGGGCGAGGTAGGTCGTGGCGATCGGCTATTTCCCAGTCGATCATAGAGTGAGCAGGGGTTACTCCGAGTGCTCCAGTTCCAAAATCTTTTTCTACAGATTCATCTGCAATAACTTTTATATTTATTTTTGCTCCACAAAATTCTATGTTCTCGAAAGTTTTTCCAACATAGTCTTTGTATCTATCATCACTTGGGTGTACAGCAACAGCAACATCTCCAACTTTTGTTTCTGGTCGAGTTGTAGATATCGCAATAGGGAAGTCGGGAGAATATTTGAAAGTATAGAGCTTTCCTTTTCGTTCCTCATAAACTATTTCATCGTCGGCGATTGTTGTTTGACCTTTTGGATCCCAGTTTACTATTCTGTGTCCACGATAAATAAGTCCGTCATCATACATCATTTTGAAAACAGTATTTACGGCACGGTTGCGTGTTTCGTCGAGTGTAAAAGCTTCTCGTGACCAGTCACAAGAGGAACCCATCTTTCTAACTTGGGAAACTATAGTGTCGTGAGAATCTTGTGCAAATTCGCGAACTCTTTTTAATAATTCTTCTCGTCCTAGATCGTGACGGGAGAGTCCTTCTTTTTTCTTGATTTCATTTTCTACTTTTGATTGTGTTGCAATAGCTGCGTGATCAGTTCCAGGAATCCAGAGAGTTCTAAATCCGTTCATTCTTTTGTAACGGATCATAATATCTTGAACTGTAAGCATGAGTCCGTGACCCATATGAAGAACTCCTGTAACGTTCGGTGGAGGCATAACGATTGTGAAAGGTTTGGCGTCGGGAGAGGTGAGGCCTGCTTCTACCATTTTGTCAGGGTTAAAGAACCCGCTTTCTTCCCAGGTTTTGTATATTCTCGCCTCAGTCTCCTTGTGCTCGTATGGTTTCAGTAATTTCTCGTCCATGTGAAAAAGATTATATCATTTTGGGCTTGTTTTTTAAAGGTATTAATCAGGTAGTTGACATTCTACATATTTATGTGGCATAATATAAGTACTTCATTTGGTTGAAGTTATACGGCAATGACAATGTCGTGAATGCACATGATGTGAATCAAATAATCCATCTTTTTTCGTTGTGGTGGTTACGACGAAATAGTCCTTTATGGTGCTTGGACGATAAAGCTAGATATCTAAAAATATCTAGTACGCACAGATAATTATGGTTCTTTCAAATATTATGGTCACCAATGATGTGATCATTGTGCCAGCATGGTACCTCCTTTTATTAATTGGGATTTGGTTGTTTCGTCGTCCTGTAACAAGGGTCATTGAAGAACTAAAAACAAAAAAGAGACGCAAAAAACACAGTGCTCAAAAAGAAGAAAAAAAGATCTTACCTACTGATGTTTATGATGTCGATCCCGAGGATTCAAACTTATTAATTTCAAAAGCAAATCCGAAAATCAAAATCCGGATTATCAGCAGGGGAAAAGATGAGGCAACCATGGGTGTTATTTTCCCACATCTTTTTTCAGAAGAAGATGAAGAAGAAATAAAGAAAGAAGTGCCAGAAGTTGTGCATATGTTTACTCAGACTTATTCACACGATCTGCCAATTATAAAATCTTTTTCGTCAAACTGGGAAGATATCCATCAAAGAATTATTGATTTTGTTTTTAAAAAACTTGAGGGAAAATATCCTGTAGAGTGAGCGATTAAGGTTTTAGTTAAGTTTTAAATTATTATCTGCAACAAGTGTAAACAAGTTGCAGATTTTTTATTTGATTTTTTGTGATTTTGTGATAAATTTATAAAAAAAATTTAAATGAAAAAAGTAAACATGATAATTGGCCTAGTTGGAACAAACGGCGCTGGAAAAGGTGCGGTTGTTGAAATCCTTCAGGGTTTTGGATTCAATCACTTTTCGGCTTCAGATTATATAAATGAAGTTATTTTACAAAAAGGTTTAGAAATTAATCGTGATAATCAGCGACTTGTGGCGAACCAGTTGAGAAAAGGGTATTTCCCAGATGTGATAGCCAGAGAGTTGCTTAAAAAAGCCTTGGCCAAAGGTGGTCCGGCTGTTATTGAGGCCTGGCGTTGTCCTGGAGAAGTGGAATCACTTTTAAAACAAGGTGTGTATGTCGTAGGTGTCGACGCTCCAAAAGAATTACGATACGAAAGAATAAGTAGTCGTGGGTCTGAGAAAGACAATATTTCTTTCGAAAAGTTTTTGGAACAAGAAGCCAAAGAAAGTTCGGGCACAAGCCCGTGGGATATGAATATTCCCAAGTGCATAAAAATGGCCAACTTTGTGTTTCAGAATATCCACGACAAGAAACAACTCCAGGTAGATGTTTCTAATTATTTAAAAAAGTTTTCAGCACCTTTTGGTTGATTATAAACTCAAATTTCCCTCCGCTTTAATTTTTGAAGCGGATTTTTTATTTGATTTTTTGTATTTCATAAATCCTGCAAGTGCAATCATCAGAGAGTTGTCGGTCGACAAGTCAGGTTCGGGAAATAGAATTTCAACTTCTAGAAATTTTTTCTTAACTTCATTTCTCAGAACTTTTTCCAAATGTTTGTTTCGGGCAACACCTCCTCCAACAAGGATTGTTTTCACTTTCTCTTCTTCAATCGCTCTCAGCGTTTTGTGTACCAATACTTCGATTGCGGCTTCTTCGAATTCTCGAGCCACCATCTTCTTGTCGTCTTCTGTTATTTTAGTTATTTTCTGAAGCATATAGAGCACGGCAGTTTTCAGTCCCGAATAAGAAAAGTCATAATCCTTGGAATGAATCATTGGGCGCGGTAGTTTGTAACTTTCGTTCTTAAGTCCACAACTTCGAGCTTCTTCTGCCAGACGAGAGATCTGGGGTCCGCCGGGGTAAGGAAGTCCGAGCAGACGAGCGACTTTGTCAAAAGCTTCTCCGACTGCGTCATCACGAGTTTTTCCAAGCTTTTTTATGTTATGAAAATCTTTTAGTTTAAGAATTTCAGTGTGTCCACCGGAAACGAGTAGAGCGATAGCTGGGAAAGATATTTTTCTGATTTTTACATTTCCATTTTTTTGAACTTTTTCAGCAATGCTTGAGACTGTGTGTCCGAGCATATGGTTTACAGAAACAATCGGAATCTTTTCTCCTTCCCAAGCGACAGACAGAGCTCGGGCGAAATTGACCCCAACCCAAAGTGCCGGTTCGAGCCCTGGGCCTGTTGTTACGGCAATAAGATCTATTTTTGGTTTTTTAATTTTTGAAACTAGAGGAATAAATTGCTCACATAATTCACTTTCTCTTTCTAATAACTTTTTTATTTTATTTTCTCTTGTTTTTTTAAGAGAAGTAGATAATTTGTTTTTTGGAAGGGGAGAATATAGTTTTGATTTTTTTAGAGATTTTTCGAATATTGGTATTAGATTCTTGGCGTGCTCACGCTTTGCCATCATGGGAAAAACTCCACCGTATTGAGCGTGCAATTCGATCTGAGAAGAGACAATGTTCGATAGAACTTTCACTTCTTTCAGGTCGCCTTTTATTTCTACAATTGAAACAGCTGTTTCGTCGCAGGATGTTTCGATAGATAGGATTTTCATTCTTGCAGAATAGCATAAAACGGTTAATTGACAATCCGGCTTTTTTCGTGCAGAATCAGGAAAATTTTGTACTATGAGAATTATTTTTATAACAGGTCAATCTGGTTCTGGTAAAGACACGCAGGCAAATAAAATAATTTCTTTTCTTGAAAATTCAGGGAAGAAAGTTTTGTCTTTAAACAATGGAGTTTGTATTCGTGGTTGGGATAGTGGAAGCTGGCTCTCTGAATTAATAAAAGAAAATAACAAACTTGGAGAGCTTGCTCCTGAGGTTGTGGTGGCATATCACGCCATAAGATTGATGGAAGAATACAAAGAGAAGCCGGATTTTATTATTTGGAATGGATCACCAAGAACTACGTCAGAGCTCCGGAATCTCAAAGGTTTTATAAAAGCTCTTCAGGTTGGATTTAATAACCCCGATTTCAAAGCTCATGTTTTGGTTTTGGAAGTTTCAGATCAAATCTGTATTCAAAGAATAAAAAAGAGAAACGAAGTGGAAAATAGGCCGGAAACAAATACCCCAGAGGCCCTAAGAGCCAAGATTTGGTTTTATAATAAATTTACACTGGGGGCCATTTCTTTAATTAGAACTGAAAGAGATGACTACCGGAATTATTTTAAGATTAGTACGGTTTCCGGAGATAATCCGGAGGACATCGTATTCCAAGGAATTTTAAATAGACTTAATTTATAGCCCGCTTGCGGGCATATCCCCGCATCAATATGTTTTGGTGTGGGGATTTTTTATTTTTGACAATAAATTTTAATTATGGTATTTTTTTGAAAATTTAGAAAATTGAAAAAGAAAGCACTTATTCTTTCGGCTCCGTCTGGGGCAGGGAAGACAACTTTGGCACATATGCTCAAGGACGAAAATCCAGAGTTTGTTTTTACAATCTCGGCCACAACTCGTGAAATCCGCGAGGGAGAAACTGACGGGGTTAATTATTACTTTTTGTCGGTTGAAGAATTCAAAATAAAAATTGAAGCTGGCGAATTCTTTGAATGGGAAGAGGTTTACCCGGGGAAGTTTTACGGAACCCTGTGGAGTGAGATTGACCGCATAAACAAAAACGATCAGATCCCTCTTCTTGATATTGATATCAAAGGAGGATTAACTTTCAAAGAAAAAATGGGGGATGATGCAGTTCTGGTTTTTGTTTCGGTTCCTGAGCCGAAGATGGACATATTGAGAGAACGTTTATTTAAAAGGAGTCAGACAACTTTTGAGCCAATTGTCGACATGAAGATTAGACTTCAGAAGGCTTCTCAAGAATTTGATTTGATGGACAAGGCTGACTATATTCTTGTTAACCAAGAACTAGAATCCACTTATCAGGATTTGAAAAATCTTGTGGAAATTGAATTTCCAGATGATATTATTTTTTGAAAATATGGATCCCGACTACGGTCGGGATTTTTTATTTTCCGGCATCAATGAGCCACTGTGAGATAAATCCTTTGTATTTTTTGCGTGTAGCTGGGGGCATATTTTTATAATTTCCAATTATTCCTCTACAGCTTGGAGTTTTACATCGGCACTTCATTTTCCACTTCGGGTTTGATTCTGTCATTTCATAGTCCCAAGTTAATTCTTCATCTTTTTTTATATCTCGCATTGCGACAATGTCGAAAAGGTTCTTGACCCCACAGTTTGGCTCACATGAGTGATTTATATATCGAGCAATGCCGTTGGAATATCTCCATCTATTTTTTGCAAATTGAATACAGTGATCTCTAAGTTCGTCATTCCATCGGCTCTTGTCTGTGTATATTGGCCCGTCAAAAGAGGCGATTGTTTCGCCTTTTTTGACCAATCTTTTGGCGAATAATCCCTTGCCTCTATTGCCGGCTTTCCTTAGTTCTACTTTCTTGTTGTCTTTCACGTAGGAATTATTATATCAATAAAGTTAATTTTTTTATTTTGACAGTAAGACTTAATAATGGTAATTTGCCTTAAATTATATGTACTATGGAAAATCAAAATTTTTTCCCATTTGGGAAGTTCCTGCTTGTTCTTAAGAAAAAGAGAAGGGTGGCAATAATGCAAAGATATAAAACCCTTGAAAAAGAAAAGTATGCCGAATCTTTTGAAGACATAAAAAAACACGTTTTTCAAATAGGTGGTATCTCTTTAAACAAATGTTACGCCCTGTTCATTGGAGGCCCAGAAGAAGTTTTCGGCTTTTTTCCAAAGGATGAAACCCCAGACAAAAAGGAAGATGTGTTTTTTTGGGCTTGCGGTAGATGGTTTATTATAGAAGTTGTTTCTTCTTTGGATAATGTTTTGAAAAAGGCAGTTTGTCCAAAACTTTTTCTTGTTTTTGATAAGGAAAAAGGTCCTTATTATTTCAGACTTCAGGCTTGGGCTCCTGTGTTAGAAGGGGACGCAACCAAAGAAGAGATTATGAATATAAAGAAATTTGAAAAAGGTCTGGGGGTTATCTATGACTCAGTCAGATTGAAAGTTGTTAAATAAGGCCTCATTGAGGCTTTTTTGTTTGCCCAAGTAGTTGATTTTTTTAACGGAAATGCTATATTATTTTCTGTATTTAGGGATATATTTGTAACCCTAAAAACGCCATTATAAATGGCCCCACCCCTTCTTCGCTGAAAGCTACGAAGGGCACGGCGTCATAAGTTGAGCCATTAAAATGGCCCCATCGTCTAACGGTTAGGACATCGGGTTTTCAATCCGGTAATCAGAGTTCGATTCTCTGTGGGGTCACAAAAGAGAGAGTTAGTTGAAACATAATATGAAAAATAATAGTCAAGACAACACATCAGACACACAGGAAAACAATGCTTCAAACAAGTTAGGGATTGATTACAGCAGCTTGGGTGAACTTACAGCTGATGATCTTAATAACAAGAAAACAGCAGAGATCGTTCTTCATTACTTAGCTTCTCTTGAACAAGATAATGCTGAACTTAAGACCACAAACGAAACACTAAAAACTTATGGAAACGCATACGGTATACAAAAAAGCCAGGCAAAAACAGGAGCGATACTTTCCGTATTTGCTGTTGTAGCGATTGGTTTCGGTATAAATATTTTGACAGATGACATCGCTAGTCTTGGAGGAATAGTGCTTACAGTACTTGGTGTTTTCGTAGAGGTATATGCAATATATCTGTCTAATAAACATAATTAATGAAATACATTTTTAATACATCAGGTGAATATGTGGCATTTATATCGGGCGACAATCTGTTTGATCCCGATTGTAACTGGATTGGTTTCATTTTAAATGACAACGAAGTCTATTCTTCAAGCGATTTATCATTTACTGGATACGTAAGTGATGACGACAGAATTCTTGGAAAAAGAAACGATCTGAGAAAAATTAGGCCTTTACGTCCACTCAGACCACTCAGGCCTTTACGTCCACTCAGACCACTGCGGAGATTAAGAATGTTGAGAGTGTCTTATCCATGGTACGACGCATTTGAGAATGAATAACTCTTTACCTCTCGAGAGGCTTTGTAAAGAAATAAAACAAATAAAAGATTTTAGAATAGTACTAAAAGATATGGAGCCTTATGTTAAAGACGGAAATTATCTAATCAAAGGTAGAGAGTTTACGAATTTTTCTTTAAGGCCAAGAGAGGCTTGGGCAAACTGGTTAATCTGTGTTGTTTTAAGAAAATTACAAGGAGATGACATAACATTTGCCGAGGATACAGTGGGTGATGGATTTTTAATTGATGAAAAAAATAGTATATATATACCTACTGAACATGTATCTGCACTAGAAAATCCTCATAATAGGCAGCCTAAAGGGGAAGATCGTATAATAGAGGCAATTAATAAAAAAATAAAGCGAGGACCTAAGTATGCTAAAGGAAAAATTCTCGTTGTGTTTTTTGATGGAGCAGAGGAATTTTTTAGGAATAAAATAAGAGAAAGTATCAAAGGAAAGCATCAGTTCATATCAATTTTTTGTGTAGGACTTTTAACTATCGATAAAAATGGTTACGCATACATTGTTACAGAATTTAAAGAAGAATATGGTGATAAATCTTTATCTTTCAAAGTCCAAATAAATTCTGATTTTACAAACTGGGAGATTTCTCAAATTACTGCTTAATTGGTGTAAGATAAAGTATATCTAGAGCACGAGAAGCGTCCTTGTGGTATTCTAAAAAGGCACTAATTAGCCTGGGGCAAGGAATCGAAAGGTTCTATCTTGAGAAGGCTCACATTTCGAAACTGCCTCTCTTATCAGTTAGCATATAAACATGGCAAAAAGATTTTTTAAACTTCTATATGTTATTGCTTTAATAGGTATAGTCGTTTCTCTTCCAGTAGTTATTTTAACCTCGGTACGTTTTGATTGGATTACTGTTACTTCATATAAGGCAAAATGTAATTCTAACAATGAGTACGTTGTTTTAGAGGGCTCTTCTTTGAATTCACCTTATGTTTTTGATGAAGTGACACTTAATGACACAACATTCTCTGATACAAAAAAAGATTTAAATTTTTACTGCCAATACTACGATGAGATTCAGCCTTATATTATTGGTTATGCAGAAAGTGACACAAGAGTAGAACAAGTACTGACAAATCAGAGATTTTTTAAATTTGAAGAAAGTGTAAGTTCTAATGTTTGGTCTTATCCTCCACAATATACACTTGAAATAGTAAGCAATGAAACGAACTGGTATGAACTATGGGGTCCAGTACTCGGATGGTTAATATATGCGACATTGTCTTTTCTTTTCCTGCAGATAATAAGAATTTGTTATACATATGTTGTCTTTGGTAAATTAGTGTGGCACCCATTTAAATCAATTAAAACTTAGCAATAAGTTGCCAGTTTGCAAGCATGATAGATCAACAAAATAAAAGTTTTCTAGACACATTGAAGTTATGTGTTTAGAAAGCTAGGAAAGCTAAGTTGTTTGGTCACAAATTCGTGTTATCTTTTAAAATATGAATCCTTATAAAGGAACAAAAGAACATCCTCATCATATCTCTGTCGGAGTGGTGCTTGTTAATGATAAAAATGAGGTTGCTTGTCATTTTTATGAAGAGCCCGGGATTAGAAACTACCCGAAAAATTTCTATACTCTTTTACATGAAAGCCCTGAGGAAAATGAAACTCTCGAACAAACAGCAATGAGAGGTCTTAGAGAGGAATATTCAATGACGGGAACTTTTGATCGTTATGCAGGATCTCTGGTTTCGTGGTTTGACCTTGAGGGCGTTAGGGTTGAAAGGACTGTCTTATATTTTTTATACAAACTAACCTCGATAGGAGAGCGGGATCTGACTGATCCAGAATCAATAAGCGAGATTAAATGGATGAATATTGATGATCTTGTTGCCATCATGAAAACACAAGGAGAGGATGACGAGTCGAAGATATTGGAAGATGTTAAAAAGTTTTATTTAGGATAGCTTTTGAATGCTTGGTTGCACGTTCACAAGAAGTTGTAGGGTGTTATAATTTTATTATGAATGACATAAATGAAAGATATCAGTCAGTTTTAAAAGAATCGACCGAAAATGAGAACATCATAGGCCTTTTTCTTGGAGGGTCACGAGGTAAGAGTGATGATTTTGTGACAAAAAATTCTGACATAGATGTCTATGTTGTCTTGACTGATTCCGCTCCCGATGAAGTAAGAGAGAAAATGAAGAGCTATTTGTCGGACTTTTTTGAAATTAGGGTTATGAGTTTAAGTGAATTAGCTAATCACGCTACTTGGGGAAGTGATTACGAATGGGATAGGTACAATTTTACTCACAACAAACCATTGATTGATAAAACTGGAGAATTGGTAAAAATAATGGAAGAAAAAGGCTCTTTACCTGAAAATTTTAGAGATAAGGTTATAAAAGATTCTCTGGATGCTTATATAAATGAAGTTTATCGTTCTGCAAAATATTGGAGAGACGGGAAGGAGGTGGCCGCTTATTTGGATGCTGTAGAATCTTTGCCGTTTCTTATGACAGCCCTTTACGCACTTGAGGGAAGACTTAAGCCATACAACAAATACTTTGAATGGGAACTTAGAAATTATCCTTTGAAATTTTTACCTTTTGATACGGATGAGTTCATTGCTGATTATTTAGATATTTCACGAACTGGGAATTTTGAAAAACAGGCAAAAATTTTTAAAGCTATTAAAAAGATTTTTATTGACCAAGGATATAAGAATATTTTTGACGAGTGGAAGATATATTATTTTGTTGGAGAGTAATTTATATAAAATAAAAATTATTGCAGTTTAGGCATCTCCGGGAAAACTAAAGGAGCTTCTTTGTACAAGAAGGCGGGGAACGGTGCATGAGTACAAGGGCTACCAACTGTGTTTCCGGTTACTCTGTTTTTCCATTGAGTTGGCTGAGTGAGACACATTGTGTTTTTACTAATCAAATAATAAAAAATTATTATAACCAATAACAATACAAATATTTTTAGAAATTTTTTCATATGATAATTGTATAGCAACCTGAGTCATAAAACAAAAAACCTACACACCAAAATATTGATGTGTAGGCATGCCCGCACTTTTGGTGCAGGGGATAGGAGATTATTTAATCAATCCAAAAAATTTCCATCTTAATTGCATCACCATTTTTTTAGTTTCTGCGTCGTCGTTAACAAGCTGCTCAATTCGGTAAAAAACCATATTAGCCATTGGAGACCCTAGTTTTATGTCCTTGTAGTCAAGGACTTTTTTGATGCATCTTTCGACTGCTTCTTTACGAAGTAAACTTCCAGGCACTGAACTTTCTATTAATTTTTCCAGCGCTTTCTCATCAAGCTTGTCCAACTCTTCATAATCTATACGCTCGAGGTGTTCATCCACGAAAATTATCGCAGCCGTTTTGCTGGTGAGGATAGCCTCATATTTTCTTACTTCTTCTCCAAATATGGAGATTTTTGTAGCTGTATTCATAAGATCAAATTTCACTTATTTTAACATAAAATAAAAAACCCCAAAGTTGGGGCTATTGTTCCATCAAAAACAGTCTTTCAAAGTTTGGGTCGTTCTGTGTGACAACCCTTGAGATACCGGGAAGAGCGCTTTTGAAACAAGTTCCTTCGTCCAGAGGCGTTGCTTTTGTGTGGGCATCTTCTATAATGATTTCCTTCACAAATTTTTTACCAAGAAAAACTTCTTCATCAATAATCATTTGATCGGCTACTATTTTACCTCTTTTGAGATCTTTGTAGTAGTTCGTCATTATCGAGTTTATCGGCATTACGGAATGCAGGACGTCTCTTCTAATTAGTTTGTCGGCATACTTATAATCAAGCAGAATAAGTATTGGTTTTTTATCTGCTTTTTTTATAAAAATATCTTCGATTTGCTCCATTCCAAAAGGGTTTTTGTATTGTGACCAAAATTCTTCAGTCACATAAAAGATATTTTCCAGTACGTTGTTTTCTTGTCTTAAATAATACAACTCTGCTGGTGTTAAAAAGAAACCTTTTTCTCCGGTTTCTAATACGGCGATTGATCTTATTATTGCACTCATAAGGGACATTTTTTGTGACTATACAATTAATAAGAGAAATAGGCAATAGCTTGAAGATAGTCCAAACAATCGGTATACTTTCTGGTAGTTTAAAAAATATTTGCGCGGTTAGCTCAGTTGGTAGAGCGACCCCTTGACGTGGGGTAGGCCAGGGGTTCGAATCCCTTATCGCGCACCAAAACAAAAAACGCCTATTTAGGCGCCTTCAAGTTCTTTTTGAAATTCTTTAATTATTGCCATCAAGGCAGAAATATTTTGAAAGTTTTCCAGATTATCTTTCTCAAATCTCATTTTCTTTATTATTTCGAACCAGCATCTTGCGTAGGGTCCGTTACTTTCAAAGGCTCCGCTTTCCATCTTTGCGAATCTTTCGTAGGAGCACTCTTCAGGCGAGCGCTCGCCAAGTATTAAAGCAGACGCTTCTTCTGAAGTGTTGTTTTCAATCCCTGTTTTTTCCACCAAATGTATTAACCAGATATGCTCTTCTGAGTTTTTTAAAAATCCTGGTAAGTCAACCTGGATGGAACAAACCATTATTCCTCCCAGATTCGTTCCTTCTTCTCCAACCCCATACTTTTCTTTTAAGTACTGGTAGAAAAGTTTTGGCATTTTAAGGATTTCATCGTCTTTCGCAGACAGTAAAATTTCTTTTGATTTTGTTGTCATAAGTTGCAAGTTTTTCAGACTTTACAACTTTGTTCCTAAAAAGTCAAAATTTCTCTATCTTCTAAATCTTGTATAAATCCCAGCTGGGACAACTCGTCCGGAAACTTTTTCTTCTATGTGCATCTCGCCGTATTCCATTTGTGGAGCCTCAAAATAGCTCTCTACGAGCTGTTTAAATGATTCTGGTGAATATCCCGCAGAGTACCCGTTTAGGAGGAAGAATGAGCCTTTATCGTCCTTCAGAAGTTCTTTTAAAGATTTCATAAGAGGGGAGAGAGATTCTTCAATTTTCCAAACTTCACCCTTGGCACCACGGCCGAAAGCTGGAGGATCGAGTACTATTCCGTCATACTTTTTTCCACGGCGAACTTCGCGTTTTACGAATACAAGTGCGTCGTCCAGAATGTAGCGGATTTTATTTTTATCTATTTTTGAAGCATTACGATTTTCCTCAGACCAAGTAATGCTCTGTTTCGAAGCATCAACGTGAGTGACTTTCGCTCCGGCCTCAGCCATAACGAGAGAAGAAATTCCTGTGTATGCGAAGAGGTTTAGAATTTCTGGTTCTTTCAACTTTGAAACAGATTCTTTCAGCCAAACCCAGTTAGCTTCTTGTTCAGGGAAAATTCCAAGGTGTTTGAAAGCTGTGAGTTTCAAAATTATAGAAATATTATTCCATTTCATTTGCCAGCTCTTTCCAAACTCTTTTTTGTGAACCCAAGAACCTTTTCCGGCGGACCATTTGAAGAAAGCTTTCGCATCTTTCCAAACGTCAGGAGTTTTCTTTTCCCACACGGCTTCTGTTTCTGGACGATAAAGCAAAGTCCCGCCGAATTTCTCCAGCTTCTGGTTTTCTCCGGAATCAATCAGTTCATAATCACTCCAGCCTTTTGTTTTTATATCAATTCTTTTTGCCATATTTTTATTCTAAAACTTTTCTGTGTTGCTTACTCCATTCATAGAGAAGTGCTCCGACAGAAACAGCTGCGTTCAATGATTCGCAATTTTTGTTTATTTTTATTGAAACGATTCCGTCACAGAGCTTGCGAACTTTTCCATCCATTCCAACTCCTTCATTTCCAACAACGAAGACTGAGGGTTTGGAAAAGTTTCCTTTGTGCAGAGAAACATCCCCGTTCATATCTAGTCCATATACCTGAAACCCGAGTTTCTTCATTTCGGTTATTCCATCGAAGGCAGTGGTTGCTCGAAGTAGTGGAATCTTGAAAGTCATACCAGCAGAAGAAGAAATAACTCCACTGGTGATACTTGAGACTCCTTTTTCTGGAATTAGAACGGCGCTGGCTCCGAAGGCAACAGCTGAACGGATTATTGCTCCAACATTGTGAGGGTCATTTATTCCATCTAGCACAATAATTCCAGTGTCAGGAGTTATTTTAGTTTTCTTGAAAAAAGTTTCTACACTCTGGAACAATCCGTTCGTATCGATGTTTGCGATAATTCCTTGTTCACTTCTTTTTTCTGCACCTTGCTTTTCTTTTGTGATTTCATATTGGATGTCGCTTTTTTTCAATAGAGAAAGGATTTCTTTGTTTGCCGGTGTGTCTGTAACATAAACTTTCTTTACAGATTTTGGATTAGAAGTAAGCGCTTCAAAAAGAGCGTTTCTTCCATAAATAAATACTTTTCCGCTTTTAATCATTTTGGTGAGGATTTTCTCCTACGTGCTCTTCCCCTGTGTGAACTGGAATTTCTACTGGCTGTGGGGCGACCGCATTAGAGGCAACTTCTGACTTCTTTGAAGTTAGTCTGTCGTATACGAACATGTAAGAAATTACAGCAAGAGGGTAGGTGATAATGATTCCTATTCCGAAAGCGATTGCGCCTAGAATATTTATCAAAACCAAAACAAAGAAAAGTCCAAACAATTCAATCCTGTTATTTTTCATCGCTTCCTTGCTCTGCTTTAGTGCTTCTTTTACTTTAATTCCTTTATCTAGAGACATTATCGGAGCAAAAGCGTAAGTTAGCAGGAAAATAAATCCTGGAATAATAAGAAGAAGCAATCCTCCAATTATTATAAGTTGGTAAACGATGTAAGTTTTTATGTAAGCCCAAGCGTTCTTGTTCATATTGAAAAGATAAGACCAAGAAATATCTTCTCCGCGAGTGGCATACATGGCTGCTCTCATCATTGCGATATTGAGCACAACAATAATAAGTAGTCCGAGAATCTTTAGTAGAAATGGAATCTCTTCTTTATCAACTAACCAGTTTATTATTCCACCAGCAACAGCTAAACCAAGGAAATAAATCGGGTTTTTCCAGAGAGTTCTCCAGGCAAATTTTAAAGTATCTTTTATTTTTGGAAACATAAATTATTTGTTGGTTTTTAACCAAAGGTAAATATCTTCTAATGCTCGCACACCCTCGCCGGCTGCGATGTTGTTCTGATGGAACAAAGTGTTCGTACAGTCTCCGGCTGCCCAGAGTCCACCAACACTCGCTCTTCCAGTTCTCGGGTCAACACTTATTCGGCCCCATTCGTCTTTCTCTGTCTCAGTTGTAATGAATTTCGTGTTTGGAATATTTCCAATCTCAACGAATATTCCTTCAGCTGACAGGGAACTCTCTTCACCTGTCTCGGTGTTTTTAATTCCTAGCTCCGTTACGAATTTGTCTCCTTTTACAAAAGTAGGAATTGTATTTTTCAGAGCTTTCATTTTAGGGTCTTTTAGTACCGCTTCAACTGTTATCTGGTCTGCTTTGAAATCTCCACGAGATAGAAGTGTAACAGATTTTGCATAAGCTAGAACTTGGGCGGCTGATTCGAATCCAGCATTTCCACCTCCGATAACTACAACGTCTTTCCCAGAATAAAGAGGTCCGTCGCAAGATGCGCAATATACAATTCCTTTGCCTTCAAATTCTTCCGCTCCCGGAACTTCTAGTTTCTTTCTGCTTCCTCCGGTTGTGACGAGAACAGCTTTTGCTTCAAAGTCTTTCCCAGACTCTGTTTTCATTTTCCAGATTTCACCGTCCTTCTTTAGTTCTGCGATTTTTTCACCATCAAAAACTTCCAAGAAATTCCCGGCGTTCGCTCTAACATGTTGCTCAAAAGATTTCGCAAGTTCATAACCGCTTATTTCTTTTGTTCCAATCCAGTTGAAAATCATTGGGGAGTCAATAGATTGTCCTCCAAAAGATGTTGTGATTATTGCCGTTTTGAGTTCTTTTCGGGCTGAATAAACCGCCGCCGCAACTCCTGCTGGGCCTCCACCCAGAATGATTAAGTCGTATGTCATATGGTTTTTAGTATAACAGGGGAGAGAGTATAAAACAAAAACCCCACTACCTTGTAACTATTGGTGTGGGGTTTAAACATGCTTAGGATTATTTATCCTTGTTTCAAATGATCTGTCATTTTTTGGTTGTATTCTATTTCTGAAATTTTAATTTCATTAATTAGAAATTCAACATCGTGGTGGATGGTTTCTTTTCTTTCTGTCCAGTCATTTTTAATAACAGATAGAACAGTTAACAAACACCTGTAGATTTTGTTCTTGTTTTTTGATCGAAGCACAATATCACCAGTTGATTTTTCAGTTTTTAAAATTTCTTTTAAAAAAATCGAAGAATCTTCTGGTATCCCATCTCCATCTGGGTCTATTATCAATTCAACAATTCCGCTTCTTCGCAAACGGGCATCGACATTAATTCCAAAATCATTTGATAAATCAATGGTTGCCTCAAATGAGAGAATCATCTCGTCCCCCTTCTTTTTTAGAGAAAGAACATCACTGGCAATATCTTCAGACATTGTCGTGTCTTGCAATGATTGAAGGGTGAATGTTGTAAAGCTGTTAAAAATAGCGGTTAATTCTGCTTTTATAAGCAAATAGTCTACATAGTTAATGTGCATAATTGTCGTTTTTTGTTAGACTATAACACTTTCCTTAATTTGTCAACATAATCAAAAACCCCTCGCGCGAGGGGTTTTTGAAAGAAAGAATTATTTCTTAGTTCTTCTGAGGAAGGCTGGGATATTTCCCCATTCATCTCCATCGTCAGTCCAGATATCTTCTCCTGGTTCTTTGTCTTTCTTTATGAAAGAGCTTTCTAGAGAATTATGGATTTCGTTCTTTTCTTCTTTTGGAATAGTTGGTTCGATTTCTTTTATTTTTATTTGAGGAGTTTCGTTACTTTTGCTTCCTTGAAAAAGATTTACCTTTTGGCTTCCAACAGGAAAGCTTGTGGCAATAACTGTAACTTTAAGTTCACCCTTTTTGAGTCTTTCATCTCTAATTGCTCCAAAGATTATTCGAGCATCGCTATCAACGCTTTCTGTGATAACTTTCGCTGCGTGATTAACTTCGAGAATGTTCAAGTCGTCGCCTCCTGAGATTACAAACAGAACTCCACGAGCTCCATTGATAGAAACATCGAGTAGGGGAGAATTGATTGCTTGAATTGCTGCTTGCTCTGCTCTGTTTTCTCCAGAAGCTGTTCCAATTCCCATGAGTGCTGTTCCAGCGTCTGACATAACCGCTTTGATGTCGGCGAAGTCCACGTTAACGATTCCCGGCATTGTGATAAGGTCTGAAATTCCTTGAACGGCTTGTCGAAGGATTTCATCACACATTGCAAAGGCGTCTTTGAAAGTAGTGTCTTTAGAAGCAATCATAAGAAGACGATCGTTTGGAATCATAAGTAGAGCGTCTACTTCTTTTGATAGTTCTTCTATTCCACTGTCAGCTAGTCTCATTCTTTGGTTTCCTTCAAAGCTAAATGGTTTTGTAACAACGGCAACAGTAAGTATTCCTTGTTCTCTAGCACAACGAGCAACCACTGGAGCTCCTCCAGTTCCTGTTCCTCCTCCCATTCCACATGCGATGAAAACCATTTCAGCGCCTTTTAGTGCGTCTTGAATTTCTGATTTAGTTTCTTCAGCTGCTTTTCTTCCAACTTCTGGATTCATTCCAGCTCCGAGACCTTTTGTTAAATTTTTTCCAAGGTGAATTTTCTTCTCAGCGAGAGATTTGTGTAAATCTTGAGCATCTGTGTTCATTGCGATGAACTCAACGCCTCTAACTTTAGAGTCGATCATGTGATTCACTGCGTTGTTTCCGGATCCTCCAACTCCGACAACTTTTATTCTAGCGAATGTTTCAATTTCTGGGTTTATCTTTGCCATAAGCACACTCAATTGGGCGATTAATAATGCCCGTATATTAACAGAAATGATTTTGTTTGGCTATATCTAGACAGAACCAGTTTTCGGGTTGTTTTAAGGTTCGAATTGTTTAAAAAAGCTTGAAAATAAAGACTTTATTCCACTAAAAGAAGATCCTGTGTCTCCTATACCGGAGTCACTTTCCCCCAGAGTTATCCCAAAAGCTCCAAACCAAGCTGGGTCTTTTAGTCTGACAGGGGAGTCACTGGCTACAGAGGCACTTGGAATTCCGGCTGGAACATTTAGATTGCTTCTTGCGATGTCTTCGATGTTTGCAGTGTGAGAACATCCTCCGATAATTATTACTCCAGCAGGAAGGAGTCCACTTCTTTTGTGTTTTTTCAAGAAAGAATCAACTAGCTCCATCATATCGATTAATCTAGCTTCAACTATTTCGTCTAACTTTCTTTTTGAGATATCTTTTATGAGAGAGCCAAGTTTGATTGACTCCGCTTCTTCGAGAGAAATCTTGAACCCGAGAGCAATGTCGTTGGTGATGTCGTTTCCTCCAAGTGCTAGAACTTGGATCGCTTGAAGGTATCCGTCGTCATATAAAGATAGAGTTACCGTTTCCGCTCCAATATTCATAACTAGACATCCGGCAGTTTTTTGTTTTTCTGTGAGGAAAGGGTTGGAGGCAGAGATTCCGACAGGAATAATTTCTTCTATATCAACACCTGTTTCTCCAATCGCGCTGATGAGGTCGTCAAAGTGTTTTGAATTTACTGTTACGAAAAGATTTCTAACGGAAAGCTTTGTTCCAGACAAACCTTCAGGACGGCCCATTATTTTTTTGCTATCTAGATGGAATTCTGTTGGGGCGGAAAAAAGTATTTTTTTATTTGCTAAAGTTATTTTTTTTGTGGATTCTTTTATTGCCTTCTCTACATCAAGGAGAGTCACAACTCCATCTGATCTTGAAGGAATAGAACTTCCTTCACCAAGTTCACTTTCGATACTTGCTCCACCGATTGAAACTCTGACTCGTTTTATTTTTTTCTTAGATTGTTCACTAGCTAAATCAAGGGCTATTTTTATTTGTTCACTAAGTTCCCGTTTGTTTACGACATAACCTTGGCGCATTCCTCTAGATGGAGCATTTCCAATTCCCAGAACTCTAGGTAGTCCTGTCTTTTTGTCATATTCAATAACCGCAACTTTTATGCTGTAACTTCCGATGTCTATTCCTACTTGAGTATCTCGCATCATCTTAATAGTTTTAAGAAGAAAGTTTAGCTAAGATATTTTTATTCCGAATTTTTTTGCTATACGATATTCTTCTTCATCCATTTTAGCACTATGTTCGTGCCCCTTCAAATGTAGTAATCCGTGGATAAACAAAAAACCATACATATTTTTTTCTGAGAGGCCAAAAAGTTTTGCTTTTCTGCTAACTGCTTTTGGTGTGAGAATTATTTCTCCGCTATTTTCATCCAGTGGAAAAGAAAGAATGTCTGGTGTGTAATTTTTGTTTCTATATTTTTTATTTAGTTCTCTACTTGTCTTCTCTCCAGACACCAAAACAGAGATTTCATATTTTTTTCCTAAAACATAGTTCTTCATATCAAGAAAAGGCAAGCTTGGGAGCTTGCTCTTTGTCTTGTTATTTATAGAGATTGTCTCTAGTCTAACCATTTAGATATTTAGGCGATTTTTCCTAGTTTTCTAAGTCTTGCGTTTACTTTTCTTTTGTCGATTCTTTTCATCGCAGCTGACTTTTGAGTTAGTTTTGAAGGTTTTCTTGAAGCGTATCTTTTCTTTTTCAGAGAAGGGACGATTTGAGAATCCTGAACTTTTCGGGAAAACTTCCTAAGCAGAGTTGCGTTAGTTTCGCTTCCGGACTTCTTTACTTCTATAATTGTTTTTGCCATAGAGAGAATATAACACGGTATCCTTTTTTTGCAAGATTTTTAGATACTTTTATTAATATAAATCTTGGAGTCACGGCCGGACTGTGAGAGCAACTCTTTTATCTGTTCAGCAATGTTACCGATTTCATATAGAGAGCTTTTTATTGCGATTACCACCTCTTTTTGAGTAATGGTGAGAGGTCCACCTTTTTTGAAATAGAAATTTATGTCATTTTCATCAAAATTTTTTGATTTTAGATATTGGGCGAAGCGATTTATTCTGTCGACACCTCCAATAACAGAAATGTGAACGAAGTAAGGTGGGAACATAAAATCATTTCTATCAGCCAGAGATTCTTTTATCCATTTATTTTTTTTCTTTTCGTCATAAGGTAAAATCAAAAAATCTTTTTCAATTCTTGATTGAACGATGAAAGTTTTCTGGGTTATATTCCCAATCTCATCAAGAAGAGACATAAGTCTTTCGTCAGAATCAAATGTTGGCATAGAAAGAAGTGAATCGGCAGAAGCAACTATAGATAAGTCAGTTTTTTCTTTTATTGCTTGAAGTGCCATTTCAGTTCCAATAAGTATTTTGTTTTCTGAGAAAGCTTTTTCAATTGCACGGGAGGCTTTCTCTGGTGAGTCATAAGATAGGCTGTCTACAATTTCAAGCTTTACATCCGGAATCTCTTCTTTTATGTATTCAGAAACACTATCGGTTCCAATACCAAGAGGAGACAGGTTCCAACTTCCGCATCTATCACAGACTGTTGTGCTTGGGAATTTATTTCTGCATCCGTAGCAGATAAATGTCCTGTCTCCACCATCCCGTCCAATAAGTAGAACTAGAGGTCTTCCGCAATTTGGGCAAGAAAGTGTTTTGTGACACTCTCGGCAAATAGTCATCGTAGAAAGTCCTTTCCTGAGAGTATAAATAAATATTTTTCCATTTTTTTCGAGAGTTTCTTTTATATTTTTTATAGCGGACTCAGAGATGACTCTCCATTTCTTGTGTCTCTTTGGTGCTTCATCTTTGTCGCCAAGATTTTCATAGACAATCTTTAAGTTTCCTTTTGGGTTTTCAAGTCGTTCCAGTTTTGCCTTTTTCTCCTCAACTTCTTTCATATTAGATAGAGAGGCGAAAGAATCCCCAGAGTAGAGAGGGATTTCTAAAGTTTTTGCATAGTGGTCGAGAATGATTCGGCCATCAATAAAAGGGGAGAGTCTAGTTTTGTAGAGATTTTTGTGCTCGTTCTCGATTATTATGCCCCCAAGAGAAGATCCGTTCAAAAAGACATACTGAGGAGTTCCAATAATTAAAGAGCTTTTATTTTTCATTATATTCAATACATTCTCTCGGATTGTTTTCTGAGTTAGGCTTGAATGAAGGATAAAACACTTATCTTCAATTCCTTGGCTTATATGCTCATATATTTTTTTTGCATCTCGCAATGTTGGAGCTGAGATAAAAATATTTTTGTTTTTTGCAAAAGTAACTCTAATTATATTTTTATAAAAACTCATCCTTTTTTCGAAGCTTCCGTTTACAATTGTTTTTTTATAGAAATCAATTTTCTTTGTATCTTCTCCTTCTTTCAAATATTTAAAAATTATCTCAGGAAAAATTATTGATTGAACCAGAGAGATTGGACTTCGATAGTATTCACTTGCGTCTTTCAGTACTTTCAATTCTGCCTTTCCTATTTTTTCTTTTTCAATTTTTGAAATTGGACGGAGTTTGTAGTTGAGGGTTTTAATGAAAGCCTTGCCTTCTTCGGCGGGGATACAACTCAAAATTATTCCTTGGATATCTTTTTTTCGAAAAGGGATTTTTACAACCTGACCTTCGTCAAGCTTTTCACTATAAAAATAGGTAAGAGTGTCTGCGAAGCGGTTTTTCGTTATTGGCAGAATCTCGAAGATATACATATACGAAAATTAACATAATTTAGCCATTTCCGCATAGAAGCTTTTATGTTAAACTCGTTGCATAATTTTCAAATGGGAATCTTCTCAAAAAAACTAGGGATTGATTTGGGAACCGCTAATACGCTGGTTTTTTTGCCTGGGCAAGGGATAGTTCTAAATGAGCCTTCTGTTGTAGCAATGTCTGAAATAGATCGCAAAGTATTGGCTATTGGGATTGAAGCAAAAGAGATGATTGGGCGAACTCCAGAAAACGTTGTTGCGTATCGTCCACTCAAAGATGGAGTAATCGCTGATTATCGCGTGACTGAGGCAATGCTTCGTTATTTTATAAAAAAAGCTCTTGGAAAATTTAGTTTAATAAAACCAGAAGTTATGATTTCTGTTCCAGCTGGAATAACTTCAACAGAAAGGCGTGCTGTTATTGAGGCGGCAATTAGAGCGGGAGCAAGAAGTGCTTATGTTGTGAAAGAACCAATTCTTGCTGCTATCGGAGCTGGAATTCCAATTCAAGAATCAAAGGGTCATATGGTTGTAGATATTGGAGGAGGAACAACTGATGTTGCCGTCATCTCTTTGGGAGGAATTGTGGCGTCTACTTCTGTAAAATGCGGAGGAACAAAGATTGATGCTGCAATTGCTGACTATATAAAGAAGGCGCACAATCTTTCTATTGGAGAAAAAACTGCCGAGTTTGTAAAAATTTCTGTTGGAAGCGCTTTGCCAATTGAAGAAGAGTTGACTGTGACAATAAAAGGAACAGATCACGTTCAGGGTCTTCCTAGAACGGCGGATATTTCGACAAATCAAATTGTAAAAGCTATTGATAAAGAACTGAAAGAAGTGATCAAGGCGATTAAGTCTGTTTTGGCTGAGACTCCTCCAGAGTT
This sequence comes from Minisyncoccota bacterium, assembly GCA_018061865.1. GTDB lineage: Bacteria > Patescibacteriota > Minisyncoccia > Phycocordibacterales > UBA9973 > JAGOTH01. The sequence continues at coordinate 23,074 of JAGOTH010000004.1, forward strand.
GTCTGCTGATATTATTGAAGAAGGAATAATAATGACTGGAGGTTCGTCTCTTTTGCGTCATTTGCCAGGACTTGTAGAAAGAAGAACTGGGGTTAAGGCTAGTCTTGCTGAAGAACCTCTATATTGTGTGGTTAAAGGAACCGGGGCCGCTCTTGAGCACCTAGATACTTACAAGCGAAGCGTCATTTCTAAGAGAAAGAAATAATGGATGATTTTTTTAAAGATTTATTCAGTAATTCATCCCACGCTTTTTTAATTTTTTGTGACGACCTCGAAGGTGTTTCAAAAAATCTTATAGAGTCTTTTGTAAAAGAATCAAAAGAAAAAAATTTTGTATTTAGACTTTTCTCTCCGGCTGATTCAGGAATTGATGAGGCAAGAGATTTCCGAACAATAACTAGAGAAAAAAGTGGAGAGCTTGAAGGTGGCACTGTCCACTTGTTCGTAATGCGAAGCCCTTCTTATCAAGTTTTTCATACACTACTCAAAGCAACTGAAGAGCCATCCGAAAATACGAAGTTGGTTTTTTTGGTGACTGATTTGGCCAAGATTCCAAGCACTTTCTTGTCACGAGTGAAAACTATCAGAATGAAGGGTGAAAAAAATGTAAAAGAACAGAAAAAAGGTAAATCAAAACTAAAAGAGGACAAAGACTCTGTTTATGGAAAAATATATTCCTCTGTTATGGATGAGATAGGAAATTTTAATAACAAAACTGACAAGTCCGTTCTTGTCTCAAAGATTAAAGCTCTGTCGTTTTTAAAGCAAAATTCAGCTTCAATAAAAATGATTGGTGAAAATTTGGAAATGAAAGAAGGCTTATCTGAAATCAAATAATCTGATATCATATTTCTTATGCAAATATTAGATGAATTTAAAACAGCTGGGTCTGGTATAAAAGACTGGCTTCAAAAAGAATATAGCTCTCTCCACACAGGAAGAGCGTCTCCTTCTATATTAGATGGAGTTACTGTTATGGCTTATGGTCAACCTTCCCCAATCCGAAATGTGGCTTCTATTTCTATTGAAGACGCAAAGACTTTGAGAATTGCTCCGTGGGATACTTCTATTATTAAAGACATAGAAAGAGCTATTCAGGCTGCAAACCTCGGCCCCTCACTTTCTCCTGATAGCGAAGGAATCAGAGTTATATTTCCGGCGCTAACAGAAGAGAATCGTGAGAAGCTTGTAAAAGTTCTAAAAGAAAAACTTGAAGACGGACGAATAAGTGTACGAAAAGAAAGAGAAGAAATAATGAACAAGATAAAAGATTCTGGAGTGAGCGAAGACGAATCTAAGCGAGCAAAAGATGAATTGCAAAAACTAGTTGATAAATTAAACGAAGAACTTGAATCTCTTTTTGAAAAGAAAGCGGAAGAAGTTCGAACAATATAATTTTTTATGGGAGCTCTCATCTTTATTTTAATATTGATTGTTCTTGTTTTGGCTCATGAATGGGGTCATTACATTACCGCCATTAAGTATGGTGTAAAAGTTATGGAGTTCGGTTTTGGATTTCCACCAAGAGCAAAAGTTCTCGGTAAAAAGGGAGATACAGAATTTACTCTAAACTGGATTCCTTTTGGAGGATTCGTTCGAATCTTTGGAGAAGATCCAAATGACAAACTCGAAGAAGGGGAAGACAAAAAGCGGGCTTTCTACAATCAGTCACACAAAAGACAGATTATAGTTCTCTCTGCTGGAGTGGCTTGTAACTTCTTGCTTGCAATACTACTTTTCACTGGAGCTTTTTCTATGGGGGTCCCTGTTGTAAAAGAAAATCTTCCAGCTGGATATGATGCCAAAGAAGAACTGACAATCACAGGGGTTGAAGGAGAAAGCGTTGCCGAAATTTCTGGTGTTTTAGCGGGCGACAGAATCGTTTCTATTTTTAATGAAAAAACTGGAATCCTTATTTCGGAACCAAGCACTGAAGAGTTCTTGAGTGTTGTCAGAAGTAGCGAAGACGAAAATCTATCTCTTGGTTTGGAAAGAAAAGGAAAAGAAATGTTCGTAGATGTCACACCGAAGGTTGGAGAAGAAGGATTGCCGAGAATTGGGGTTTCTCTTGAAGAACTTTCTATTCTAAAACTTCCAGTTCATAAAGCATTTATTTATTCTGTTGGAAGTTCAATCAGAATTACTGGAGATATAACTTTGGCAATTGCTAATTTAATTGGAGATGCGGTAACTGGAAAAGGAAGTCTGGAAGGGCTTAGTGGTCCTGTGGGAATTGCCAATGCAACAGGGGAGGCTTCAAGTCTTGGATTCTCTTATATTCTTATTCTGGCGGCGATTCTTTCTTTAAACTTGGCGATTGTAAACCTACTTCCTTTCCCAGCTCTTGACGGAGGAAGAATTGTCATTGCCTTGTTCGAAGGAACATTTAGAAAGAAAGCTCATCCAGGTATTGTCCAAACCGCCAACACAGTAGGATTCTTTCTTCTAATTGGACTTATGATTTTGATCACTTGGCACGATATAAAAGTCCTTTTTTAAAGACATAAAGCTCAAAAAACTCCTTAAATTTAAGGGGTTTTTTGATTGACAAAAACTAAAATGTGTGATACTATAGTAGAGTAGCTGAGTTATTCAGTACCGTATATGAAGGGTCGTAACCTTCAATAAATGTTTTTAAAAATTAAATATTGTCGTTATGGCATTAAAACTACCGACTCTTCAGAGTCAAATTATTGATGGACCAGCAAAGTTCGATTTTGTTATGAGCGCAGCTGATGGGAAAATTGTCGAGATCACATTTCAAAACCCGGCATCTTCCTTAAAAGGATCTATGGCATTTAAAATTAATCCAAAAATTAATGTAAGATTTTTGGGGTTAAATGCTGAAGATGGGTCACATGATTCGTGGTTTGGAGAATTCCTTGTAATTGCGGGTAAAGGTTACGAAACCGAAACTCGTAAGTATTATTACAATACAAAAACAAGGAAGGGGCATATTGTCTCAAAATTTTAATTTTTTATCATTTGTTGTATAAGCCCGGGATTTAATTCCGGGCTTTTTTTATTTTTCATAAAAAACTCCTTGTCCTGAGTTTCGTTATTTTCTTATAAAAAATCCTTCCTCACTCTTTAAAAACCTAGGGAGGCTGACGAGCCGAGCTCGAGGAATTCGTTGGTGGACGAATATTCGTGTTTTTAAAGAGTGAGGATAAAACTCACATTTGACAAATAAATTAAGTCTGATATGCTGTATCTTAAGGAAATAACAATCTTTTTTCTCGCGCGGGAGAACTTAAAGATTCAAAATAGTAATCGCGCAAAAGTCGACAAATATGTCAGTTAAAACAAGTCAAAAACCAAAACAAGTTACGAAGAAGATACTTTCTCCTTTACAAGACAGAGCTTTTGAAGTTGTTGTTTGTAGATTCGGTTTGGGAGAGAAAGAGGAAAGAGAAACACTAGAATCTATTGGAGAGAGATATGGAATAACTAGAGAGCGAGTTCGACAAATCGAAAACGCGGCTCTTCAGTCAATCAGAAAATCAGACGAATTCAAGAGTTTCGAATCTTTCTTTGAAGAGATTAAGAATGTAATCAGAGGACTTGGAAGTGTTATCACTGAAGATGAACTTCTAGAAGAACTTGCAAAAGATAAGTCTTCACAAAACCACTTTCTATTTTATTTAGTTCTTTCTGACTTGTTCAACAAGGAAAAAGAAGATGAACATTTTCGATCTCGTTGGCATGTAGATTCTGATGTTTACAGCAAAGTTCACAACGGACTTTCAAAGTTCTACGATTCTCTTGGAGATGATGAACTAATTCCAGAAGCTGAATTTGTTGATAAGTTCCTTACACACCTAAAAGATTTAAACCAAGACTTGAAAGACCGAGAGGTTGTAAAGAGATGGCTTAATATTTCAAAAAAGATTGGACAAAATCCACTTAAAGAATACGGAAAAGCTGATACTTCAGGTGTTAAGGTTAGAGGAGTAAAGGACTATGCTTTTCTTGTTATGAGAAAGCACGGAAACCCAATGCATTTTCGTGAAGTAGCAAAGTCTGTTGCAGATATATTCGGAAAGAAGGCTCATGTTGCAACTATCCACAATGAACTAATAAAAGACAGCCGATTTGTTTTGGTTGGAAGAGGTTATTACGCCCTAAAAGAATGGGGATACGAACCAGGAGCTGCAAGAGAGGTTATAAAAAAGATTCTTAAACTCTCAGGACCACTATCAAAAGAAGAAGTTGTTGAGAAAGTTATGAAAGAAAGATTTTTGAAGAAAAATACAATTCTAGTAAATCTTCAAAACGCAAAATACTTCAAGAAAAATAAACAAGGTCTATATACACCAGTATAAATAAAAGAACCCCCGAAAGGGGGTATTTTATTTTCTGTCTTCTTGGTATAATTTATGTGATGGATCACGTATGAAATCACTCATGTTTTACACATACATTTTAAAAAGTCTTAGAGATGGTAAACTGTATATAGGATACACGAATGACTTACGGAAACGTTTTAAACAGCACAACGAAGGACTATCGACTTATACAAAAGGACGTGGACCATGGGAAATCATTTATTACGAAGCTTGTCTTAATGAAGACGATGCAAGGTCGAGAGAATTATACTTAAAAACAGGAGTAGGAAGACGATATATAAACTCACGTTTAAAACGTTTTCTATTTCATACGTGATGGATTTAAAGAAAGTTCCAATTATAATTTTTGCCGGATTCGGGTTTCTTTTTGCCTTTATCTTGTTATCTCTTTATGTGTTCAATCTAGGACCTACTGATGTAGACAAGCCAGAGGCAACAAATTATTTCGGAGGAATCTCTCCTTCACCTCTTGGGATTTGCGGGGTTAAAATGGATACACCAAAATCCGGCGCTGAAGTTGTTTTCCCAATTATCATTGCTGGATATGTTGGAGATTGTGGATGGGATGTTGACGGTGGTTACGCTGGGAGTTTCCAAATAATTGATGAATCAGGGCGAACAATAACTGGAGAGATTGCACTTAAGGTTGTTTCAGCCGGATTTGGAAAATTTAACTTCTCATTTGCTGTTACTCCACACCTGCTTCCTTCTGGGGATGAGGGATATATTCTTTTTAGAGATGCTGACATTGGAAATGGAGACAAGGAAGACAGAGAATTTATTGTGCCTATAAAATTTAAATAATAAGATACAATATACATACGTGATGGAAATATTTAATACTATAATTTTACTTCTGATAAATGTTTTAATAAAAACTGCGCCGATTTGGGTACCGGTTGTTTTGACTGCCGTTGCATTTTCTTTTTGGGTCAAATACATAAGAAAAAATTTCATAAACAGTATCAAGTGGACCCTGCTTGAAATAAGAATTCCAAAAGAGATTATGAAGTCTCCAGCTGCGATGGAGTTGGCTCTAATTAATGCTTTTCAACAATCAGGAGGAGTTGGAACTTGGATGGCCAAATGGTGGCTGGGAAAAGTGTTACTTTGGTTTTCTCTTGAACTTGTTTCAACGGGAGGAAATGTAAAATTTTTTGTGAGAATTCCATCTCAATTTAAGGATATTGTTGAGACAAATATTTATGCTCAATATCCTACTGTAGAAATTGTTCCTCACGAAGTTGATTATGTGGACCAAATCCCTCCTTTTGAAAAAAATAATAATTGGAATTTGTGGGGATGTAATTTTGTTCTAACAAAAGATGATCCATTGCCAATTAAAACTTATATAGACTTTGGCCTAGATAAAGCAGTTGGATCTGAAGAAGAAGAAAAGATTGACCCAATGTCGTCCATTATTGAGACTCTAGCCTCTATGAAAGCAGGAGAGCATATGTGGATACAAATAATGATTCGGTCTGTCCCAGAGCGATACACGGCCCCAGGACACTGGTTTAAGAAGAGAAGCTGGCAAGATCTCGGAAAAGAAATGGTTAAGAAAATAATTGAAGATAACGGGGGTAAAGATGGAACAGGGAAAGCTTTGAAAGATTATTCAAAACTAACAGATGGACAAAAGGATATAGTAAAAGCTATTGAGAGAAGCATTTCAAAGCCTGGATTTGATGCTGGAATTAGGGTTCTATATCTTGGAGAGGGAGAAGCTTTTAAGGGTATGAACATAACAACAATAACCGGACTTTATAAATCTTTTGGAATTGGACATTTGAATGGTTTCAAGCCGACAAATATCCCTGCTTTTGATTATGATTGGCAAGATTATACGAAGAATCGAGCTTTTAATAGAAAGAAAGACTTGTTCCAAGCTTACAAGTTGAGATCTTACTTTTACCCACCATATGATGAGAAAAATAAACCTTTTGTTCTAAACAGTGAAGAGCTTGCTACGATCTATCACTTCCCAGGAAGAGTTGTCTCAGCTCCATCTTTTGAGAGAATCGATTCAACCAAGTCTCAGCCTCCAGCAAATCTGCCAATATAAAATATGTTAGAAAATCTTAATGATTTAAAAGAAAAAAATATAGACGACAGAGAAATCTACAATCTAAGAAAATCTTCTTCACCAAAACGAAGGAAGTTTTTTCTTTTTATTTTAGGAATTTTATTTATTTTTGCAGTTTTTTATTTTAGCACTCCTAAGATTACAAAATATCCAATCTCTGTTTCCTTTGAGTCTGGAGATAATTTGCGAGACTTATCAGAGGAAATGGAGGCAAAGGGTGTGGTTCGTTCGGGAGAGGTGTTTGAAATAATGATTCACCTTGTTGGTAATGAAGAAAAAATTCAAGCGGGAGAGTATTATTTTGATCGTCCACATCTTTTGAGTGAGGTTTTGGATAGAGTAACATCTGGGAATTTTGGTGTTCCAATTTACAAAACAACTTTTCCGGAAGGATTTAATCACTTTGAAATGAGTGAGATTATTTCAAATAAATTTGGAAGTGAAGTTGGTATGGAATTCTTGGATCTTTCAAAAGATAAAGAAGGGTATCTTTTTCCTGATACATATTTCATTCCTCAGAATTCTTCAGCTTCTTCTACAATAGAAAAAATGGAAAATAATTTTTCCAAAAAAACAGCAAAATTAAAACAAGATGCGGAAAACTTAGGTTTTGATTGGGAGGAGATAATAGTTTTGGCTTCAATAATCGAAGAAGAGGCTAGTGGAAAAGGAGACAGGGAAATGATCTCAGGTATTCTACAAGAAAGACTTGATCGAGGAATAAAGCTTCAGGCTGACGCAACGGTTTTATATGGACTGACTTTGGCTGGAGAAGCTGGAGGATTTGATAGTAGTTTCAAGAGCGAATATAATACTTATCTAAATTATGGGCTTCCTCCGAAGCCAATAACGAATCCTGGAATTTTATCAATAGAGGCTGCAATTAGACCAAAAGATTCTGATTACCTCTATTATCTGCACGATAAGGATGGAAATGTTTATTATGCGAAAACGTATGATGAGCACAGGAGGAATATAGATTTATACTTAAAATAGTTACGGGATGAATGAACAAAAATTAGCTTTTATAGACGTTGAAACAACTGGGCTTGATATTACTCGACACGAAATAATTCAGATCGGGGCTGTTATTGTTTCTCAAGATGGTGAAATCGACGACAAATTCAAATTCACAGTTTTAGAAGAGCTCGAGCTTAAAGTAAAACCGGAGAGAATTGAAGATGCGGACAAAACGGCTTTGCGAGTAAATGGTTATTCTCCGGATGATTGGGTTTTTGCTTACACACTTCCTGAGGCGATGAAAATGTTTGCCGAGAAAACGGAAGGATGTATTATGGTTGCTCACAATATGGCTTTTGATTTTGCTTTTATAACAAAGGCATTTTCTGATACAAAAGTAGAAAATAAAATGCACTTCCATAAACTAGACACAATCTCAATTGCCTATGCAAAAGCTCAAAGAAAAGAAGACATAAACCGGTTCTCTCTTCGTTCTTTGTGTGAGTTCTTTGGAATTGAGAACAAGAACGCTCACACTGCACTTTCTGACTGTCGAGCGACACTCGCGGTGTTTGAGAAACTAGTGAATCTAAAATAAAAAAACCACCTGGCTCGGGTGGTTTTTCGATTGGATTTATATAACCCAATCTAAGTACGTACTTATCATATCCGTACTTTTTAAAAGATTAATAGAAATTTGAAGGCTTGTCAATCGTCCATTGACTAATCCTTGTTTTTTCTGTATTTTGATTACAAAACAAGTGTTATGGAATTAACAAAAAAATACATAGAAGATTTTGAGTATAATCGTTTGGAGGCTTTTGCTTTAGTTCTGCAGTATAGGCTAAGGAAGATGCCCTTTTTTGATCACAGATATAACCACCTTAAGTTATACAGAAGTGGTAGAGAGCTAATTTTTGAGGTTTCTATGTCAAGGCATTGTTTTTTGAAATATATTTTTTCATTTTCAAAAAATGGTTTGGATGGAAAAGATTGGATAATGAGAAAAAGAGGACTTGATATCTTCGTTTCTTTGTCCCAAAGGTTAGGAGATTTTTCAGACAGATTAATAAATGTAATTCTTTATTCAGAGATTTCTCACTGGCTAAGAGGGCACAATGTAGAGAGAAGGGTTATTTTGTTAATAGAGAATTATATTAATAAAGAATATAAAAAGGATGTTTATTTAGGGATCCAAAATAAATATAAAGATTATGTTTTAAAGTATGATCTCGAGATTATTTCAAGACATAATTCTTTCAACCCTATTTTTATTGATGTTAAGTCTTCTGTTTCAACAAAAGAAAAAGCAGAAAACCAAATAATAAACGGAGAGAGAGGAAAAAAAGCAAAAGTCCACATATTGCACGTGGACGACTCCGATAGTGACGATAGAGTCATCTTCAAATTTGAAGAGATAAAGAGAAGCCATTTGAACGGCCATCTTGTCTCAGTCTAATCCGCCTTAAGGGCGGTTTTTGTTTTTATTTATTTTTTATGTAATATGACGAAGTGAATCGTAAGAATAACAAAAGGGTTTATGTTGGAGTCTCTGGCGGAGTGGACAGCTCTGTTGCTCTTTATCTACTCAAAAAACAAGGATATGATGTTACTGGTGTTTTTATAAAAACTTGGCATCCTGATTGGTTGCCCTGCACTGAACCCGAAGATAGGCTCAGTGCAATAAAGGTTTGTGCAGAACTTGAAGTTCCATTTCTAGAACTTGACGCAAAGGAAGAATACAAAAGGGGTGTGGCCGACAGAATGATTGCTGATTACAAAGCGGGAAGAACTCCGAACCCAGATGTTCTCTGTAACAGGGAAGTTAAGTTTGGAATTTTTTATAAATGGGCGAAAGAACAAGGTGCGGACTTCGTTGCGACGGGTCACTACGCAAGAAGCGAGGACGGAAAACTTTTGATGGGAAAAGATTCTTCAAAAGATCAGTCATATTTTCTTTGGATGATTGATACAGATATTTTACCGAATGTCTTATTTCCAATTGGAAATCTTGAAAAGAAAGGAGTCAGAAAGATTGCAGAGCGCGCTGGACTTCATACCTTTAAAAGAAAAGATAGCCAAGGGGTTTGTTTCCTTGGAGACATAGATATAAAAGATTTTCTTTCTCACTATATTGAAAAGAAAACAGGGAATGTCATTGTGGAAGGTGGTCAAGTCGTGGGTGAACACGATGGAATAAATTTTTATACAGTAGGGGAGAGACACGGATTTAGAATTCTGCCGGAATACAACACCGGAGAGCCTTTTTATATTACAAAAAAAGATGTGGCAAATAATGTCCTATATGTCTCAAAACAAAATCCTCTAATATCGAGTGATAATAAATTAAGCGCCTTTTATTTAGAAGAGGTCAACTTTTTCTCGAAAAATCTACCAGATAAGTTTGAGGGATTGTGTAGAGTGAGGCATTTAGGGGAATTGCACAAAGCAACTGTTACAAAAGAAGGAGATAAATTTAAAGTCGAACTTAAGGATTCAGAGTCTATTTCTCCCGGTCAGTCCGCTGTTATCTACATGGGAGACGAATTAATCCTTGGAGGAATCATCTCTTCGTTATAAAATTACGGGATGAATCCCGTACGAAATAGCGGACGACGGGATTAGTAAAAAGTTTATTTAAATAGACTTTATTAATATTAATTTATATCAGGATTTTGGACTTAGTTATTGTCCGCGTCCTATTTCATACTGGATGAATGAACAAATTTTTTTAAATCTAACAATTTTAGATGTTTTTATTAGACTTTTTTTGGCAATAATCTTGGGGATGCTTCTTGGAATTGAAAGAAACGTTGCTCACAAGACTGTTGGGCTCCGAACATATGCACTTCTTTCTTTCGGTTCAGCTCTTTTTATAATAATTTCAGAAATGATAAGAATTGAGAATTTTGGTAGCGCTATTGTTGATCCAACTCGTATTGCCGCTCAAATAATCACAGGGGTAGGCTTCATTGGAACCGGACTTATTATTTGGAAGGAAAAAGAGGGGATGCTCGTGGGGCTAACAACAGCAACCGGCTTCTGGGTTGCCACAGGAATTGGAATGGCTTGTGGTTTCGGATATTTTTCTCTTGCAATAATTGCCACATTGATGATGTTGTTTGTTTTGACTATTTTGTGGTTTGTGGAAGACCGAGTTAAAAAGGTGATTGACAACGTTTAGTCTCTCTGGTATAGTCTCCTCGGATTAGTTATTTTCCGTTTTGCCCAAACACGTAAAGTTTGTAAAACCCTAACGTTATTAAAGACACACAGCCGTAAGGACTGAGATACTTAAGTTGATTCAGATTGAAGAGCTCAAATCTGGAAAAATACCCAAAAACCCTCCTCCTTCAAACGTGTAAAACAATTTTAAAAACGTCAATTACAAACCCTCCTACTTGTCCGCAAGACATAACCAAAACAACTGATTTCAAGCCCGTTCCTGAAAAGACGGGCTTTTTTCTTTTTACTTTTTAGGCTAATATCAATAAATATGAATTCCAGCGAAATAAGAAAAAGATTCTTAGATTTTTTTGAGAAAAGAGGACACTCTATTGTTCCTTCGGCACCACTCGTACCACAGAACGATCCTTCTGTGCTTTTCAATACTGCCGGTATGCAACCTCTTGTGCCATATCTAATGGGAGAGAGGCATCCACTTGGCTCTCGTATTGCAGACATCCAAAAATGCGTAAGAACTGGAGACTTGGAAGATATTGGAGACAATCGACACTTTTCATTTTTTGAAATGATGGGAAATTGGTCTCTGGGAGATTATTTCAAAGATGAAGCAATAAAATGGAGTTATGAATTTCTAACTTCAAAAGAAGAAGGATTGGGGCTCGATCCAAATCTTCTCTATGTAACTATTTTTGAGGGTGATGAGAATGCTCCGCTTGATGAAGAGTCTAAAAATATTTGGATGAGTCTTGGTATACCTGAGAATCGCATTTATGCGTTACCTGCAGAAGATAACTGGTGGAGCCCTGGAGATAATGGCCCTTGTGGTCCATGTAGTGAAATGTTCTACGATATGACAGGTGGGTCTGTGGGAGATTTGAACAAAGAGTCTTTTATTCAGTCTGTAAAAGACGAGCGAGTTATAGAAATCTGGAATGATGTTTTCATGGAATATGAAAAGAAAGAAGGAAAAGTTGTCGGTAAACTTGCTCAGAAAAATGTAGACACAGGTGCTGGGCTAGAGCGCATGACAGCGGTGATGAAAGGAAAAAATACTGCTTATGATACTGATATTTTTGAAAATATTATGGTTCACGCAAAAACTCTTTCGCCAGAAATTTCTTCACAGAGGGTTATTGCTGATCATATGAGAACTGCAGTGTTTATGATTGCAGACGGTGTCATTCCTTCAAATACAAAACAAGGCTATGTTCTAAGAAGACTTATTCGTAGAGCAGTTCTGAAATCTGAAAACAAAGACATAGGTAGCGGGAAAATATCAGTTATTGTAGATTCCGTTGTAAGTTTTTACGAAGAATTTTATCCAGAAATAAAACAAAAGACAGAAATCATAAAGACAGAGATTGAAAAAGAAGTTTCAAAGTTTAAAGAAACACTGCAATCAGGACTTAAAGAATTTGAAAAAGGAACAGACCCATTTATTTTGGCGACAACATATGGTTTTCCTATTGAAGTGACCCTCGAACTTGCACTAGAAAAAGGAACAAAGATTGATGTTGAAGATTTCAATCGAAAGATGGAAGAGCATCAGAAACTATCACAAACTTCTTCCGCAGGTATGTTCAAAGGAGGTCTTGCGAATCACAACGAGCAAACTATTAAGCTCCACACTGCGCACCACTTACTACTTTCTGCACTTCAACAAGTTCTGGGTTCTGAAGTAAAACAACGAGGTTCAAACATAACTGAAGAGAGGCTTCGAATGGATTTCGCATTCGATAGAAAAATGACTGATGAAGAAAAAGTAAAAGTTGAAGAAATTGTAAACGAATATATTTCCCGTGGACTCAACGTCGTTCGTCGCGAAATGCCACTTACAGAGGCTGAAAAACTTGGAGCAGAAATGGAATTTGGAGCTAAGTATCCTGAAACAGTATCTGTTTATTTCGTCGAAGATGAAAACGGTGACGCCATATCAAAAGAGTTCTGCGGAGGTCCACACGTGGAAAATACTTCAGTTCTTGGGGCATTTAAAATTCAGAAAGAAGAAGCTTCTTCTGCAGGTATTCGACGCATAAAAGCAGTATTGTCTTAATTTACTTTTTTATCGTGATATAATTAACACAATGTTTTTTTCACGAAAGAGAAAAAAAATTGAGAGAGTGCTAGTTGTAGATATTGGTTCTGGAAGTGTCGGAGTTGCAATCGCTACAACTTTCAACAGCGACTCAAAAATCCCAGCTCTTGTTGAGGCTGTTTTTCGTTCCCCAATACAATTCAGCGGAGAGTTTGATTTTGCAAAGTTTTTAAGCTCAGCCGAGAGCGCTCTTGAAAAATGTTTAAAAAATCTACACGACGCCAAAGCCAAAAGGCCAGATACCGCATTACTTGTTTTCGCTTCTCCTTGGTATAACGCGTCTCCGAGAGTCGCCTCAATTTCCAAAGGGGTAAACTTTGTGTTTTCTGAAAAAGAAATGCAGACGATCTTAAAAAATGAAAAAGACTTACTTGTGCGGGATATTTCTAAAAATAATTCTAATGATATTGATAATTTTGTGATCTTGGATGAAGTAATCCACTCTGTGAATCTAAATGGCTATCCACAAGACAATCCAATAGGTAAAACAACAAAGAGCGCTTCAATAAAAATGTTCATGACAATTACAGAGAAGATTGTTTTTGAAAAAATAAAATCAAAAGTAAAAAACTTTTTCCCACACATACACATTGTAGCCTCGTCTTTTATGAACGCATTGTTTGTTTCTCTTCGAGATATTAAAATGATTGAAGATGACACCGTTTTGATTGATATAGGTGGGGAAATGACAGAGATTGTTAAGGTCTCTCATGGTACAATTAACTCCGTAGCATCTTTTCCTTCTGGAAGAATGAAAATAATCCGGAAGATGCAAGAGAGGGGCGTGAATGAGAACATTCTCAGAATGTATGAGAAGGGAGAATTAACTCCCGCGGAGGTCCAAAATCTCGATAAAACCATAGCTGTAGTTATGGAAGACTGGAAAGAGGAAATAAAAAACACTCTTATGAAGTTTGATGGCGGATTTTTAAGGGCCAAGAAAGTCTGTATCACTCTTGATGAAGATGTAATAAAGATATTTTACTCTCCAGTTATTGATGTTTTGAATGGGTTAGTTCCCGTGAATCCCCCTGAAGTGGTGATTGTCCGTCCAGATAGGATTGAGCCACACATAAAATTCGCAGACAAGGTTCCAAGAGATGAATTTCTGATGATTGAGACAATTTTTGCAAGAAGAAAAATTTTTGAATAAATAAAACATGGCAAAACAAAACATAAATGAAGATAGTGGAGAAAAGCGAACACCATCGCAATTTTTTCTTGAGCTTTCAAAAACAAAAATGCCTCGAATCGATGAGAAAAGAGAAATAAACGATCCTTCTCAAAATCGTATAAATAATATTTCAATAAAAAAAGAAGCACCGGTTCGTTCTTCTGAAAATTCTCTTAGAATAAAGAACCTGGATTTGACCAGAGACACTGTGGCGACAGATGGCGTTATTCCTGTCAAAAGAGAAAGTATGGTCAATGAATCAAGCTCCGAGCATCTTGCTGAAGCCAAAAGACCGGCTCCTTCAAACCGAAGACAACAAGAAAGAAGAGGGGGTCATTCCAAAAGAGCTCTGGTTCTGGTGGCCTTCTTTGTTATAGTTTCAGCCATTTTCGCACTCTCAAAACTATTCACTGGAGCAACTGTCTATGTTGAGCCAAAAGTTTTTTCTAACAACATAGATATTAATCTAAACATGAAAAGAGACAGTAGCGAGGGGCTCAGTTTCGAAAGAGTTAATCTCTCAGCTTCTTTAGAGAAAACAGTTTCTTCTAGTGGGACTGAGAATGTTGAAACTAAATCTACAGGAAGAGCTATTTTGTATAACAACCACAGCACAACACCTCAAAAGCTTCTTATAAATACAAGACTTGAAGATTCAACTGGAAAAATTTATTTCACTGATGCAGTCGTAACTATTCCTGGTAGAACAACCAAAGGGGGAGAAACAATTCCTGGATCTGTTGAAGTTGGAATTACAGCTGAAAAGGCAGGGGAGGCTTACAACGGAGCTCCGAGAGACTTTGTTTTTGTTGGTTTCAAAGGAACACCTAAAGAAAAAACTTTTTATGCCAGAGGAAAGGGTGACACAACTGGCGGATTTGTTGGTCTTTCCCCTGTTGTTGGCGAAGAAGATAAGGCTGGAGCTATTGCAATGCTTCAAGAAGAGCTCAAAGCAAAACTTATATCGGACGTATCTCTCCAAGTTCCAAGCGGTTATATCGTTAGGGATAGTTTGTCCTTCATAAAATTCTCTGAGTCAAAAATAGAAATGAAAGAAGAGTCTGCTGTTATCTCTCTTTCTGGAACAATAGATGCGTTCATAATACCGGTTGATAAATTTGCAACTGTTATGGCAGAAAAGAACATAACCGACTATAACGGAGAGTCTATAAGAATCGACAATCTAGATTCTCTTTCCATTTCTCTAAAAGATAAAGACATAATTGAAAACCCTGGAAGCTTAACCTCAACAGACATAACCATCATTGGAGACCCTCTTTTTGTGTACGGATTTCCGAAAGAAGAGCTCATAAGTGCCCTTGTTGGAAAGAAGAAAAAGGAGTTTCCTTCAGTCGTGTCAATGTATCCAACAATCAAAAGTGCGAGGGTTGTTCTAAAGCCGTTTTTTAGCACCACATTACCAGAACCAGAAGATATTGTTGTCATAGAATCTCTTCCAACTCAAGAATAGGCCTTTCCCTGGCTATCCCCTGAAAAGAGAGTTTGACAATAATAACGCTTTAATATAGTATATACATTACGTGCAAATGAGTGCGGAAGAATCAAAAGAATATGCAAACGGGGTTGTAACTGAGGCCTTGCCTAATACAATGTTCCGAGTTTTGCTTGATGAATCTAAAAAGGAACTCATTGCGTACCTTGCCGGTAAAATGCGTCTACACAGGATCCGTGTTCTTGTGGGAGATAAAGTAGAAGTTCTTATCGACCCTTACGGGGGAAAAGGGAGAATAACGAAAAGATTTTAAGGTATGCAGAACTGTGCGTAACACACGATTTCCCAAGCGAACAAATAAATTAACAGTTCGATTGGTATTATTTTTTTCATGAAAGTACGAGCAAGAGTCAGAAAAATTTGTGATAAATGTAAAATAGTTCGCCGAAAGCGACATCTTCGGGTTATCTGCGATAATCCTAAGCATAAACAGAAGCAATAATTAACTTATGAGAATACTTGGAATAACAATCCCAAACGAAAAAAGGGTAGATATTGGCCTCACTGTTCTTTTTGGAATAGGAAGACCAATGTCTGTAAAGATTTTAAATGACGCGAAAGTGGATGTTAGTAAAAAAGTTTCTGAACTTTCTGACAAAGAAGAAAATGACATCAGAAAGATAGTTGAGGCGATGAACATCGAGGGAAACCTAAAAAGAGAAATCTCAGCAAACATAAAAAGACTAAAAGATATCAAGGCATACAGAGGAGTTAGACACTTAAGAAAAATGCCAGTTAGAGGACAAAGAACAAAGACAAACTCAAGAACAGTCAGAGGAAACGTTCGAAAGACAATGACAAGCGGAAGAAGAAAGACTGAGAAGACATAGAGCCGGTGATCGAAAGTAAAGAAAAGCAGTAAAAATATTAATCTAAAAAAATGGGAAAGAAAAAAATTATAACTAAAGAAGGTGGGGAACAAAACTCAGAGGCGAAGGCTTCTTCTCCAAAGGTATCTTCAAAGAAGAAAGTTACTTCTGTTGTTTTGCATGTTGAAGCTACTTTCAACAACACAAAAGTTGTTCTTTCTGACAAACAAGGAAACACAATCTTTTGGACTTCAGCTGGAGCTCTTGGTTTCAAGGGTGCAAAAAAGGGAACACCTTTTGCTGCTTCAAAAGCTGGAGAAGTTCTTGCCGAAAAAGCTGCCAATATAGGAGTAAAAGACTTTAGTGCTGTAATTAAAGGAGTTGGTTCAGGAAGAGAGGGTGCAATCCGAGCTTTTATGGCAAAAGGATTCGAACTTACAGAAGTAAAAGATGTTACTCCTGTTCCTCACAATGGTCCAAAACCTAAGAAACCTAGAAGAGTATAAATATGAAATCACTACCAAAGTATAAAATTTGTAGAAGACTCGGTCCTGGAGTTCACGAAAAGTGTCAAACTTCAAAGTTTTCTGCTTTGCCTCCAAGAGGTGGAAAAGGAAGCAAGAGACCAAAGCCTCTTTCAGGTTATGGAGAACAGCTTCTAGAAAAGCAGAAGATCCGATTTTCTTATGGAATTTCAGAAAGACAATTTGCTGGATATGTTAAGAAAGCAACAGCAAAGAAAGGTTCACACGCAAAGGATGTTTTGAATGAGCTTCTTGAATGCCGTCTGGATAATGTTATATACCGACTTGCTCTTGCTCCGACACGCCGAGCTGCCCGACAAATGGTTTCCCATGGTCATTTCACAGTGAACGGGAAGAGAACAATGGTTCCTTCTCACCAAGTTCACATTGGAGATGTTATTGCTGTCCGCGAGGGTAGCAAAGGAAAAGCTTTCTTCTCAGAGCTTGAGAATAAGCTTAAGAATTATAAGAACCCTGCATGGCTTAAGTTCGATATCGGTGCTGTTAAGGCGACTGTCGAGTCTCGCCCAGTATCGCTTCCAGATGAACAGTTTAATTTTAATACCGTTTTAGAGTACTACAGCCGATAGTATTTAATGGTTTATTAACACAACACACATGCGTTTAGAAAACAACATTTTACTTCCTTCAAAGCCTCGAGTAGTTACTGAGGACAAGATAAAAGGAACATACGAAATAGATGGTCTATATCCAGGATATGGACATACTCTAGGGAACAGTCTACGAAGAATAATTCTTTCGTCTCTTCCAGGCGCAGCAATTACAAAAGTTAAAATCTCTGGTGCAGAGCACGAATTTTCAACAATGGATGGCATAAAAGAAGATGTCATCACTATTTTAATAAACTTAAAGAAAATTAGATTCAATCTAATAACTGGAGAGTCTCAGACAGTTAAAATAAGCACAAAGGGTCCAAAGCAAGTTACAGCAGAAGACATAAAGGGTTCTGGACAAGTAGAAATACTAAACGCTGACCAGTACATTTGTGAAATAACAGACAAGACAACAACTTTAGATATGGAAATAACAATCGAGCATGGTCTCGGATTTGTTCCAAAAGATGTTCATCATAAAGAAAAAGTAGAGATCGGAGCTATTGCAGTGGATGCAGTGTTCACTCCAATCAGAAGAGTTTCTTATGATGTTGAAGATATGCGTGTTGGAGACAAGACAAACTACAACAGACTAAAAATGTTCATAGAAACAGATGGTTCTGTTACACCTCGAGAAGCACTAGAAAGCGCTATCCGAATAATGATTACTCAACTTCAAGCAATTCTTGATTTCAAAGTAGAAGACGAAAGAGCTCCTGCTCAAGAAGAAAAAGAATCTGCTCCAGAGATTGTAGAATCTGAAGAAGAAAAATCTAACAACAAAGAAGAGATGGTTGATGCCATGAAAACAAGGATTGACACATTGTCTCTTCCGGCTAGAATAGAAAACGCTCTATCAAATGCAAATATCCGAACAGTTGGAGGAATTGCAAGAAAGAGAGCTGGAGACCTTCTAGAAATAGAAGGAATCGGAGAAAAAGGAGTTCAAGACATTAAGAAAGCTCTTTTTGAACTAGGTATAACACTTAAAGATTAATTTGAATTGAAGATATTATGAGACACCACAATAAAAACAGAAAATTTGGAAGAAAGAAAAATGGCCGAGTTGCCCTCCTTCGTGGTCTCGTACTTTCTTTGATCAAAAAAGAAAAGATCAAAACAACAGAAGCTAAAGCAAAGGAAATTAAGTCTGTTATGGAAAAAATCGTTACAAGAGGAAAAGTTGACACTCTTGCAAGCAGAAGACTTATTCTATCAAAACTTTACAACCAAAACACAGCTGTGAAGAAAGTTTTCGAGGAGATTTCTCCAAGATATAAGGATAGAAAAGGAGGATATATCAGAATAACTAAGCTAGCTCCAAGAAAAAGCGATGGTGCAAGATTGGCTTACATCGAATTTGTATAAAAATATGAAACCAGTAGTAAAAGAAACAAAAATTGAATACGTGATAAATGCTGAAGGAAAAACTCTTGGAAGAGTGGCTTCTGATGCTGCCTCAAAGCTTCTTGGAAAAGCGACAGCTTCTTATGATAGATCAAAAATAAACAACGTTTTTGTTAAAATCGAAAACGCTGGAAAACTAAAGATAACTCCTAAGAAAATGGCTACTCAAACTTACCTACACTACACAGGTTTTCGTGGAGGACTAAAAGAAACAACTCTGCCAAAAATGATTGAGAAAGGAGGAATCAGAAGTGTTTTGGAAAAAACAGTTGACGGAATGATCCCACGAAACAAACTCAGAAAGGAAATAATGAAAAGATTAACAGTTTCAGAATAATTATATGGAAAAGAAAAGCGCAAAATACATAGAGACAATTGGACGAAGAAAAACTTCAAGCGCGAGAGTGCGAGTTACTCCTGCTACAAAACTTTCTGTTGTGATTAACGACAAGCCTGTTACTACATATTTTATGACAAAGGAACTGGAAACTATTGTTAAAAGCCCATTCGGAGAAAGTTCTCTTGGAGACAAATTCGAAGTTACAGCTGTTGTAAAGGGGGGAGGAATCCACTCACAAGCAGAAGCTGTGCGACACGGAATCTCACGAGCTCTAGTTGAAATGAGTGAGGAAGAGAGAGGAACTCTAAAGAAAGCTGGTTTCCTAAAGAGAGACCCTCGAAGCAAGGAGCGAAGAAAATTCGGACTCAAGAAAGCGAGAAAATCTCCACAGTGGTCAAAACGTTAAACTTTTTATCTCGACAAAATTCCCACCGTCTGGTGGGTTTTTGTTTTTTCTGAGATAATACAAACATGTGGGTAATATTTGCAATACTTTCAGCAATCTTTGCTTCCCTCGTTGCAATTTTTGCAAAAATTGGACTGCAGGGAATTGATTCTACTTTGGCTACAGGTATCCGAGCTGTTGTTATGGCCGGATTTTTCCTTACAGCTATTACAATTTTAAATAAATGGAAAGACCTGCCTTCAATTGAAGGAAAACCTCTGCTTTATATTATATTCGCCGGAATTGCTGGAGCTCTTTCTTGGTTGTTCTACTTTATGGCACTTAAATCTGGGCCTACAACAGCCGTGGCGGCGCTTGATCGGTCAAGTATTATCTTTGTATTGATATTTTCTGCTCTTATTCTTGGAGAGGCATTTACTTGGAAAACAATCCTCGGAGCTGTATTCGTTCTGCTTGGCACTTTCTTCTTTTTAATATGAAAGAAAAGACTAGATGCGGATGGTGTTTGTCTGACCAAGCATATATAAAATATCACGATGAAGAGTGGGGGAGAGCTGTTCACAGTGACCAGATACATTTTGAATTTATAACTTTAGAAGGAGCTCAGGCAGGGCTTTCTTGGTTAACTATTTTGAAAAGAAGAGACGGGTATAGAAAAGCTTTTAAAAATTTTGATCCCAAGAAGGTTTCCAAAATGACAACGCAGGATGTATCCAGACTAATGAAAGATGCTGGAATAATACGAAATAGACTAAAGATTGAATCAACTATTACGAACGCGCAGGCTTTCATAAAAATTCAAAAAGAATTTGGAAGTTTCGATAAGTATATTTGGGGTTTTACCGGTAGAAAAATAATTAACAACAGCCCAAAGAATTTGAAAGACTTGAAATCAAGCACTCCTCTATCAGACGAGATAAGTAAAGATTTAAAAAAGAGAGGATTTCGCTTCGTTGGATCAACCATTGTCTACGCATATATGCAGGCAACGGGAATAATTGATGACCACCTAACTACCTGTTTTAGAAAGAAACTAGTTTCGGTTAAGAAAGGCTGATTTTATTGTATCTCTATCGCAATATTCAAGTTCGCTTCCAGTAGAGAGACCTCGTCCAAGTTTTGTTACTTTGAAATTATATTTTTCGGATAGGGGAGAGAGGATTTTTGAAATGTATTCTTCAGTGTATTCTCCATTTGTTGTTAGAGAAAAAGCAAGAACCACTTCTTTTAGAGATTTTTCTGAAGACATTTTTTCAACTAGTTTTAATAATTCTTTACTTCGAACGAAGGAAGGAACATTTTCTTCAATAAGAGGAACTGTTCCTCCAAGAACAAAAAATACTCCATGAAAATCCGGGATTCTCTCAAGAGGTGTTAAGTCAGCGTCTTTTTCAACCACGATTATAGATTCAGCCTTTTCGTGGAATTTTTCACATCGGTCGCATCTATCTCTTCCGTCATTTCTTTTTGTAAAAAGTCTGTGGCAAGTTTGGCAAACACTAACTAGGTCGCTGACTTCTTCTATTGCCATTGATAGATTTTTTCTGTAAGCATTTGTTTTCTGTGCTAGAAAATGAGCAAATCGTCCGGCTTGGCGCTCTCCAATTCCGGGGAAGTCTTTGAATATTTCAGTTAACTCTCGTAGAGGATTTTTTTCCATTAGAATAAGTCTGCTTTATTTTTATTTGGATCTTGTTCTTTCTTTGGGGCAATCTCGTCAAAGTTTCCTTTGGCGATTGAAGAGAATGAGCTGTACTTTTCGTCGAAGTATAAATCGACTTCTCCAGTTGGACCGTTTCTGTGTTTTTCGATTAGGATTTGAGCGATATTTGTTCTTTCATCCTTTTCTTTGTATCTGTCTTCTCGATGAATAAACATAACCACATCGGCGTCCTGCTCGATAGATCCAGAATCTCTTAGGTCTGACAGTCTAGGACGTCCTCCACGGCTCTCAACGGCACGAGAGAGCTGGGATAGAGCAAGAACAGGGACATTGAGCTCTCGGGCCAAAGCTTTTAGAGAACGGGAAATCTCAGTTACTTGGTTAACCATAGAATCATAGTTTTTGTTTGTAGACATCAACTGTAGGTAGTCAACAATAATAAGTCCTAGGTTGTGCTCGTGTTTTAAGCGTCTTGCGAAAGATCTCATCTTTACAATTGAGTTGCTGGCAGTTTCGTCGATAAATATTTTAGCTTTAGCTAGCCGATCGAGAGATTGAGCAAGAGAAGCAAAGTCATTTTCTGAAGTTAGATTTCCAGTTCTGAGTTTCCATGCATCAACTCTAGATTCTGCAGCCAAAAGACGACTTGTTAATTGCTGGGCGGACATTTCCAGAGAAAAGATACAAACAGGAATGTCGTGTTTTGTCGCAGCGTTTCTGGCAATATCAAGAGCTAGAGTTGTTTTTCCCACTGATGGACGAGCAGCAAGAATTATAAGATCAGAATTTTGAAGACCAGAAAGTTTCAAATCAAGATCATGATAACCAGTTGGCACACCACGAAGTTCACCTTTGTTTTCATGAAGTCTTTCGATATGTTCCCAAACTTCTCCAAGTGTGTCTTTCAAACTGATGATTCTGTTTGTCTTTGGTGTTTCTGTAACGGCGAAGAGATGCTTTTCGGCGGCATCTAGAATCTCATCTATCTCATCGTCGTTTTCAGTTACAGCTAAAGAGTTAATTCTATCTGCAACATTAGCCAAAGATCTAAGAGTATATTTCTTTTGAACTATTTCTGCGTAGTGAATTATGTTTGCGGCAGACGGAACAGCGTGAGCAAGTTCGGCGATATAGCTTCTTCCGCCAACTTGTTCAAGAAGAGCCTTTTCTTCAAGGTAGTGAGTTAGGGAAACTTGATCGACTGGTTCATTCTTTCCCCAGAGATCAAGCATTGCTCTAAAAATTATTTGATGTTTATAGATATAGAAAGCTTCAGCACCGATAACCTCAACTACATCAGCCAAGCTTCCTGGTTTCAAAAGCACAGCGCCCAAAACAGCGACCTCACTTTCAATACTTTGAGGAGGGAGTCTTAGTCTTGTTTCAATTTTTCGCATTTCTTTTCCCATTTGTATTGATTTTACCAGACTGGAGCTTTTTATCGTAAAGATGCAACTGAGGAAATCCTGTTGATTTCTCTAATAACTTCTATATGTGCCAAAAACCCTTTGTTTTGATATAATTTCCAAATGGATAAAAAACGAATGCTCTCAGGTGTCAAACCAACAGGACGCCCTCATATAGGTAACTACTTCGGCGCAATGCGTCAGTTTGTTGAATTTGAGAAAGACTATGATAGCTTTTTTATGATTGCAGACTACCATGCGCTCAATGGTATTCAGTCTCGTGAAGAAATGCACGCGAATATATTAGGTGTCGCTATGGATTATCTTGCTATCGGACTTGATCCGAAGAAATCTGTAATCTTCAAACAATCAGATGTTTCAGCTCATACAGAATGTGCATGGGTGTTCAATACAATAACAACAATGCCTTTCCTCATGAGAGCCCATGCTTTCAAAGACGCAGAGGCAAAAAATAAAGACATAAATGTTGGAACTTTTGATTATCCTCTTTTGATGGCGGCAGATATTTTACTTTATGACACTGACGTTGTTCCTGTTGGGCAAGATCAGAAGCAACACGTAGAAATCGCGCGCGATACAGCAGAGAAGTTTAACAGAATCTTTGGAGAGACATTCAAGCTTCCAAAAGAAATGATTCTTGAGGGTGTCGCTGTAGTCCCAGGAACTGATGGTCAAAAAATGTCAAAAAGTTATGGCAACACGATCCCACTTTTTGCAGAAAAAGATGAAATTGTAAAATCCGTGATGAGTATTGTTACTGATTCAAGTGGCGAAAGACCAGAAAATGTTTACCAAATTCACAAACTATTTAGAGATGAAGCTTCATTAAATGCGCTTTATGAAGAAAAGAAAGGAAAGTATAAAGAATTGAAAGAAGCTTTGATTGAAGATATTGAAGAATTCATTGCACCAATGCGTGAAAAGAGAAAATATTTCGAACAAAATCCAGAAGAAGTATTAAAAATTCTTGAGGACGGAGGAGAAAGAGCCCGTGCTGTTGCCGATGAGAAAATGAAAGACGTTAGAGAAAAGATTGGAGTAAAACTTTACTAAAAATTAGATGACAGGATATAAAGTTTTTCAAAAATCTGTCGCAACTGGCTGGAAAGCCGATAAAAAATCTTTCTGGATAACTATTGTAAATACAATAGTTGTTTCTTCGTGGTCATTTATCACAGTAGCTTCTTTTGCTCAAATTATAAATATTGTCGCAGATTCAGCCAAAACTGGAGTTTTAGATACGCACAAAATCGCGTGGACTATCGTATTTATTATATTTGCAAACTTCGTACCAAATATAACTGACTACTATGATCAATACATCGGAGACAAACTGTTTAGAAACATTAGTCTTTATATAACGAAGAAATGGATCAATAAAATTTCTTCATTGGATCTTGGAACTGTTGAAGGAAAAAATTTTCAAGACCTGAACCAGAAAGTCAATGACAGAGGGGTAGATTCTATTATTTCATTGAATGGATGGTTTTTTAAAAATTTATCTGATTTGATGAGACTTTTGGCAGCCGCACTTATATTTCTAGCATTTGATTATAGGTTAGCAGTTTTAGCTATTTTGTCGGTCCTGCCAAGTTACTTTGTAGAAAAAAACGCTGCAAAAAATATTTTTTACCTTTGGAACAAAGAGCTTGAAAAGAAAAAACAAAAGAGGCATAAACTTAGCCACTTTTTGGAACCTTTAAAGCTTACAGAATTAAAACTTATTGGTAAAACTTTTTTTTACTCAAGAAAACTTATAGACCTACAGAGAGACTTTGATACTGAAAACAACAAAATAAACTTCAGGACATACAAACACAAATTATATGGCGAGTGCTTTTATATCTTTTGTTTTGTGCTTTCTATTCTCCTGATAGTAAAACTTGCCATTTCTGGAGAGTTGGCGGTTGGAACTATGTTATTTGTTTATTCTTCTTTTCAAACTTTTCTATATTCATCTGCAAATATATTTAGATCTCTAGGAAAAGTAAGAGAGCACATAAACTTTGCACAAGAGTACTTTTCTCTTTTAGCCTTGGAGCCGATATTTTCAGAAAACGAGGGAGCCGAATTTAAAAACAAAAATTCTATAGAGATTGTGTTTGAAAATGTAAAGTTCAAATATCCAGGAACTGATAAAATTGTTTTGAATAATATAAATATAACAATAAAGTCAAATGAAAGAGTGGCGATAGTTGGAGAAAATGGGGCAAGTAAGACAACATTTATAAAACTACTATCAAAAATGTATTTACCGACTGAGGGAAAAATACTTGCAAACAACACAGACTTACAAGGCATAAAAGCTACTGATTGGCAAAAAAATATTTCTTTTATGACTCAGGATTTTTCTACATATGCTGATTCCATACGAGATCAGATTGCTTACGGTTCAAATAAAAACCCTGATCAAGTTTCACTTCTTCAGATAGAGGAATCTGCAAAAAAAGCTCACGCATATGAGTTCATAGACAAATTACCAAAAAAGTTTGACCACGTTCTTGGAAGACAATTCAAAGATGGTGTTGAACTGTCAAAAGGTCAAAAGCAAAAAATAGCTTTAGCAAGATTTCTTCTTCGTGATTCAAAGGTACTCATACTAGACGAACCGACATCTGCAATAGACGCACTTGCAGAATCAAGGATATTTAATCAGCTATTTGAAGAGGAGAGAGATAGAACTATCATAATAATTTCTCATAGATTCAATACAGTAAAAAGAGCTGACAAGATTATTGTTTTTGATCAAGGAAAAATTATTGAGTCTGGAACACACGAAGAATTGGTTAATAAAAAAGGTAAGTATGCTGAAATGTATAACGCTCAAGCTAAGGAATACCAAGAATAAAAATATATGAATCATAAGTTTTCAATTGTATCTTATGCAGATAATGAGTTAACTGAAAAAATCAGAACTCTTCAAAAAGAAATATTCAATCTTTCAGGTGCACGAAAAGCCATGGATGAATGGGGTCCGCACTTAACTCTTGGCTCTGGTCCGATAGTTGAAGATGAGGATATTGAAGAATTTAAAAAATCTTTAGAAGAAATAATTTCAGATGAGAAACCCTTTGGTGTTGAATTAAAAAATTTTTCATCTTATAGATACACAAAATATAAAGGAGGAGTTATTTTTATAAAAGTAATTTTAAATGAAAAATTGATATCTTTAGTTGAAAAGATTGAAAATTTAACGAACAAGTATGAAAAATGGTATCAGCTATCTTTACCCTATGATCCACATATAACTTTAGCTTTTCGAGACCTAACAGATGAAGGGCTGGAGAAATGTGAAGAATTTTTTAAAGATAAAACTTTCTTAGAAGAGGTTAAAGTTGATCATATTTCAATTGTTGAAAAGGGAGAAGATGGAGTGGGCAGAGAGTTTGCTAGAATTAATTTTTAGTTCTATATTATACTTAGTTCCTTTGATCCGTCTGACACACGGGGAGGAAAGGAGAAATCCACGGGTTTGCCCGATATAGCTAAAGAGTCGAAAGTAGGGTGGCACCGCGTTTCAATAAAGAATCGCCCCTGCAAATTATCAAATTAATTGATAGTTCGTGGAGGCGATTTTTTGTTTCCAAGGCTACCTAAAAATATGCGTACAATAATTAGCGAGTTGTCATCAAAGAAAGGTGAGGAAGTTATTATAAACGGTTGGATAAACGTTCGTCGGGATCAAGGAAAATTAATATTCTTGGATTTCAGAGATAGATCTGGAATTGTTCAAGGTGTTATTTTGCCGGGAAGTGAGGCAATGGAAACTGGTAAAACTCTTCGAAGTGAATGGGTGGTGGAAGTAAAAGGTAAAGTAAACGAAAGACCTGAAAAGAATAAACAAGCTGGAAAACAAAATGGAGATATAGAATTGGAAATATTACAAATCACAGTTTTATCCCAAGCCCACGAACTTCCTTTTGCAATGGATGCGGATCTAAACTTGGACACACTTCTAGATTACAGACCACTGACACTTCGCCGTGAAAAAGAGCAAGCAATATTCAAAGTTCAACACACACTTCTAACAGGATTTCGTGAGTATCTAAATTCACAAGGCTTCACTGAATTTCAAGCGCCAAAGATAGTAGGGGACGATGCAGAAGGAGGAGCTGGAATATTCAAGATTGAGTATCTTTATGATCAGCCAGCATACTTGGCGACTTCTCCTCAGTTGTATAAACAAATGATGGTTGGAGTATATGAAAGAGTTTATGCTGCGGGCCCTCAGTTCCGTGCCGAAAAACACGCAACTTCTCGTCACTTGAATGAGATATCAATGCTTGATATCGAAATGGGATTCATCAAGGACCACACTGATGTTATGGAGATGATAACGAATACTCTTCGTTATATGACAAAAGAAGTAACAGAAAAGAATGTGAAAGAATTGGAAATCTTTGGCACTGAAGCTCCTCTTGCTCCAGAAAAATTCCCAGTTATGAAGCTTCGCGAAGTTCAAGAGCTTATCAAAAAGGAAACTGGTGTAGACAAAACAACAGAACCAGACCTTGATCCGGAAGATGAAAGATGGCTTTGTGAATATTCAAAGAACAATCTCGGAAGTGATTTCATCTTTGTCACACACTATCCTGTATCAAAAAGACCATTTTATACAATGGAAGACATGGAAGATCCGGGAATGACAAAAAGCTTCGATCTTCTTTTCCGCGGAGTTGAAATAATTTCAGGAAGTCAGAGAGTTCATGACTATGATATGTTGATTGAAAAGATAAAATCAAAAGGACTTGATCCAGCAAAGTTTGAATTCTATCTTATGGCCTTCAAATACGGACTTCCACCTCACGGAGGAATTGGAATGGGGCTCGAGAGACTAACTCAGAAATTCCTCGGTATAGAGAATGTAAAAGAGGCGACTCTTTTCCCAAGAGACATAAACAGAATAGACCAGAGACTTTCGAAATAACAACGAACACAAAAGGCTGAGATATAGATCTCGGCCTTTTTGCTATTTTATAAAAATGTGTTATTGTTGTAAAAATTGATCTTATGAAAGAGCATACCACCTTAGATACGGTTCTATTTCTTACGAACATGCTGCCGAGTTTTTTAGTTATTTTTGTTTTCTTGTTTTTCCACAGAAATAATCTTGGAACAGTAAAATCATTTAAAATATTTTTTTATATCGTTTTATTTTTAGCAATGGTATCGACTATAAGCTGTATTTGGCTTATTGTTATAAAATCAGAGAGAGCAAATCCTCCTTTTTTAGAAATCGTCCTCTTGTTCTATGCATATGTCATACACAAAGAGGTTAATCGTAGGAAAAATGGCAAACCACCGCTTCTATTTTAGGGCGGGTTTTTTATTTTACAAAAACAAGAGAAAAGTGTATTCTCTTATGAAATTGTTAACTATGATAAAAATATGTTTGAAAATTCAAGGTCTTAATCCTGGCGAGTTGCAGGAGATTCACGCCCTTGCAGAAAAACACGGGTTTCAGTCTCCTGTGAGTACTATATTCCAGAGAGAATTTGAAGACTTTTTCAAAGGAATACACCACATTGTATTAAATGAAGATAGAACCGTTGGCTTCGTTAAGGGGCCAGATGATATGCCGATTTCGCTTGAAGAAACAGCAAGATTTATAAAATCTTTTGGTAAAGTGCCCGCCTAACTGGCGGATTTTTTATTTCTTGAAAAGGCAAAATCTCGTGATATACTAACGGCTATGAAAGACAACGAGAGGGCTGCTAAAAATATCATAGTTATACTAACTCTAATCCTCACTCTGCCGATTATTTTACTGACATTATATTTCTCGATGAGACATGTTGCTATTTTTGGTAAAAAGGAGCCAAATTCTTGTTTTGTAAATATTTTTGGACAAAGATACAAGCACATGGTTTCTCCATTGTGGGATGGTGAAAGCGGGGGAACTGTTTATAAAAAGGTAAGAAAGGAAGAATGTAATTAATTATTATGAAAGACGAACTAGATAAAAAAGAAGAAGAAATAGTAGAAAATGAACCTCTCATAGAAGAGGAGGATGACATTGTCGAGTTTGTTTATAATGCCGATGGAGAGGAAGACTTGAAAGCAACACTGAAGAAAACTCGCAAAGACCTGAAAGAATCCCAAAAAGAAAAACAAGAATATTTAACAAGCTGGCAGAAAGAGCGAGCGGATTTTCAAAATTATAAAAAAGATGAAGAAACTAGACTATCTCGAGCTAGAAATATTTCAAAAGAAATGTTTGTTGAGGAACTTCTGCCGGTTCTAGACGCTTATGATATGGCCTTTGCCAACCGCGAAGCTTGGGAGAAGGTTGAGAAAAACTGGAGAATGGGGGTGGAATATATCCACCAACAACTTATAAAAGTTCTATCTGACAATGGCGTTTCTGAAATTTCTCCAAAAGAAGGGGAGGAGATTGATCCTAATATTCATGAAGCCCTAGAAACTATTGAGAATTCTGATGAATCAAAGAGTGGGAAGATAGCTGAGGTAACTCAAAAAGGATACAAATCCACCGATCGAATAATCAGACCAGCGAGAGTGAAGGTATATAAATAAAAAAACCGCTCTAGGCGGCTATAAGGTTTTTTTCAAAAATTGAAATTACGTTTTTAATCTGGTTGGTTATTTCTGGTGTAAATTTTTCTAAATCTATAAAAACAGGATCATTCTCTACTAAATAAACGCCCCTTGTTAAAGGAGAAAATGCCATTCTGTAGTGATTCATTTTTATTTGAATCTCATTGTTGTTTTCCAAATCTTCTAATATCTTTTTGGAAATAAAACATATTTGATCTTCCAGAATTGCAGTCACACTTTCAGAACTTCTTTCATTGGCGTTTTCACTTGCGAAAATTCCGAAAAATTGTTCATCAAAACGACTTAACTCAATCTTTCCTTTTTGGTCAAGATCTACACCCCAAATTATTAAGCCAGAACTTAATTTATATGCATAAAGGCTAGCTTGTACCACCTTATTTTCACTAACAAGCTTTTCCCAAAGAGAAATAACCTCTTCGTGCCAAGGTAATAAATTTATTTTCATAAAACAGTTTTTTCTCAGAATATCAGAAAAATCTGTTTTGTCAAATTACTTATTGAAATTTTTGAAGAAGAATTTTTCAGTTTCAGGGTCTAGTGTTTCAGTGGTTAGAATCATCAACTCACTTGTAAGATCTAGATCTGTTTTTATGTTTGTGAATAGATACTCAAACGGATAAGGAGATATCCACGCGCTATTTTTCAGACAAACAAACCCAGCCTTTTTGAGGAGGTATCGGAGACTCTCGCGTTCAGCTTTTCGGCTCTCTGGCAGATCAAGGAGAACTATCCGCCATTTGCCGTCCCAAGAAGGGGAAAGGAGGGAGTTTTCAGCTGAGAGTTTCAAGCTGTTAGCCTTGGCTCGGCCAGACTTTGTAAGGCGGGCGAAGTCATTCTGCCCAGAAGAGACACTTTCCACCAAACCAGCCTCCGAAAGACCCTTCAGAGCCCTCGAAATGGCGTATTTCTGAGGGTTTTTTGAGCTTTTGCTACCCAAGTCACTCTTGGCCTTTTCTATCAATTCTGGTAGGGAAATAGCCGTTTTTTCGGATAGAATTCGCAGTATTTTCCGACTAAAATCAGGTTTATTCATAGATTTTTGTCGTCCCGTTAGAGGTCACGAGGGCTCGCAGTGTGTTCCCACCTCTAATGGGATTGACATATTTCTAGTCTATCTAATATAATAGATTTATACAAGTATTTCGCGGTCGCGAATTATAAGCAAATTTATATAAAAACTATGAGTAAAATAATCGGAATCGACTTAGGAACTACAAACAGCGCTGTTGCAATCATTGAAGGTGGACAGCCAAAAATAATTGAAAATATTGAAGGAGCTAGAACAACTCCATCTATTGTTGCAATCTCAAAGACTGGCGAGCGTCTCGTTGGTCTTCTTGCAAAGCGACAAGCGGTGACAAACCCACAAAACACAGTTTACGGAATCAAAAGATTCATGGGACACCGCTTTGACGACAAGGAACTAGATAGCGACAAAAGCACGGCGTCATTCAAGATTGGAAAAGGAACAGACGATGGCGTGACTGTGAAAATGGGAGACAAGGATTACAGACCGGAAGAAGTTTCTGCAATGATCCTCGCAAAGATAAAAGCTGATGTTGAAGCAAAACTCGGAGAGAAAGTAACAGAAGCAGTTATTACGGTTCCCGCATACTTCAACGACGCGCAAAGAAAAGCAACTAAAGACGCCGGAGCAATTGCCGGACTAGATGTAAAAAGAATAATCAACGAGCCAACAGCGGCAGCTCTGGCATACGGACTAAACAGCAAGAAGAACGAGAAAATTGTTGTGTTCGACTTCGGAGGAGGAACATTCGATGTTTCAGTTCTTGAAGTTGGAGATGATGTTATCGAAGTGAAATCAACTGATGGAGATCACCACCTCGGAGGACGAGATATTGATAAGAAAATAATTTCTTGGATTGCAGGCGAATTTAAAAAAGAATCTGGAATTGATGTAACAAAGGATCCTCTTGCTCTTCAGAGACTTGATGAGGCAGCTGAAAAAGCAAAGATTGAACTATCAACTACAGCTGAAACAGAAATAAATATTCCTTTCATAACATCTGACGCTGACGGACCAAAGCACTTGCTACTCAAAATGTCTCGAGCGCAACTGGAAGAAATCGCAAATCCTTTCATTGAGAAATCAATCGAAATCACAAAGCGCGCGATGGAAGCTTCACCTTTCAAAATCACAGATATCAATGAAGTGATTCTAGTTGGAGGGCAGACAAGAATGCCGAAGATGATTGCCGAAGTAGAAAAATTCTTCGGAAAAGAAGCAAACAGAACTATCAACCCTGATGAAGTTGTGGCTCTCGGAGCTGCGACTCAAGGAGGAGTTCTAAAAGGAGAAGTTAGAGACGTTCTACTTCTAGATGTTATTCCTCTATCTTTGGGACTTGAGACTCTGGGAGGAGTTTCAACAAAGTTAGTTGAGCGAAACACAACAATCCCAGCTTCAAAATCTCAAGTTTTCTCAACTGCAGCTGACAATCAAACTTCTGTAGAAATCCACGTAACTCAAGGAGACCGACCGATGGCAAGCGATAACAAGAGCCTTGGAAGATTTATCCTAGACGGAATTCCACCAGCACCACGAGGAATCCCTCAGGTTGAAGTTACATTCGACGTGGATGCAAACGGAATCTTGAATGTTAAAGCAAAAGACAAATCTTCTGGAAAAGAACAATCAGTTAGAATCGAAGCTTCTTCAGGTCTTACTGATGCTGATATAAAAAAGATGCAAGATGACGCAGAAAAGAACGCAGAAGAAGATGCGAAGAAAAAAGATCTTGCTGACGCGCGAAACACTGCAGATATGACAATCTTCACAGCTGAGAAAGCAATCAAAGATAATGCTGACAAAATTCCGGAAGAAGTGAAGAAAGAAGTTGAAGAAAAAATCACTTCTCTAAAAGAAACAAAAGATAAAGAAACAGATAAGAGCGTGATCGAAACAAAGACAGCTGAACTATCCGTTGCAATGCAAAAGATCGGTGAAGCTATGTCTAAAGCAAGCGGAGGAGCAGAAGCTAACGCAGATGCGCCAAAAGAAGAAGGCGAAACTCCGAAAGCTGAAGGGGATGGGGAAGTCCACGACGCTGAAGCAGAGAAAGCTTAGATAGATATATCTGCTATGCAAAAACCACTCTTAAAATGAGTGGTTTTTGCATATATTATTATTTGTGGTACCGTGAAAGAAATTAAAAAAAGAATATGAAAACTTTAGAAATAAGCAAAAGACTAGTTAGTCCAAAACTTAAGAATGATCAAATCAGCATAACGGAAATTCCTCGAATGCTG